>NZ_JAOCQD020000003.1:0-300000 GCF_025290835.2 Aquabacterium sp. OR-4 | reverse complement strand
TGATCTGCCGGCCGGCGGCCAGGTAGTCGTCCCAGCTGCGGCCGATGGCATTGCCGTCGAGTCCGGCGCGGCCCAGGATGTCGGTGCGCCACAGCATGGTGCCGGGGCCGATGTCGGTGGGCATGGCCACCACCGCGCCGGTGGCCGTGACCGCCTGCTGATAGGCATAGGGCACCACCCGGTCGCGCAGCTGCTCGATGCCAAAGGGTGGCTGGCGCAGGTCGAGCAGGCCGGTGCCGCGGGCATAGCGGCCGACAAAGCTGGCCTCCAGCGCCATCACGTCGGGCAGGCCGCGCGCGGTGGACAGCGCGGTGGTCATCGCCGTGTGGTGGTCGATGTACTGGCGGGTGAGGATGCGCAGCGCCACCTCGGGGTGCAGCGTGCGCCAGCGCGACAGCGCGGCGCGGCCGATCTCGTCGATCAGCGGAAAGGCGGCGATGGTCAGCACCTCGCGCGGGGCGCGGCCCTCGCTGGCCGTCACCGCGGCCGGCCACACGCTCAGCGTGGCCGCGCCCCCCGCCCCCGCCGCCAGCAGGCCCCGGCGCGACAGCATGCGCTCAGCCCCGCGCGGCCAGCAGGCGCTGGCGGGCCATGAAGGCGCTCAGCCAGCGCGCGCTGCGCTTGGGCGTGCGCGCCAGGCTCTGGTAGTCGACATGCACGATGCCGAAGCGCTTGGCATAACCCGAGGCCCATTCGAAGTTGTCCATCAGGCTCCAGACGATGTAGCCGGCCATCGGCACACCGGCAGCCAGCGCGTCGCCCACCGCGCCGATGTGGCTGGCCAGGTAGGCGCAGCGGTCGTCGTCGGCCAGCTCGCCGTCGTGCCAGGTGGCATCGGGAAAGGCGCCGCCGTTCTCGGTGATGACCAGCGGCGGCACCGCGTAGTCGCGTTTCAGGCGCAGCAGCAGCTCGGTGAGGCCTTGCGGGTAGATCTCCCAGCCCATCTCGGTGAGCGGCAGGCCGCCCTGCCTGGCGTCCCAGGCACCGCTGGCGCTGACCACGGCACGCGAGTAGTAGTTCAGGCCCAGCCAGTCGAGCGGCTGGGCGATGGCGGCCAGGTCGCCGGCCTGCACCGGCGGGCCGTCGTCGCCCAGCCAGGCCAGCACGTCCTCGGGGTAGGCGCCCTTCAGCAGCGGGTCCATGTACCAGCGCACCAGCTTGCCGTCTTCCAGGCGCGCGGCGGCGGCGTCTTCGGCGCTGGGCGTGGCCGGCTGCACCGGCGACTGGTTGAGCACGATGCCCAGGCGCGCACGCGCGCCGTCGGCGCGCAGCGCCTGCAGCGACAGGCCGTGGCTCAGCAGCAGGTGGTGGGCCACCGCGCTGGCGCTGCGCCGGCTTTTCACGCCGGGCGCGAAGATGCCGGTCTCGTGGCCCAGCGTGGCCATCACCCAGGGCTCGTTGTGGGTGGCCAGCGTGCTCAGCCGGTCACCCAGCCGGGCCTGGATGCCGCGCGCGTAGTCGACGAAGTGCTGCACCGTGTCGCGGTGCATCCAGCCGCCCTGCTGCTGCAGGGCCTGCGGCAGATCCCAGTGGTTGAGCGTGAGGTGGGCCTGCAGGCCGCGCGCCAGCAGGCCATCGACCAGGCGCTCGTAGAAGTCGAGTCCGGCAGGGTTCCAGGCGCCCTGGCCCAGCGGCTGCACCCGTGGCCAGCTGACCGAGAAGCGGTAGCTGTTGACGCCCAGGCTGGCGATCAGGTCGAGGTCGGCCTCGAGCCGGTGGTAGTGGTCGCAGGCCACGTCGCCGTTGCTGGCGTCGGCAATGGCGCCGGGCTGGCGGCAGAAGCTGTCCCACACCGACGGGCCCTTGCCGTCGGCGGTGGCCGCGCCCTCGATCTGGAACGCGGCCGTGGCCACGCCCCAGATGAAGTCGGCAGGAAAGGCCTGGGTCGGCAGCGGGGCGATGGGGCTCATGGGACGGTGCGGCAGAAATCGGGATGGGGATGGGGATCGCGGTGCGCGGACGGCATCACTTGACGGCGCCGGCGGTGAGCCCGGCGATGAGCTGGCGCGACGACATCACAAACAGCAGCAGCAGCGGCACGGTGGCAATGGCCGAGCCGACCATCAGCGCGCCCCATTGCGTGTCGAGCGGGCTTTGCAGGTTGCGCAGGGCCAGCGGCAGCGTGAACATCTCGGGGTTGCGCATGACGATCAGCGGATCGACGAAGTTGTTCCAGCTGGCGATGAAGGTCACCAGGCCCAGCGTGCCCAGCGCCGGGCGGCTGAGCGGCAGCACCACGCGCCACCAGATGCCCAGCTCGCCGCAGCCGTCGAGCCGCGCGGCCTCGATCAGCTCGGTGGGCACCGAGGCGGCGATGAACTGGCGCATCAGGAAGATGCCGAAGGCGCTGGCCGCGCCGGGGATGTAGAGCGCGCGCGGCTCGTCGATCCAGCCCAGCATGTCCATGATGATGAAGCTGGGGATCATCTTCATGAAGGTGGGCAGCATCATCGTGCCCATCACCAGCAGGAACAGCGCGCGCTTGCCCTTGAACTCGAAGCGCGCAAAGGCGTAGCCGCCCATGCTGCAGAACACCAGGGTCAGCGCGGTGCTGGCCAGCGCGACGTACAGGCTCCAGCCCAGGTTGCGCCAGAACGGGATGCGCGCGGTGAGGATCTGCAGGTTGCCCAGCACATCACCGCCGAACCACAGCGGTGGCGGCAGGTTGAAGATGTCGGCCCGCGAATGCGTGGCAAACACGAACATCAGGTAGAACGGCGCCAGCATCAGCAGCGCGCCCACGCCCACCAGCAGGTAGGCCGAGCCCAGCGCCATGCCGCGCGCCGCGGGTGCGCGGCTCATGTCGAGCCCCGCTCGCGGAAGGCGCGGTTGGTGGCCCAGGTCAGGCCCACCACGATGGCGCACAGCACCCAGCTCATGGCGCTGGCGGCGCCGAAGTCATTGAAGTCGAAGGCCAGGCGGTAGAGGTACATCGCGGCGGTCATGCCGGCCTGGTCAATGCCGCCGCGGCCGTTGGTGAGCACGAAGGGCTCCTCGAACAGCTGCAGCCCGCCGATGACGCTGAGCGTCACGCCGAAGTAGGCCATCGGGCGGATGCCGGGCAGCGTGATGTGGCGAAAGCGCGCCCAGCTGCCGGCACCGTCGATGCGCGCGGCCTCGTACAGGTCTTTCGGAATGGTCTGCAGCGCGGCCAGGTAAAGCACGGTGTTGAAGCCCACGTAACGCCAGAACACGATCAGCGCGATGGTCGGCCGCAGGTACTCGGGGCGGTTGATCCAGTCAATCGCCTGCTGCGGCAGCAGCCAGCCCAGCAGCGGCCAGCGCGCAGCCTGGGCAATGCCCTGGTTGACCAGGCCGTAGTCGGTGGAGAACAGCGCGCCGAACAGGATGGCGATGGCCACCGTGCTGGTGATGTAGGGCAGGAAGTAGGCGCCGATCACCGCATTGCGCAGGCGCTGGAAGCGGCTGTGGATGAACACCGCCAGCGGAATGGCCACCAGGTGCTGCGGCAGGCCGGCGGCCAGCGCCAGCCAGGCGGTGTTGCGCAGCGACTTCCAGAACCACTCGTCCTGCAGCGCGAAGGCAAAGTTGTCCAGGCCGACGAAGCTCATCGCGCCCAGGCCGCTGGTCGGCTCCCAGCTCTGGAAGGCCAGCCACAGGCTGAAGCCCAGCGGAAACAGCCCGAACACCACGAACAGCGCCAGAAAGGGCAGCAGCAGCACATAGGGTGCGCGGCGCGGCCCCAGGCGTGGCAGCAGGCGGCGTGGCACGCGGTGCGCCAGGGCGGCGCGCGGCGCGGTGGTCGGCGGGGACGGGTCGGTTCTTGGCATCATTGAAAGCGCTTTCACACTGTACCTGCACACGAGGGTGCCGGGGCAAAGGGTAAATGCGGATCTCGCTGGTGCCGGGTGCCGGGGCGAGCAAGGTCAGAACTTGTTCGGCCCCATGTAGCCAAACAGAAAGCCCGCCACCTTGCGCATCTGGATCTCTTCAGAGCCTTCGGTGATGCGGTAGCGCCGGTGGTGGCGGTAGATGTGCTCGAAGGGCTTGTGGCGGCTGTAGCCGATGCCGCCGTGCACCTGCATCGCGCGGTCGGCGGCCTCGCACACCAGGCGGTTGGCCCAGTAGTTGCACATCGAGACCTTGTCGCTCAGCGTCTTTTCCACCTCGGGGTGCGGCATCTGGTCCATCTGCCAGGCCGTCTGGCGGATCAGCAGGCGCAGCATCTCCACCTGGGTGGCCAGCTCGACCAGCGGAAACTGGATGCCCTGGTTGCGCGCCAGGTCCTCGCCGAAGGGCCGGCGCTGGCGCGCATGGCGCACGCTCTCGCGCACGCAGTAGTCGGCCGCGCCCAGCGAGCTGGCGGCCTGGCGGATGCGGTTCTCGTGCACGAAGGCCTGGGCCAGGGCCAGGCCGCGGCCCTCGGCGCCGAACATCGCGTCATCGGGCACCCACACGTCGGTGAAGCTCACGCGCGGGTGGTCGGTGGGCATGTTGAAGGTCCAGAGGTACTCCTCGATCTTCACGCCCGGTGCGTCGGCCGGCACCAGAAAGGCGGTGATGCCGCGCGCATCGCCGGCCGCGCCGCTGCTGCGCGCAAACAGCGTGCAATGGGTGGCGGTGTGCATGCCGGTGGTCCACATCTTCTCGCCGTCGATGCGCCAGCCGGGCCGGCCGTGACGCTGCTCGCGCACCGCACGGGTGTCCATGTGGGTGGCGTCCGAGCCATGGCCGGGCTCGGTCAGGCCGAAGGCGATGCGGTAGCGGCCGTCCAGGCAGCCGTGGATGAACTGCTGCTGTTGCGCCGGGCTGCCGAAGTCGCGCAGCATCACGATGACCGGAAAGTTGCCGACCACCGAGTGCTCGTTCTGCAGGTCGTTGAACAGGCCCAGGCCCTTGGCGGCCAGGTGCTCGCGGATCACCGCCATCCACAGGTTGCCGCCGCCCGCGCCGCCGTAGGCCTCGGGCAGGCTGAAGCGGTAGAAGCCGGCCTGGTCGGCGCGCTGCCGGGCCTGCAGCAGCAGGGCCTCCCACTCGGGCCGTGGCAGGCCGCCACCCTCGAAATCGGTGCGCGCCCATTCGCGGCGGTGGTCGAAGAAGCGCTCGTTGTCGTGCTGCGCCTGAAGCGGTCGGATCTCGGCCTCGATGAAGGCATCGAGCCGCGCCAGATAGGCCACCAGGTCGGTGGGCAGGTTGAAATCCATGCCGGTTGTCTCCTGCGGCTGCGGCGCCGCTGGAGGCCGACACTAGGCCAGCGGCGGTGCGCCGGCAGTCCCTGGTGCGACAGGCGAGCGGCCGGCTTGTTGCCGCCGCCACCGGCCTCAATCGAGCTTCAGGTCGGCCTTCTTCACCAGGCGGGCGTAGCGCTCCTGCTCGGTCTTGAAGAACTGCGCCGCGGCCTCGGGCGTGCTGGGGGCGATGTGGTTGTCCTGGCGCGCCATGGCGGCACGCACCTCGGCATCGGCAAAGGCGGCGGTCACGGCGTCCAGCAGGCGCCGCACCTGCGCGGGCGGCAGGCCCTTGGGGCCGATCACGGCAAACCAGCCGGCCACGTCGACCTCGGCAAAGCCCTGCTCGGCCAGCGTGGGCAGCTCGGGCAGCGAGGCCACGCGCTGCTGGCCCATCACGCCGATGGCGCGCAGTGCACCGCTCTTGAGGTGGCCCTGCACCGCCGGCACGGCGGCCACGCCCAGCTCGATCTGGCCGCCGATCAGGTCGGCCAGCATCGGCCCCATGCCCTTGTACGGGATGTGCTTGACGCTCACGCCCATGGCGTCCACCACCATCTCGCCGGCCAGGTGGATGATGGTGCCGTTGCCCGAGCTGCCGTAGTTGCAGACATCGGGCCGCGCCTTCAGGTAGGCCTGCAGCTCGCGGGCGGTTCTGGCCGGCACCTTGGCCGGGTTGACCACCAGCAGGAACGGCGAGCTGCCCACCACGCTGATCGGCGTGAGGTCGGCCTGGCTGTCGTAGGGCAGCTTCTTGAACACGCTGGGATTGACCGCGTGGTTGTTCGACACCACGCCGATGGTGCTGCCATCGGCGGCCGCCTTGACCACGGCCTGGGTGCCGGTGATGCCGCCGGCACCGGGCAGGTTCTCCAGCACCACCGGCTGCCCGCCCAGGGCCTTGGACAGCGCGGCCTGCGCGGCCCGCAGGATCAGGTCGACCCCCGAGCCCGGGCCCACCGGCAGGATCACGCGCAGCGGCGTGGCGGCCTGCGCATGCGCCGTGCGGCAGGCCCACGGCGCGGCCAGGCCAGCGGCGGCGCCCAGCAGCTGGCGGCGGTGCAAAAGAGCGGTCATGGTGTGTCTCCGGTTGTTGTGGTGGGGCGGGTATCAGGCCGGCGGCGTGGCGCGCAGCGCGCCCAGCACCGCCGCGGTGTGCTCGCCGGCGCGGGCCAGCGGCAGGCGCACGCCGGGGCGGTGGCCGTCCAGCAGCAGCGGCAGCAGCACCACCTGGGTGCTGTGGCCATCGTCGGTGGCCATCGGCACCAGGCCGCCGCTGGCCAGCAGGTGGGGGTCGTGCACCAGCTCGTCGGGGCGGGTGATCGGCGCATGGGGCAGGCCGGCGGCCTCGAGCCGCGCCGCCAGCTCGGCCTTGCCCCAGGTGGCAAAGCTGTCGCCCAGGCGGCGCAGCAGCTCGGGCCGCACGGCCACGCGCTGGGCATTGGTGGCCAGGGCCGGGTCGTGTGCCAGGTCGGGCCGCGCCAGCAGCTCGCACAGCGTGAGGAACTGGCGGTCGCTGGTGGCCGCCACGAACAGCTGCTCGCCACCGGCCAGCGTGAACACGTCGTACACGCTCCAGGCCGACACCCGGCTGGGCATCGGCGGCGGCGGCTCGCCGGTCATCAGGAACTGCTGCATGTGCTGGGCGCTGAGGAACACGCAGTTCTCGAACAGCGCGCTCTGGATCTCCTGCCCGCGGCCGCTGCGTTCGCGCTCGCGCAGCGCCGCCAGCACGCCGATGGCGCCGAACATGCCGCCCATGATGTCGTTGACGCTGGTGCCGGCGCGCAGCGGCCGGCCCTCGGGCCCGGTCATGTAGCTCAGGCCGCCCATCATCTGCACCACCTCGTCGAGCGCGGTGCGGCGCTCGTAGGGGCCGGGCAGAAAGCCCTTGTGCGAGACGCTGATCAGCCGCGGATGGCTGGCCGCCAGGCTGGCGTGGTCGAGCCCCAGGCCGGCCATCAGGCCGGGGCGGAAGTTCTCGAGCATCACGTCGGCACTGGCGACAAGCGCCCGCGCATCGGCCAGGCCGGCGGGCGTGTGCAGGTCGAGCACCACGCTGAGCTTGTTGCGGTTGAAGCTGCGAAAGAAGCCGATGCCCAGGCCGGGCAGCTGGCGCGTCTTGTCGCCGCCGGGCGGCTCGACCTTGATGACCTCGGCCCCCAGGTCGGCCAGGATCATGCCGCAGGTGGGGCCCATCACCATGTGCGTGAACTCGACCACCCGCACGCCGGCCAGCGGCAGGTGGCGGCAGGCGCCGGCTGCGCTGCTCATCGTGCCTGAGGCGGCCGGCCGTGGCGGCGTTTGAGCATGCGGCGCGGCGGCCGCAGCCTCCTCGGCCGCCGCCGTCGCCGCAAGCGCCTTGGTGGCCGCCCGCCGCGCCTGCACCCGCGCCGTGAAACCCGTCGGCAGCCCGGCCCGCCACAGCGTGCCATGCACCGGCTCGCCGGGCAGCCAGCCGGCCACCCGGGCGCGCAGGGCCAGCAGGGCCTCGAGGTCGAGGCCGGTGTCGCAGCCCATGGCCTCGAGCATGAAGGCCAGGTCTTCGGTGGCGGCATTGCCGCTGGCGCCCGGCGCATGCGGGCAGCCGCCGATGCCGGCCAGGCTGGCATCAAACCGCGCCACGCCCAGGCCCAGCGCGGCCTGCACATTGGCCAGCGCCAGGCCGCGGGTGTCGTGGAAGTGGCCGCAGTGGAAACGCTCGCCGGCCAGCGTGAGCGCCTGCTCGAACAGGCGCGCCACGCTGGCCGGATCGGCAAGCCCCACCGTGTCGGCCAGGCTCACCCGGTCGGCGCCGGCGTCCAGCAGGGCCTGCAGCAGGCGCAACACCTCGGCCGGCCGCACCTCGCCCTGCAGCGTGCAGCCAAAGGCCGTGCCTACGCCGCCCTCGATCAGGGTGCGGCGGCCCTCGGGCGTGGCGGCGCTGTCGCGGGCGGCGCGCAGGCGCGCCAGCTCGGCCACCACCTCGTCGGGCGTCTTGCGCAGGTTGGCCAGGCTGTGCGCGTGGCTGGCCGACAGCGGCAGGATCATCAGGTGCGCGCCACCGGCCAGCGCGGCCTCGGCACCGCGCAGATTGGGCACCAGCACCGAGGCCTTCAGCCCCGGCAGCGTGTGGGCAAAGGCCAGCAGCTCGGCCGTGTCGGCCAGCTGCGGCAGCCGCGCGGCGGGCACGAAGGAGCCGACCTCGATCTCGCGCTGCCCCGCGGCATGCGCGGCGCGCAGCCAGGCGCGCTTGTGCTCGGTGGGCATCACGGTGGCCAGGCTTTGCAGGCCGTCGCGCAGGCCCACTTCGCGGATCACCACCTGGGGTGGCAGAGGCATGGTTCGGACTCCAAGGCACTGGGATGGGGCGCACTTTAGGCATGCCGTGATCAACCAGGAAGTGGTGATTTTTCCGCTCAGGTGTTCCAATCCGGAAACCCTGAAACACCGGCCCGGCCGGCCAGCCAATGCGCGACCTCGATCTGAAAACCCTGCGCCTGTGGGTGGCGGTGTGCGACTGCCAGAACATCAGCCAGGCCGCGGCCCAGGCCCACATCGAGCCTTCGGCCGTCAGCAAGCGGCTCAGTGCGCTGGAGGCCACGCTGGGCACGCCGCTGCTGCTGCGCGGACGCCGCGGCGTGCAGCCCACGCCGGCGGGGCTGGCGCTGCTGGAGCATGCGCGCACCGTGCTGTTCACCATCGACCGCATCAGCGCCGACGCCGCCGCCTTTGCCGGCGGGCTGCGCGGCCAGGTGCGTCTGGTGGCCAGCGCCTCGGCGGTGGCGCAGTCGCTGCTGGACGATGTGGCCGCCTTCATGGCCGCGGCCGAGCACCAGGGCATCCAGGTACAGATCGAGGAGCGCCTGTCCACCGAGGTGGCACGCTGGGTGCGCGATAGCCAGGCCGCCATCGGCGTGTGCTGGGACCGCGCTGACCTGGGCGGCCTGGCCACCCTGCCCTACCACCCCGACGAACTGGTGCTGGCGCTGCCGCCCGGGCATGCGCTGGCCCGCGACGGCAGCCGCGGCGCGCTGCACTTCGCCGACGTGCTCGACCACCCCCAGGTGGGCCTGCCGCCGGCCACCGCGGTGTACGCCATGCTGCAGCGCGCCGCCGCACAGGCTGGGCGCACGCTGAACTACCGCGCCGTGGTGTCGAACTTCGACGCCGCGCTGCGCGTGGTGAAGGCCGGGCTGGGCGTCACGGTGATTCCGCGCCAGGTGGCCCGCCCGCTGGCCGAGGCCGGCGCCCTGGTGCTGCGGCCGCTGGCCGACCCCTGGGCGCGGCGGCGTTTTGCCGTGTGTTTTCGCGGCCGCGAGCAGCTGGCACCGGCCGCGCTGCGTCTGGTGGAGCATTTGGCGGCGCGTGCCGTGTCGGCCTGCTCGCCCGAGGCGGCCTGAGTCACAACCCTGCGGTTGGCGTGCCGGGCCGCAGCGGCGACAATCGCCGGTTGCCTCCAGCTGCCGCCACCGTGTCTGCCAAACCGTCCTCCGCGCCCGTCGCCCTGTCCCCGCCCCTGTCGGCCAAGCCGCTGACCAGCTGGCGCCCGTTCTGGGCCAAACGTTTTGGCACCGCCCGCTTCCTGCCCACCACCCGGGCCGAGATGGACGAGCTGGGCTGGGACCGCTGCGACATCGTCATCGTCAGCGGCGACGCGTACGTCGACCACCCCAGCTTCGGCATGGCGGTGATCGGCCGGGTGCTCGAGGCCCAGGGCTTTCGCGTCGGCATCATCGCCCAGCCCGACTGGCACAGCGCCGAGGCCTTCAAGGCCCTGGGCGAGCCGGCGCTGTTTTTCGGCGTGGCCGCCGGCAACATGGATTCGATGATCAACCACTACACGGCTGATCGAAAAATCCGCAGCGACGACGCCTACACCCCCGGCGGCGTGGCCGGCCAGCGGCCCGACCGCGCCACCCTGGTCTACACCCAGCGCTGCCACGAGGCGTTCAAGAACGTGCCGGTGGTCATCGGCGGCATCGAGGCCAGCCTGCGCCGCATTGCCCACTACGACTACTGGAGCGACACCGTGCGCCGCTCCATCCTGGTGGACAGCAAGGCCGACCTGCTGGTGTACGGCAATGCCGAGCGCGCCATCGTCGAGATCGCCCACCGCCTGGCCCAGCGCCAGCCGGTCGACAGCCTCACCGACATCCGCGGCACCGCCTTCCTGCGCAAGCCCGACGATCCGGCGCTGCACGGCTGGTTCGAGCTGTACTCCAACGAGGTCGACACACCCGGCCACATCGACCAGCTGCTCAACCCCTACGAGGTGCCGCAAGACCAGGGCGGCATGGCCGGCCAGGACAGCGACGGCGCGCCGGCCTGCGCCTCGGGCGGCAATGCCGCCGATGCCACCCCCGCCGACCCAAGCGCCGCCCAGCCCGCCGCCCAGCCCGCCACCACCGCGCTGGTGGCCCAGCCGATCCGCCTGATCCGCCAGCCGCTGCTGCGCAACGGCCGCCGCGCGGTGAGCTCGCCGCGCGATCGCACGGTGATCCGCCTGCCGTCGTTCGAGAAGGTCAAGGCCGATCCGGTGCTCTACGCCCATGCCAGCCGCGTGCTGCACCTGGAGACCAACCCCGGCAACGCCCGTGCCCTGGTGCAGCGCCACGGCGAAGGCGCCGGCACGCGCGAGCTGTGGATCAACCCGCCGCCCATCCCCCTCAGCACCGAGGAGATGGACCATGTGTTCGACCTGCCCTACGCGCGCAGCCCGCACCCGCGCTATGCCGACCCCGACGGCCGCCACGACCGCGACACCAAGATCCCGGCCTGGGAAATGATCCGCTTCTCGGTGAACATCATGCGCGGCTGCTTCGGCGGCTGCAGCTTTTGTTCGATCACCGAGCACGAGGGCCGCATCATCCAGAGCCGCTCGGAAGACTCGGTGATCCGCGAGCTCGAGGCCATCCGCGACCAGGTCGACGGCTTCACCGGCGTCGTGTCCGACCTGGGCGGCCCCACCGCCAACATGTACCGCCTGGGCTGCAAGTCGCCGGCCATCGAGGCCGCCTGCCGCAAGCCCAGCTGCGTGTGGCCCGACATCTGCAGCAATCTGCACACCGACCACAGCCCGCTGGTCAGCATGTACCGCCGCGCCCGCGCACTGCCGGGCATCAAGAAGGTGCTGATCGGCTCGGGCCTGCGCTACGACCTGGCCGTGCGCTCGCCCGAGTACGTGAAGGAGCTGGTCACGCACCATGTGGGCGGCTACCTGAAGATCGCGCCCGAGCACACCGAGGCCGGCCCGCTGGGCAAGATGATGAAGCCCGGCATCGGCAGCTACGACCGCTTCAAGGCCATGTTCGAGAAGGCCAGCGAGCAGGCGGGCAAGCAGCAGTTCCTGATTCCGTACTTCATTGCCGCGCACCCGGGCACCAGCGATGAAGACATGCTCAACCTCGCCCTCTGGCTCAAGCGCAACGGCTTTCGCGCCGACCAGGTGCAGGCCTTCTATCCCAGCCCGATGGCCAGTGCCACGGCCATGTACCACTCGGGCCTGAACACGCTCAAGGGCATTCACCGCGATGCGCGGGCCGAGAAGGTTGACGTGGTCAAGGGCGATCGCCGGCGCCGCCTGCACAAGGCCTTTCTGCGCTACCACGACCCCGCCAACTGGCCGCTGCTGCGCGAGGCCTTGAAGGACATGGGTCGCGCCGAACTCATCGGCAATGGCAAGCAGCAACTCATTCCGGCCTGGCAGCCCAGCACCGAAGCGGGTTACCAGAGCCCGCGGCGCACCAATTCAACACCGTCCACGCCAGCCAAGACAGGCGCCACGCCCAAGACAGGCGCCACCCCCAAGTCGGGCAAAGCGGCCAAGCCCGTGCAAGGCCGCATCCTGACCCAGCACACCGGCCTGCCACCGCGTGAAGGCACGGCCGGCGGCAAGCACCGCCCGGCCGCCGGGCCCGGCACCCCGCGCACCGCCGGCAGCCCCCGCCCAGCCAGCAGCCCGCGACGCGGCAAACGCTGAATGCCGGCAATCGCCCGGTGATTCACCGGGCGCGAATGGCCTTCTCGGGGCGGCGGCAATGACCAGGCCAATGCGCATGTGCACTGCGCCCTTTGCACTGCGCTCTTTGCTCTGTGCCCTGCGCAATGACGCGCCAATGCCACGCCATTGCCACGCGTTTGCCAGCGCCGATGCCCGGATACATCTTGGCAACGACTCCGGAGTACAGTGCATCCCTATTCAGGGAGGGTGAATTGGCAATTGCCGGCCGAATAGAAGCCGCAATGCCACCTGGCACCCAACCGGCACCAGCCGGCTTCACGGAAAACGCATGGCACGCTCACTCGCCCAGATTCAATCCCAGATCGACAAGCTGCAACGAGAAGCCGAGGCGCTGCGCGCCAAGGAAATCTCGGGTGTGGTGGTCCGCATCAAAGAGGCCATCAGCCATTACGGCCTGACGCCGCAGGAGTTGTTCGGCGACGCCCCCAGCAAGAAGCCACGCGGCAAGGCCGCCGCCGCCAGCCCCAAGAAGCCAGCCGCCAAGAAGCCCGCCGCCGCACCCAAGTACCGCGACGAAGCCGGCAACACCTGGACCGGCCACGGCAAGCGCCCCAACTGGTTCAAGGCCGCACTCGAAGCCGGCAAGACCGCAGCCGATCTCGAAATCAAGAACTGATCTGTTGGGGCCGGGTGCCCGGCGGGTGGCCCTGCGTACTCGCGGGGCCGGGTGCCCCACCACCGGGCCGAACGCCGAGCCGCCCCAAGCCGGCCCGCACCCGCCCGGCGGGTGGCCCCACGCAAGCGCGGGGCCGGGTGCTCCACCAGCGGGCCGAGCGCCGGGCCGCCCCCAAGCCGGCCCGCGCACCCGCCCGGCGGGTGGCCCCGCGTAAGCGCGGGGCCGGGTGCACCACCACCGGGCCGAGCGCCGGGCCGCTCCCAAGCCGGCCCGCACCCGCTCGGCGGGTGGCCCCGCGCAAGCGCGGGGCCGGGTGCCCCATCTACCGCCGCCCCAGCCCCAGCCACACCACGGTGGCCACCACCAGCAGGCCGCCGGCCACCTGCATGGGCGCGATGGCCTGGCCCAGCAGGGCCCAGGCCAGCAGCAGCGCGAACACCGGCTCCACGTTCATGATCGCCGAGTTGCCCACCACGCCCAGGCGTGGCAGCACGGTGAACATGATGGTGAAGGCGGTGCCGTACAGCACGGTCAGCGCCAGCAGGCCGGCCCAGCCAGCCGCTGCCGCGGGCCAGTGGAAACCACCCTGAAAGCCCACGCCCACCAGTGCCAGCACGCCCACCTGGGCCATGGTGCAGGCGGTGCGCACACGGCCGTCCACATCGGCCGCCTCATGCTGGGTGAGCACCAGGGCCAGGCCAAACACCGCGGCAGCCGCCAGCGCAAAGGCCACACCGGCGCCAATGCGGCCCCAGTGCGCCGCCGCGCCCAGGCCTGAACTGGCGCCCAGCACATCCAGCGCCAGCGCCAGGCCCAGCAGCATCACCGGCATGGCGCGCAGCATGCGCGGGTCGGGCCGGTGGCGGTAGATCAGGCGGGCCCACAGCGCCGTCCACAAGGGGTAGCTGTTGAAGGCCAGCAGCGCCAGCGCCACCGGCAGCCGGGCCACGGCCGAGTACAGGCTCAGGCTTTGCACCGCAATCAGGGCGCCGATGGCCGGCAGGGCCAGGCGGTGGCGCGGCGTGAAGCGCAGCGGCACACGCTGCGCCAGCACCAGCAGCCCGACCACCAGCGCGGTGACACCGCTGCGGCAGGCCACGGCGGTGCTCACGTCCACGCCGTGGTTGAAGGCCAGGCGCGCGGCCACATGGTTGGCGCCCATCATCAGCGCGATGAGCAGCAGCACGGCAAAGGCCGCGCCCGACAAGGGCTGGAGCTTGGCAGACGGGGTCGACATGCCGGCATTGTGGTGGCCGCCACGGCAGGCCGTGCCGTGCACCGCTGCAGGGCTGCAGCCTGCCGTGCACCGCTGCAGGTCAGGCCCTGCCGTGCACCGCTGCACGGGTGCCCGGCCCGCTTGCGCGCCGCTTCAGGCCACGCCGGCGGTGGCCTGCTGCACGGCGGCGGGGCGCTGCGGCAGCGGCCACAGTGCGGTGGCCGCCTCTGCCGCCCGCGGCCCGCCGGCGCTGCCGGTCGCGGCCGCCACCGGCCAGGGCACAGCCGGCGCGGTGGCCGCAAAGGCCTGGGCCTGGCGCAGCACGCGGGCCACGGCGGCATCCAGCTGGGCCTCGACCCGCGGGCTGAAACCAAAGCCGTCGGCCGTCCAGGCCTCGGCCGCGCGCGGCAGGCTCACCGCCTCGCCCAGCACCGTGGCGCCCACATGGCCGAACAGCGCACGCGCATTCGGAATGGCCGCCGGCCCGTCGTCACCGCCGCCGCGCGAGGCGCTGCACAGCAGCACCGGCCGGTCGAGAAAGGCATTGGCCGCCGTCGGGTCGGCCTCGGGCAGGCGCGCCACCCAGTCCACCAGGTTCTTCAGATAGGGCGTGAGCTGGCCGTTGTAGGCCGGGCTGGCCACCACCAGGCCATGTGCCGCGGCAAAGCGCCGGTGCAGTGCGCGCACCTGGGCCATCACGCCGGGCTCGGCCTCGAGGTCCTGATCGAACAGCGGCAGGCCCACCTGGCGCGGCAGCAGAAAGTCGATCTCGCAGCGGCCATGCAGGCGCTGGGCCAGGTCACGCAGCAAACGCAGGTTGAACGAGCCGGCGCGCAGGCTGCCGGGAACCAGAAGCAATCGGGTCATGGGGAAGGCATGTACTTCGTTGGCTGGCATCTTCGCGGCGCCGGCCGGCGGCCAAAGGCCCGAAAAGCGCAGCGCTTCCAGCGGCGCGGCGCGGCGGCAGGCGCCTGGCGCGCCCGAGCCAGGTCGTCCGCAGCGTCCGCCGTTATTCGTTTTAGACGAATTCATTTGACAACCGATAACGCACCCCGAGATACTGCAGGCCTGGCCGCCGCCTTGGCGGACGCCACCCGCCCTGCCCGCACCGCACCGGAGACCCCGCCCGTGAGCACCAAGAACTTTGCCAGCCAGGCCGATCTGGAAGAGAAGAAGGTCAGCTTCGTCCAGCTGTCGCCCAATGCCTACGCCTACACCGCCGAGGGCGATCCCAACACCGGCATCATCATTGGCGACGACTGCGTGATGGTGCTCGACACCCAGGCCACGCCGGTGATGGCGCAGGACGTGATCCGCCGCATCCGCGAGGTCACCGACAAACCGATCCGCTACGTGCTGATGACCCACTACCACGCGGTGCGCGTGCTGGGCGCGTCGGCCTATGGCGCCGAGCACATCATTGCCAGCCAGGACACGCGCGACCTGATCGTCGAGCGCGGCGAGCAGGACAAGGCCAGCGAGATCGGCCGCTTTCCGCGCCTGTTTCGCAATGTCGAGAGCGTGCCGCCGGGCCTGACCTGGCCGACCCTCACCTTCAGCGGCAAGATGACGCTGTGGCTGGGTGGCCTGGAGGTGCAGCTGCTGCAGCTGGGCCGCGGCCACACCAAGGGTGACACGGTGGCCTGGCTGCCGCAGCAGAAGATCCTGTTCTCGGGCGACCTGGTCGAGTTCGACGCCACGCCCTATGCCGGCGATGCCTTTTTCAAGGACTGGCCGCGCACGCTGGACAACATCGCCGCGCTCGCGCCCGAGCAGCTGGTGCCCGGCCGTGGCGCCGCACTCACCACGCCCGAGCAGGTGCAGGCCGGCCTGGCCGGCACGCGCGGCTTCATCGCCGACGTGTACGCCAATGTCCAGGCCGGCGTGGCCGCCGGTGAAGACCTCAACACCGTCTATCGGCGCACCTACGCGGCCATGGCGCCCAAGTACAAGGGCTGGGTCATCTTCGACCACTGCATGCCCTTCGACGTGACCCGCTGCTACGACGAGGTGACGCAGTACCCCGATCCCCGCATCTGGACCGCCGAGCGCGATGTCGAGATGTGGAAGAGCCTCGAAGGCGTCTGACACCCCACCCGAGGAGACAAGGACATGGCCATCCAACGCATCCACCACGTCGCCTACCGCTGCAAGGACGCCAAGCAGACGGTGCAGTGGTACCAAGAGCACCTGGGCATGGACTTCGTGCTGGCCATCGCCGAAGACCAGGTGCCCAGCACCCAGGCGCCCGACCCGTACATGCATGTGTTCATCGATGCGGGTGGCGGCAACATCCTGGCCTTCTTCGAGCTGCCCAACTCGCCGGCCATGGGCCGTGACGAGGCCACGCCCAACTGGGTGCAGCACATCGCCTTCAAGGTCGATTCGGTGGCCGAGCTCGAGGCCACCAAGGCCAGCCTGCAGGCCAAGGGCGTCGACGTGATCGGCCCCACCGACCACACCATCTTCAAGTCGATCTACTTCTTCGACCCCAATGGCCACCGGCTCGAGCTGGCCTGCGACACCAACACGGCCGAGATGGACCGCAAGCTCGACGCGGTGAAGTGGGACATGCTCAACGAATGGGCCCAGACCAAGCGCGCGCCCAAGCACGCCGCCTGGATGCACAACCACGAACTCGGCCAAGGCACGGCCTGACGCCGGCACCCTGGCCATGCTGAGCACCTACACCTACCCCCGCTACACCAGCCCGCGCGCGCCCGAGCTGGAGGCCCCCGGCCGCGTGCCGCGCCACCCCGTGGTGGTGGTGGGCGCCGGCCCGGTGGGCCTGGCGGCCGCCATCGACCTGGCCCAGCAGGGCCAGCCGGTGATCCTGCTGGACGACGACGACACGGTCAGCGTGGGCTCGCGCGGCCTGTGCTACGCCAAGCGCACGCTCGAGTACCTTGACCGCCTGGGCGTGGGCGACGCCGTGGTGGCCAAGGGCGTCACCTGGAACGTGGGCCGCACCTTCTTCGGCGACGACGAGGTCTTCCGCTTCAACCTGCTGCCCGAGGCCGACCACGAGCGCCCCGGCATGGTCAACCTGCAGCAGTACTACCTCGAGCAGTACCTGGTCGAGCGCGCGCAGCAGCTGCCCGGGCTGACCCTGCGCTGGAAGCACAAGGTCACGGCCGTGGCGCCCGGCGCGGGCGCGGGCGACGGCGTGCGCCTGACGGTGGCCACCGCCGACGGCAGCTTCGCGCTCGATGCCGACTGGCTGATCGTGGCCGATGGCGCACGCAGCCCGGTGCGCCGCATGCTGGGCCTGGACATCGAGGGCAAGGTCTTTCAAGACCGCTTCCTGATCGCCGATGTGGTGATGAAGTCGCAGCCACCCGGACCGGGCGGCGGCGCGGCTGACAGCGGCCAGCCCGGCACGGCGCCGGACGAAACCGTGCGCGGCCGGGCGCGGCCTGGACAGGAGCGCTGGTTCTGGTTCGACCCGCCCTTTCACCGCAACCAGAGCGTGCTGCTGCACCGCGAGGCCGACGACGTCTGGCGCATCGACTTCCAGCTCGGCTGGGATGCCGACCCCGAGGCCGAGAAGCAGCCCGAGCGGGTGATCCCGCGCATCCGCGCCATGCTGGGCCCCGACGCGGCGTTCGAGCTCGAGTGGGTCAGCGTCTACACCTTCCAGTGCCGGCGCATGGGCCGCTTTCGCCATGGCCGCGTGCTGTTTGCCGGCGACGCGGCGCACCAGGTCTCGCCCTTCGGCGCACGTGGTGCCAACTCGGGCCTGCAGGATGCCGACAACCTGGCCTGGAAGCTCGACCTGGTGCTGCGCGGCCTGGCGCCCGAGGCACTGCTGGACAACTACAGCGCCGAACGCGTGCTGGCGGCCGACGAGAACCTGTTGAACTCGACACGCGCCACCGACTTCATCACGCCCAAGAGCCAGGTCAGCCGCGACTTCCGCAATGCCGTGCTGACGCTGGCGCGCGAGCATGCCTTCGCCCGCGCGCTGGTCAACTCGGGGCGGCTCAGCGTGCCGGCGCACCTGCTCGACTCGGCGCTCAACACGCCCGATTCAGAGCCCTTCGACGGCCTGATGCGCCCCGGCGCGCCGCTGGCCGATGCGCCGGTGCAGGCCGGCTGGCTGCTGCGCCACTGCGGCCAGCGCTTCGTGCTGATGCTGTTCACGCCAAGCGCCCAGGCGCTGACGGCCATGCAGTGCGAGCACATCGCCCGCCTGGCCGATGCGCCGGTTCCGGTGCACACGCTGCTGGTCACCGGGCAGGCCGGCGCGCTGCCCGCCGGCCTGCCGGCCGGCACCCGCCAGGTGCTCGATGCCGGCGGCATCGCCCGCCACCGCTGCGATGCCCGGCCCGGCACCGCCTACCTGCTGCGCCCCGATCAGCATGTGGCTGCGCGCTGGCGCGGCCTGGACGCCGCCGCCGTGCGCGCCGCCGTGCAACGCGCCACCTGCAACGCCTGAAAGCCCCCCCGCACATGGCTCAACTCAACACCCAAGCCCACTTCGGCGTGCCCGGCCAGACCCCGCTGCATGCCTTCAGCCCCGGCGACGACTTCTACGAGATGCTGATCGACACCCACCGCGACCTCGGCGACGAGGCCAGCCGCCTGGTCAACGCCCGGCTGATCCTGCTGCTGGCCAACCACATCGGCGATCTGCGCGTGCTGAAGCAGGCGCTGGCCGCCGCCCGCGCCGGCGTGGCCGGCACCGAAGGAGCCGGCGCATGAGCCTGGACAAGAGCCACAACGCCCAACGCACCAGCTGGGTGGCCTCGGCCCAGGCGGCCGGCTGCGACTTCAGCCTGCAGAACCTGCCCTGGGGCCGCTTTCGCCGCGCCGGCAGCACCGAGCCCTGGCGCATCGGCGTGGCCATCGGCGACCAGATCCTCGACCTGGCCGCCGCCCGCCCGGTGGCCGGCTGGCCGGCCGCGCTGGCGCCGCAGCTCGATGCGCTGGCCCAGGGCGATCTGGCGGCCGTGATCGCCGCGCCCAAGGCCACCCGGGTGGCCCTGCGCCTGGCCATCAGCGATGCCCTGGCCACCGGCTCGCCACAGCAGGCCGCGCTGGCCGGCTGCCTGGTGGCGCAGGCCGCGGCCGAGATGGCCCTGCCCTGCACCATCCGCGACTACACCGATTTCTACACCGGCATCCACCACGCCACCACGGTGGGCAAGCTGTTCCGGCCCGACAACCCGCTGCTGCCCAACTACAAGTGGGTGCCCATCGGCTACCACGGCCGCGCCTCGTCGATCGTGGTCTCGGGCACGCCGCTGCGCCGCCCGCTGGGCCAGACCCGGGCGCCCACCAGCCCGGCCGACGAAGCCCCGGCGTTCGGCCCCTGCCAGCGGCTGGACTACGAGCTGGAGCTGGGCGCCATCGTGGCCCAGGGCAATGCGCTGGGCGAGCCGGTGCCCATCACCGCGGCCGAAGACCGCCTGGCCGGCCTGGTGCTGCTCAACGACTGGAGCGCACGCGACCTGCAGGCCTGGGAGTACCAGCCGCTGGGCCCCTTCCTGGCCAAGAACTTCGGCAGCACCCTCTCGCCCTGGCTGGTGACGATGGAGGCCCTGGCGCCCTACCGCGTGCCCTTCACGCGGCCGGCGGGTGATCCGCAGCCCCTGCCCTACCTGGACAGCGCGGCCAACCGCGCGGCCGGCGCCATCGACATCACGCTCGAGGTGTGGCTGCAGACCGCCGCGATGCGCCAGCGCGGCGAGGCCGCGACCAGGCTCTCCAGCAGCAACTTCCGCGATGCCTACTGGACCCTGGCGCAGCTGCTCACCCACCATGCCAGCAATGGCTGCAACCTGGCCACCGGTGACCTGCTGGGCACCGGCACGCAAAGCGGGCCCGAAGCCGGCCAGGGGGGCTCGCTGCTGGAGCTGTCGATGGGCGGCAAGCAGCCGCTGGCGCTGCCCGGTGGCGAGACGCGCAGCTTCCTGGCCGATGGCGACACGCTGACCCTGCGCGCCTTTGCGCAGCAGGCCGGCGGCCCGCGCGTCGGCTTTGGCGCGTGCAGCGGCACCGTGCTGCCGGCACCGCTCACGGCCTGATCCAGACTGGCCGGGCGGCCCGGCATGACAAAGGGCCGGCAATGCCGGCCCTTTCTGCTGGCGCCACGGCCCTTGCCGAGGCCGGCACCGCGGCCAGACCTCAGTGGCGCGAGGCGCCGGCTTCCAGCTCGGGCAGCTTGGGTGCGGTGCGCACCGACAGCCACATGGTCGCGGCCAGGATGCCCACCACCACGCCCAGCGAAGCCAGCACCGGGATCTTCACCAGGTCGATCAACATCATCTTGGTGCCGATGAAGCCCAGGATCAGCGCCAGGCCATAGCTCAGCAGGTGGAACTTGGCGGCCACCGCCTGCAGCAGGAAGTACATCGCGCGCAGGCCCAGGATGGCGAAGATGTTCGAGGTGAGCACGATGAACGGATCGGTGGTGATCGCGAAGATCGCCGGGATCGAATCGACCGCGAAGATCACGTCGGTGATGCCCACCAGCGCCACCACCAGCAGCAGCGGCGTGGCGATGCGCTTGCCATTGTCCAGCGTGAAGAAGCGCTCGCCGTTGAAGCTGTTGCTCACCGGGATCACGCGCTTGAGCAGCTTGAGCGCCGGGTTGTCGTCAAGGCTGGGCTCCTTGCCGGCCGCCCACCACATCTTGATGCCGGTGATCAGCAGGAACGCGCCAAAGATGTAGAGCACCCAGTGGAACTGCGTGATCAGCCACGAGCCCACCAGGATCATGCCGGTGCGCAGCACGATGGCACCAACGATGCCGATCATCAGCACCCGCTTCTGGTAGGCCGGCGGCACCGCGAAGTAGGTGAAGATCATCAGGAACACGAAGATGTTGTCGACCGCCAGGCTCTTCTCGATCAGGTAGCCGGTCAGAAACTCCAGCGCCTTGGTGTTGGCCACGGCCTGGCCGTGGTCTTGCGCCACCGCCCACCAGAACAGGCCGTTGAAGGCCAGGCTGGCGGCCACCCACACGATCGACCAGCGCACCGCCTCGGGCACCGAGACCTCGTGGGCGCCCTGCTTGCGCAGCACCACGAAGTCGATGAACAGCGCCACCAGCACGGTGACGACAAAAAATATCCAGAGCCAGGTCGGCGCAATCGTGTCCACGGCAATCCCCTTTCAGAAGCCGCGATTCTGGTGGCCGTGACGCTTCTGTTGTTTCGATCAATACTGTCTAACGTTTCGTAAAATACGAAGTCAGAATCAGCTGCCATTGCCTCCTCCGGAACGCCCCGACAGGCCCGACCAGCCCGATGCGCCGATGCCATGAACCTCAACTACCGCCATCTCTACTACTTCTGGCTGGTCACCAAGGAGGGTGGCTTCACCCGCGCGGCCGAGCGCCTGGACATGGCCGTGCAGACCATCAGCGCCCAGGTGCGCGAGCTCGAGAAGTCGCTCGGCCACCAGCTGCTCAAGCCGGCCGGCCGCGGCGTGGCGCTCACCGAGGCCGGCCAGGCGGCCTTTGCCCGCGCCGACGAGATCTTCCAGATCGGCCAGCGCATTGCCGACGATGTGCGCAGTGCCGCCACCGCGCCGGTGCAGCGCCTGGCCGTGGGCCTGGTGGACGGCATCTCCAAGCTGGCCGCGCATGCGCTGCTGGCGCCGGTGCTGGCCGCGCCGCGGCTGCGCCTGGTATGCCACGAGGGCGAGCAGGAGCAGCTGCTGGGCGAGCTGGCGCGCCACCACCTCGATCTGGTGCTGGCCGGCCAGGCCGCGCCGCCCAATCCCAACCTGCGCCTGGCCAGCGAGCGGCTGCAGGCCTCGCCGGTGCAGTGGCATGGCCCGGCCCACCTGGTGAAGGCGGCCGAGGTGAGCCGCTTTCCGCTGTGCCTGAACGAGCTGCCGGTGCTGCTGCCCACGGCGCATTCGCCGCTGCGACCGCGCCTGGAGCAATGGTTTGACAGCCACGGCCTGGCACCGCAGGTGGTGGGTGAGTTTGAAGACAGCGCGCTGCTGGCGCTGTTTGCCGCGCGCGGGCTCGGCGTGTTTCCGGTCAGTGCCGCGGGTGCCGAGGATGTGGCCATCACCCGCGGCCTGAAATGGCTGGGCGACAGCCCCGAGGTGCTGGAGGAGGTGCATGCCATCCGCACCCGGCGCGGGCAGCACCACCCGCTGGTGCAGCAGGTGATCGCCGCCGCGCGGCTGGGCTGACGCCGCCGCAGCGGGCCGCGGCAGCACGGCCACAAGCAGGTCGCGCCGCAGGCACACTTCGAATCCACCGAAGCCTCGCACACGAATCAACAGGTTCAATCGAGGCTTTCCCGCCGCCCGAGGCGCCCGCCCGTCACCGGCTCGTGCCACCGGCCGGCGCGCAGCGGGCGGGCTGTCATCCGCGACGGTCACACTGTCCAGCCATGCACCCACCCACCGCCTCGAGCCCACCGCCAGAGTCCTGCGAGCCGCCCGACGCGCCGCACGATCCCACGCTGGACGATTTGCTGCGCCTGCAGGGCCCGGCCAGCACACCCATGCTGCTGCTGGTGCTGGCCCTGCTGTGCGTGGTGCCGGTGGGCGGTGTGGGCACGGTGCTCAGCTGGGCCATCGCGCTGCTGGCACTGAACTGGGCGCGCGGTGCACCGCCGCGGCCGCTGCCGCCGCGGCTGGGCGGTTTTCGCCTGGGGCCGGTGTGGTCGCGCCGCGTGCTGCGTGCGCTGGACGGCGTGCGCTGGCTGCAGGGGCGGTGGTTCTGCGCCCGCCTGTCTTTGCTGTCGCACCCGCGCACGGCGCTGCTGTGGGCGCTGTGGATCGTGCTGATGGCCTTCATCATCTTTTTGCCGCTGCCGCTGGGCAATGTGCTGCCCGGCCTGAGCCTGGTGCTGCTGGCCTTGGGCTGGATGGCACGCGACGGGCTGGCACTGCTGCTGTCGGCCGTCAGCGGCGCCGGTGCCATTGCCATGCTGCTGTGGCTGGGTGACCTGGCCTTTGGCGCCGCGCATGGCCTGGGCCGCAGCCTCGGGTTGGGGATCTGAGCGGGGTTTAGGCAGTTCGTGACTTTGTGGGCCGCCCGGCGCGGCCCGCGCGTCAGCCGGTACGGGTACGCTCGGCGACCTGGGATGCCCCCGACAGGTTTTACCGGTGTTGCCTCGCCACGATCCGTCTTCGATACCGCAGGTGCCGGGCGCCGCGCCCGCGCCGGTGCCCGCCGTCCAGCTGCTGCCACGCGTGCTGGTGATGTTTGTCGGCGTGATGGCCGGCGCCTTGCTGCTGCTGGGGCTGTTGCAGTGGGCCTGGGGCGGCAACGCCGGGGGCGGGCGCTCGGACACCCTGCTGCGCATGGGCCTGATCATGGCGCTGGCGGCCGCCGGCGGCTGGCTGCTGCTGCTGCGCGGCCGGCCACGCAGCAGCAGCCTGGCGGTGCTGGGCGGGGCCTTGCTGGCGCTGGCCCAGCATGCCTGGTTCTCGGGCCTTGGGGTGCACATGGTCACGCTGTCGGGGGCCGCGCTGCTGCTGGCGGTGGCCGGTGCGGCGGCCGGCATGCGTGCGGCCAGCTGGCTGGCGCTGGCCTATGTGCTGGTGGTGGTGGCGCTCGACTGGGCTGAGCGCCAGGGCCGGCTGCCCGGTGCCGGCCTGCACGACGCCCTGGCCCAGGCCAACCGCCTGCTGGCCCATCTGCTGCTGGCGCTGGGTGGCTGGCTGGCCGCGCTGGCCCTGCACCGCGTGCTGGGCGGCGCGGTGCAGCAGATCGCGGTGGAGCGCGAACGCCTGGCCGATCTGCTGCGCATCGGCAGCGACTGGACCTGGGAGACCGATGCCCGCGGCCGCCCGACCTACCTGTCGCCATCGTTCGAGTCGCGCACCGGCCGCAGCGTGGCCGAGTTCATGCGCTGGGGCCAGCCCGGCGGGCCGCAGCTGATCGACGATGCCGATGCCCGCCTGCAGCGCGAAGACTTGCGCGCGCGCCGGCCGTTCCGCGACCGGGTCTTGAACTACCGCTGCACCGATGGCCACCTGCTGAGCACCAGCCACACCGGCGAGCCGCGCTTCGACGCCCGCGGCGAGCTGATCGGCTGGCGCGGCGTGGGCCGCGACATCAGCCGCGAGCGCGCACTGCAGCGCGAGCAGCAGCGCAGCCAGGCCATGCTCGACCGCCTGGTGCACATGAGCCCCGACCCGATCGTGGTGGCGCGGCTGAACGACGGCGCCATCCTGCTGGCCAATGCCGGCTTCGTGGCCTTCACCGGCCTGGACGATGCCGCGGTGCAGGGCCGCACCGGGCTCACGCTGGGCATCTGGCGCGACCCCGCCGAGCCGCTGCGCCTGCGCGAGGCCCTCAAGGCCACCGGCATCGTGCGCGACCTGCGCTCAGTGGCCTACACCGTGGACGGCCAGCCGCGCGACATGCTGCTGACCGCCGCCGCCTTCGACTGGCATGGCGACCGGGTGGCGGTGATCCATGCGCGCGACGTCACCGAGATCGACCGCGCGCGCCGCGAGGGCGACGCCATCCTCGACAACGCCAGCGTGGGCATCGCGCTGGTGCGCGAGCGCCGCTTCGAGCGCGTCAACCCGAAGTGGGGCGAGATCTTTGCGCTCGACCCGGCCGCACTGCTGGGCCAGAGCACCGCGCTGATGTTTGCCGACGCCCAGCGCCACGCCAGCTTTGCCGACTACAGCGACTCGCTGCAGGCGCGCGACGGCCAGCTCGACATCGAGCGCGAGCTGCGCCTGCGCGATGGCCGCAGCATCACCGTGCATCTGCGCGCCCGCCCGGTGGATGCGGCACGCCCGCGCGAAGGCGGCAGCATCTGGGTGGCCGAAGACATCACCGAGCGCCAGCGCGTGGCGCGCGAGCTGGCCGAAGCCAAGCTGCAGGCCGACGCCGCCAGCCAGGCCAAGAGCGCCTTCCTGGCCACCATGAGCCACGAGATCCGCACGCCGCTGAACGGTGTGCTGGGCCTGGCGCGCCTGCTGCAGACGCCCGGCCTCGACGAGGCGCGGCGCCGCGAGTACCTGAGCCACATGGTGGATGCGGCCGAGCAGCTCACCGGCATCGTCAGCGACGTGCTCGACCTGTCGAAGATCGAGGCCGGCCACCTCGAGCTCGAGAACATCGAGTTCGGCCTGCACGGCCTGGTGACCAGCACCTTCCGCAGCTTTGCCGCGCTGGGCCGCGAGCGCGGGCTGCAGATGCACTGCCGCATTGGCACCGGCGTGCCGCAGCTGGTGCGCGGCGACCCGGTGCGGGTGCGGCAGATCCTGTCGAACTACCTGTCGAACGCGCTCAAGTTCACCCCGCGCGGCAGCATCGCGCTGGAGGTTTCGGCCCTGGTGCCCGACCGGGTGCGCTTTGTCGTGCGCGACAGCGGGCCCGGCGTCTCGGCCGCGCTGCGCGAGCGCCTGTTCAAGCCCTTTGCGCAGGCCGACAGCTCGACCACGCGGCGCTTCGGCGGCACCGGCCTGGGCCTGTCGATCTGCCGGCAGCTGGCCACGCGCATGGGCGGCGAGGTGGGCGTGCACGGCCATGGCACGCAGGGCAGCAGCTTCTGGGCCGAACTGCCGTTGCCGCCGGCCTTCGGCAGCGACGACGACCTGCTGCGCAGCGACGCGGCCAGCCAGCTGCTGGCCGGCCAGCGCATCCTGGTGGCCGAGGACAACCCGGTCAACATGCTGATCGTCAGCGCCCTGCTCGAACGACTGGGCGCCCAGGTGCTGGCCGCCGACAACGGCGAGGCCGCGGTGAACCTGGCCCGCGAGCACGCCACCACGCTGCACGCCGTGCTGATGGACCTGCACATGCCGGGCATCGACGGCCTGGCCGCCACGCGCCTGCTGCGTGCCGATGCCCGCACCGCGGCGCTGCCGGTGATCGCGCTGTCGGCGGCGGTGCTCGAGCACGAGCGCCGGCAGGTGGTGGCCGCCGGCATGAACGGCTTCGTGGCCAAGCCGGTGGGCGAGGCCGAGCTGCTGCGCGTGCTGCTGCCGCTGCGCCAGGCAGCCGCCGGCGGGGCCAGCACCACCACCGCGCCGCCGGGCCTGCACGCGGCTGGTTGAGTGGCTGGTTGAGTGGCCGGCAAAAAGCCGGTTGGGGCCCGCCGGGCTGGCGCCGGCCGGCGTGCGGCGTTCGCGCCGGATGCCGAGCGCTGGCAGCGGCATGCCGCAGAATCGCCGCCATGCATTTTGATCTGGTCGACCTCCGCCTGATGGTTCGCGTGGCCGAATCCAACAGCCTCACCCGCGGCGCCGAAAGCAGCCACATGTCGCTGCCCGCGGCCAGCACGCGCATCAAGAACCTCGAGGAGAGCATCGGCGCCAAGCTGCTCTACCGCACCAGCCAGGGCGTCACGCTCACGCCACCGGGCCAGGCCTTCGTGCACCATGCGCGGCAGGTGCTGGGCCAGATCGAGCACCTGCGTGGCGACATGCAGGAGTACGCCAAGGGCATCAAGGGCCATCTGCGGGTGTTTGCCAACACCACGGCGCTGGGCGAGTTTCTGCCGCCGGTGCTGCGCAGCTACCTGCGCACCCACCCGGATGTGAACATCGACCTGCGCGAGCGCCTCAGCCACGACATCGTGCGCGCGGTCAGCGAGGGCCAGACCGACATCGGCATCGTGGCCGGCCATGTGCGCACCGAGAACCTGCAGACCATCGCCTACCGCCAGGACCGCCTGGTGCTGGTGGTGCCGGCCGGCCATGCGCTGGCCGAGGCGGCGCAGGCCGACGGCGTGCCCTTCGAGCAGACGCTCGACCTCGACCACATCGGCCTGCACGAGAGCAGCGCCATCCATGCCTTCCTGCGCCAGGTCTGCGACGGCCTGCACCGCCACCTGCGCCTGCGCATCCAGGTGGGCAACTTCGAGGCCGCCTGCCGCATGGTCGAGGCCGCCGTGGGCGTGGGCATCCTGCCCGAATCGGCGGCGCGCCGGCATGCGCAGGCCATGGCCATCCGCATCGTGCCGCTCAGCGACGCCTGGGCCGTGCGCGCCATGCATGTGTGCGTGCGCAACCTCGAGGCGCTGCCGATGTTTGCGCGCGATCTGGTCGATCTGCTGGTAGCTGACGCGGCCCAGGCCGCCCGGCCCGCGTGATGCTGCGCCTGCGCCCGGCCGGCGCCGCCGATGCCGGCCGCGTGGCCGAGCTGCTGATCGACACGCGCCGCGCGTTCATGCCCTATGCGCCGCTGGCCCATGCCGAGCTCGATCTTCGGCACTGGGTGGCCCGGGTGCTGGTGCCGGCGGGCGGGGTGGTGCTGGCCGAGCTGGCGGGGCCCGGCCAGGGCTGTGGCCAGGGCGGCGTGCAAGGCCACGGCCAGGGCCACGGGCCGGTTGCGGCACCGGCCGGCAGCGCGGGCGCCCCACCCGCCACGGTGCTGGCGATGATGGCCACCGAGGCCGCGGCGCCGGCGCACTGGATCACGCAGATGGCGGTCGATCCGGCCTGGGTCGGGCGTGGCATCGGCACCCGCCTGCTGCAGCACGCGCTGGCCAGTCTGGCGCCACCGATCCGGCTGTACTGCTTTCAGGCCAACACCGGTGCGCGGCGCTGGTACGAGCGGCATGGCTTCGTGGCCATCGCCTTCAGTGACGGGCAGGACAACGAGGAGCATTGCCCCGATGTGCTGTACGAGCACGCCGGCGGCCCGGCCGCAGCGCGGGCGGGCCCGCTCACCTGACAGGGTGTGCCCGAAATGCGAAGCTGAGCGCCGGCCACGGCCGAAAAACGCTCAGCCCCTGATCGGTTGGCCCCGGCTGCGCAGCCCCAGCATGGCGCACAGCGCCAGACCGGTCAGCAGCAGGCTGGCCGGCTCGGGCACGCTGTAGACCAGCAGGCCCGACTCGCGGTAGTTGTCGCTGCCGCCGGCGGCGGGGTCGAAGTCGACGAAGGCCAGGCCGTAGCCGCGCACGTCGGCCAACAGGCCGCTGCCGCCAGTGATCGTGTAGTCGAGGCTGAACTGGCCGCCCTGCGTGAGGATGGCCGCATCGCTGACCGTGCCGCTCACCAGGCCCACCAGCGTGGACGCCAGGTCGGTGGTGCTGAACTCGAACTGGCCGCTCAGCATCTGCGTCAGGTGGTCCAGCGTGAACAGCACCGTGCTCACGGCCGGCGCCGGCAGGCCCAGGGCCGGATCGAGCAGGCCGTCGAGGCCGCCCACCCAGCCACCGGTGCCGGCCTGCGCGTCGAACACCGACACGTTGCCGCTGCCGCCGATCGGCGCGAACTGCAGCAGCGGCGCGGCCTGCGCCTGGGCGGTGGCCAGCAGGGCGGTGGCCAGCGTCGCGGCGGCCAGGCCAGCGGTGCGGGCGGTGCGGGCGGTGCCGCAGGGGCGGGGGGCAAGAGGCAGTGACATGGGTGTCTCCGTGGTCGGGGCGGGTAAGGCAGCTACGGCCGGGCCGGCCGGCCGGATGCGCCCGGTGCACGCGTCCCCCACGTTCTTGGGGGGCCGCACTGCGCGCCGCATCCGCGCGCTGCCGGGGGACGTAAGCAGCGCAGCCGCATCGCAGCCCGCGACGGCCTTGTCCGGAGGAATCATCACCATGCACCGAAACCGTTCTGGCGCCTCGCGCCTGCCGCGCCCGCAGCGCCTGGCCCAAGCCACCTGGCTGGCCACCGGCCTGGCCCTGGCCGGTCTGGGCACGGCCCAGGCCTCGAGCCACCGCGAGGCCCCGTTCATCACCACCGCGCCCAAGGTGGATGGCACCGACTTCTACATGTTCCGCAGCTACGAGCCGGGCCGCAGCGGCTATGTCACGCTGATCGCCAACTACCAGCCGCTGCAGGATGCCTATGGCGGCCCCAACTACTTTGCGATGGACGCCAATGCGCTGTACGAGATCCACATCGACAACAACGGCGACGCCAGGGAAGACCTGAGCTTCCAGTTCCGCTTCAGCAACAGCCTGGCCGGCGGCGGCGCCGGCATCACGCTGCCGGTGGGCGGCAAGAACATCGGCATTCCGCTGGTGCAGGCCGGCAGCATCGTCAACCGCGGCGACGGCAACATCAACGTGGCCGAGCGCTTCAGCGTCAGCCTGGTGCGCGGTGACCGCCGCACCGGCACGCCGCTGCCGCTCACCCAGGCCGGCAGCGGCGCCACCAGCTTTGCCAAGCCCATCGACCACATCGGCCACAAGACCCTGCCCGACTACGCCGCCTATGCCGCGCAGCATGTCTACACCGTGGCCATGCCCGGCTGCGTGCAGCCGGCGCGGCTGTTCGTGGGCCAGCGCCAGGACGGCTTTGCGGTCAACCTGGGTGCCATCTTCGATCTGGTGAACGCCCCGGTGGCGGTGATCACCAACCCGGCGTTGATCAATGCCGCGCCCAACACCATCGGCGACAAGAACGTCACCTCGCTGGCCCTCGAGGTGCACAAGGACTGCCTGCGCGCCGGCCCCGACGGCGATGCGGTGATCGGCGGCTGGACCACTGCCAGCCTGCGCCAGGCCGTGCTGCTGAACCCCACGCCGCCGGCCGGCCATGCCACCACCGCCAAGCCCGGCGGGCCCTGGGTGCAGGTGTCGCGCCTGGGCATGCCCCTGGTCAACGAGGTGGTCATCGGCCTGAAGGACAAGGACCGCTTCAACGGCTCGGTGCCCGCCAGCGACGGCCAGTTTGCCGACTACGTGACCCACCCGTCGCTGCCCAAGCTGCTGGAGATCGCGCTGGGCCTGCCCGGCGTGGCGCCCACCAACTACCCGCGCACCGATCTGGTGGGCACCTTCCTCACCGGCATCGGCGGGCTGAACCAGCCGCGCGCCGTGGTGGCCAGCGAGATGCTGCGGCTCAACACCGGCATCGAGCCGGTGGCCTTTGCGCAGCAGAACCGGCTGGGCGTGGTGGGCAACATCCTGGCCGGCGGCACCGATTTCGCAGGCTTCCCCAACGGCCGGCGGCCCAAGGACGACGTGGTCGACATCGCCCTGGTGGCGGTGATGGGCGGCCTGTGCGTGGCCAACGGCAACGGCAATGCCCTGGGCCTTGGCGCGGCCTGCAAGCCGGCCGCGGTGCCGCTGGGCAACACCGCGCTGGCCCTGCACGACGCGGTGGACCAGGCCGTGGTGCCGCTGCTGCCGGGCTTTCCGTACCTGGCCACGCCGCTGCCGGGCAGCCGCTGAGCCTGCAGGCCGCCGGGCCCGCCCGGCGGCCTGGCATGCCAAAAGCCACTTGCGGTATGTGGTTAATACTGGATGAGAAGTATTCGCATTTAGTATCCACCCCATGCCGACCCCCAACGCCCCTCCGCCCCGCCGCTTCGACCCCCAGCCCGTGGCTGCGCACAGCATGCCGCCCAGCCGGCTGGCCGAACGTGCGGCCGAGACCCTGCCGGCCCACGCCGACGGCCTGCACACCCCATCGGCCCATGACCCGGCGCTGCCCTGCTGGCCCAGCCAGGAGCTGCTGGGCCGCGGCGTCGAGGCGCTGATCCGCCATGGCGACGCGACCTACCGCCTGCGCCTCACCCGCCAGGGCAAGCTGATCCTCACCAAGTAGGCGGCCCGGCGCGGCCGGCGAGCTGCCGGTGCCGCGCCATGGCTCACCCTCCCTGTAACGCCGTCCGTTCCAGCGCTTCAATCCAGCCCATCCACCACGAACGCCCGCGCCGCTGCCAGCCACCGCCCGCTTGCCGCGCCTGCGTCCAATCAGCCTGATCACCCGGCCCACACGGCCCGGGCCGGGCTGCCGGGAGTTCGTTCATGCCGTCACGCCCCTTCGCCCTGGCCCCGTCCGGTGCCGCCCAGCCATCGGCCCAGGCCGCTGCGGTGCCGCCGGCGGCCGCCCAGCCAACGGCCACCAGCGCGCAGCATGCCCGCCCGGCGCCGGTGCGCCTGATGCAGCGCGGCGCGCCGGTGCGACCGGCCATGCCCCAACCCGACGGCGCATTGGCGCGCAGCGGCGCCCGGCCGCAGCGCCTGCAGCCGGCGCCCTGGCCGGCCATCACCCAGCCCGGCCATGCCGACCGCCGCGCCGCGGTGGAGCGCGACGCGCTGCCCGATGTGCTGCTGGCCGTGCACCAGCGCGCCTGGCCGCTCAGCCTGGGCTGGCCCACCCGCGACGGCTGGTGCCAGTGCCACACCACGCTGACCCAGGTGCAGCCGGTGATCGGCGGCTGGTGGCTGCAATGGCACCAGGGTGCGCTGCTGCTGCCCGACGAGCTGATGGGCCAGGCCTGGCGCCTGTCGCGCCAGCGGCGTGATGGGCTCGACCAGCACCTGATGGTCACCGACGCGCTGGGCCGGCCCACGCTGCTGCTGGGCATGGCCGCGCAGGCCGGCGCCCTGCACTGCGGCTGGCAATGTCTGCTCGACGAACTGGCGCCCTGGCCGCCTGCCTGAACCATGTGCCAAATCCGCCCCACCCTGCAGGCCGGCGTGCTGGCCGCGATCAACGCGCCGGCGGCCGGGCTCTCGGCATTGCCCTCGGGCACGCTGGCGCCCCAGGCGCTGCCGCCCTTTGCACTGGCCACAGCCGGTGGCGGGCGCGAGGCACCTGCCCCGCTGACCCCGCTGACCCCGCTGACCCCGCAGGCCCTGCCCACCGAGCTGCGCGCCCCCGGCTCGCGCCGCCGCCGCCTGTGGGAGCTGGACAGCCACGCCTTCTGCCCGGTGATCGGCGTGTGCCTGCCGATCGATGCCGTGCGCCAACTGGTGCAGCGCGAGTACGGCGACAGCACGCCGGCCGACGACTACGAGCTGCACTGCGAAGCCATTGCCGCCAGCAAGCGCCGCTCGGCCCTGGCCGAGCGCCTGCAGCAGGCGCTGGACGAACGTTATGCCGATGCGCTGCGCACGGTGCGCGGCTGCAAGAGCACCGAGGCGCTGGCCGCCCACTGGCGCGAGGCGCTGGCCGGTGACGGCGTGGCCGGCGCGCTGTGGGCCACGCTCACCCATGCCCGCTGCGACGCGCTGCTCGAGGAGCAGGTGCTGCACGACGTGCACATGCTGCAGCACCAGTGGGGCGCCGCCGAGCGCGCCGACCGCCGCCGCCTGCGCGAGCTGCAGGTGGCGCACGAGCGCCTGCAGCAGACCCAGGCCGCGCTGCACGCCCGCCAGGCCGAGCAGCTGCGCCAGCAGGCGGTGCGCCTGGAGCAGATGCAGGCCAGCCTGGTGCAGCTGCGCGGCGAGCTGCTGGGCCGCGACACGCGCATCGAGCAGCTCGAGGAAACCCTGCTGCTGGCCCGCCAGGCCGCCCCCGATCTGGCGCCGCGGCGCGAGCTGCAGGCCCAGGTGCTGCAGCTGCGCGAGCGCCTGGTCGGGCTGGATCGCGCGCTGCGCCAGGCCCGGCTGGCCGCCGCCCGGCCGGCGCCGGCCACGCCCGCCGATGCCGGCAGCGCCCAGGCCGCTGCAGCCCAGGCGGCCGCCAACCCCTTGCAGCAGCCGCTGCCCTGGCCGGTATTGGCCCAGCGCTCGGTGCTGTGCGTGGGCGGGCGCAGCCGCGCGGTGCCGGTGTACCGCCATGTGATCGAGGGCGAGGGCGCGCGTTTTGCCCACCACGACGGCGGCAACGAGCACAGCCCGGCCCAGCTCGACGCCCACCTGGCCGCGGCCGATCTGGTGATCTGCCAGACCGGCTGCATCAGCCACGACGCCTACTGGCGCGTCAAGTCGCACTGCAAGCGCACCGGCAAGCCCTGCCTGTTTGTCGAGCAGCCCAGCCGCAGCGGCCTGCAGCGCGCGCTCGGCCTGGGCCGGCCGGGCGCCGAGGCCGGCCCCGCCAGCCCGCCGCTGGCCGCCCCGCTGGCCGTGCGCTGACACGCCGGCCGTACCCATTTTTCTGGAGATCCACCGCATGAACCCCAGCAACGAACGCCCCGATGCGGCCGAGGCCGACCTCGACGACGAGCTGCCCCTGCCCTGCCCGCATGCGCTGATCGCCGGCACCCTGGCGCTGATGACCACCTGGGCCGACCCCGCCCCCGGCACGGCCCTGGACGTGGCCAGCCTGCGCTCGCTGCTGGCGCGCAAGGTGGTGTCCAACCTGTTCTTCCTGGCCGAGCACCCGGCCTTGTCCGACGCCATGCGCCAGGTGATGGCCCAGGCGCGTGAACGCTGGCAGGGTCTGGCCCGCGGCGAACCCTGCGCCCAGGCCGGCTGCCTGGCCAACGTGGCCAGCGTGACCGGCGCCGCCAACACCCCCACCCCCCCCAGCCGCTGGCACTGAGCCCGGACGTGCAAGACCGGAAGGTCTTGCACGCCTGGCGAAGGACTGGCCGCCATGCGAGCGGCCAGCGTGCAAACCCTCTACCTTTTTTGAAGCAGTTCCCCACCGTGTTGTCCCACCGCGCCCCGCCAGCTTTTCGCCAGTCGATCCACCCCCAGGCGCCGTCGGCGCTGCGTCCCACCCTGCTGGCCGGCCTGCTGGCCGCCAGTGCGGCGGCCTCGGCGCAGCAGCAGTCGCCCACGCCGCCCGCAACGCCGGCCGCCGAGGCCACGGCGCGTGGCCCCGAGGTGGTGCTGCCGCGCATCGTCACCACCGCCACCCGCATCGAGGCCAACGACGACGCGGTGCCGGCCACGGTGAGCACGCGCGAGGCGCGCGACATCGCCCGCAGCGGCGCCACCGACCTGAAGAGCCTGTTCGACGACGAGCCCGGCATTGCGGTGCGGCGCCCGCCGGCGCGCATGTCGGCGGTGTTCAGTGCCGCCGGGCGCGGCGGCAACGAGGGCATCAATGTGCGCGGCCTCGAGGGCAACCAGGTGCTGCTGCAGGTCGATGGCGTGCGCCTGCCGATGTTCTACGAAAGCGGGCCCTACGTGGCCGGCCGCGGCGACTACCTCGACATCGAGGGCAGCAAGCGCGTGGAACTGCTGCGCGGCCCCTCGTCGGCCTCATATGGCTCCGACGGCCTGGCCGGCGCGGTGAGCTTTCTCACCAAGGATCCCGCCGACCTGCTGACGCTGGGCCAGCCCAGCCAGGCCAGCCTGAAGCTGGGCTACAGCTCGGCCAGCCGCGAATGGCTGGCCGTGCCCTCGTTCGCGATGCGCCAGGGCGAGGGCGCCGGCGCCTGGCAGGCCCTGGTGCTGGCCAGCCTGCGCCGCGGCCACGAGATCGACAACCGCGGCGACCGCGACACGCGCAACGCCCAGTCCACCGTGCCCAACCCGCAGGACCGGCAAAGCGACTACGTGCTGGGCAAGCTGCTGTACACGCTGGATGCGCGCCACCAGCTCAAGCTCACCCTCGAGCACCTGGACCGGCGCAACAGCACCGACCCGATCTACACCGTGGTGGGCATGCAGTTCGTCAATGCCAACGTGATCGATGCACGGGCCACCGAGCATGTCACGCGCAGCCTGGGCAAGCTCGACTGGGTCTACACCGACCTGCGCAACCCCTGGGTGCAGCGCCTGTCGGCCTGGGTCTACGGCCAGGACACCGCCAACCACCAGTTCGGCCAGGAGCGCTACACCAGCCCGCCGGCCGCCTGGGCGCGCCGCACCCGCGACACCACCTATGGCGAACGCACGCTGGGCACCGGCCTGCAGGGCGAAAGCACCTTCGGCGGCGCGGCCGTGGCCCACCGCGTGGTGTGGGGCGCCGACTACTCCGACGCGCGCATCACCTCGCTCAAGGAAGGCGCGCACTTTGCCGCCGATGGCAGCCTGATCACCAGCGGCAGCGCCAGCGCAGCCGCCACGCTGCCCAACCAGAGCTTCCCCGATTCCGACTACCGCCAGTTCGGCGCCTTTGCGCAAGACGAGGTGGCCATCGGCGCCTGGCGCATCACGCCCTCGCTGCGCTTTGACCGCTACGAGATCGACCCCGACACCGGCAACCCGCTGTACACCCGCAACAACAGCGTGACGCCCACGCGCCTGTCCAGCCAGGCGGTGTCGCCGCGGCTGGGCGTGGTGTGGCAGTGGCAGCCGCTGCTGCAGCCCTATGCGCAGGTGGCGCGCGGCTTTCGCACGCCCACGCCCTGGCAGATCAATGGCGGCGTCAGCAACAGCACCGCCAACCCGCCCTACCGCAGCATCGGCAACCCCGACCTGAAGCCCGAGCACAGCCAGTCCTTCGAGCTGGGCCTGCGCGGCCGCGACGGTGCGCTGCGCTGGGGGCTGGCGCTGTTCAAGTCGCGCTACCGCGACTTCATCGTCGGCAACACCGACGTCACCGCCACCACCACGGTGCCGCTGGATGCCGGCATGGCCAGCACCACGCGCACCTTCCAGAGCGTGAACGCGGCGCGCGCCGAGATCCAGGGCTTCGAGCTGCAGGGCGAATGGCGCTTTGCGCCCGGCTGGGCGGTGGAGGCGCGCTACGCCCACGCCCGCGGCGACCAGTTTGCGGTGGATGGCAGCAGCAGCCCGCTGTCCACCATCGAGCCCGACAAGGGCACGCTGGCGCTGCGCTACGAGCGCAAGAACGCCTTCGGCGGCGAGCTGCTGCTGGTCGGCCAGAAGAGCCAGCACCGGCCCTACGCCAGCGGCCTGTACATCCCGGCCGGCTACATCACCGCCGACCTGTCGGCCTGGTGGCAGCTCAGCCGGCACTGGGAGCTCAACGCCAATCTGCAGAACATCGGCGACGTCAAGTACATGAACTGGGCCGATGTGCGCGGCATCACCAGCACCACGACGGTGGCCGATGCCTACTCGCAGCCCGGGCGCCACCTGAACCTCAGCGCGCGCTACCAGTTCTGAGCATGCGCCCGCCCCACCGCCGCGCGCCCGGGCGCTGGCCACTGCTGCGCTGGCCACCCTTGCGCTGGCCGCTGCTGCGCTGGCTGCTGCTGGCGGCCCTGCCCTGGCTGCTGGTGATGCTGTGCCTGGCGCGGCCGGTGCAGGCTGCGCCAGGCGCACCCGCACCCGCGCCCGTCACGTTGGCCGGCGCGCCGGGCGGCGTGCTGCTGCTCACCACCAGCCCGTCGCCGCCGGGCCGCTTCGTCGCGCTGGTGCAGCAGGCCCAGGCCATGGGCCTGCCGCTGCGCGCCGAGTTCGTGGAAAAGCTGCCGGCCGAGGCGCTGAACCCGCGGCTGTGGCAGGGCACGCGCCTGGTGCTGATCGATGCGCCGCGCCAGCACATCGAGGACTTCGTGCGCGGCAAGCTGGGCGCCGCCCTGCCGGCGCTGCAGCCGCTGCCGCATGTGTGGCTGGCCACCGCCGCACCCAAGGCCGGCGGCGGGCTCGACGCCGAGCTGGCGCGGCGCCTGCACGGCTACTTCGTGCAGGGTGGCAAGGCCAACACCGAGCACCTGCTGCGCAGCCTGGCCGCGCATCTGGCGGGGCGGGACTGGCGTGCCCTGCCGCCGCCGCAGGTGTTTCCAACGGCCGGCCTCTACCACCCGGCGCTGGCCCAGACCGTGGTGGCCACGCCAGCCGAGTGGTTGGCCGCGCGCGGCATCGACCCCGCCCGCCGCCCGCCCACCGTGGGCATCGTGTTCCACCCCGGCAGCATTGCCGCGCAGCAGACCGGCTTCATCGACGACCTGGTGCAGCGCATCGAGGCCGCCGGCGCCGTGGCCCTGCCCTTCTACACCCCGGTGATGGACCCCGACGCGCTGCGCCGCATGGTCACCGTCAACGGCCAGCCGGTGGTCGAGGCCCTGGTCAACACCCAGATCACGCTCAACCCCGAGGGCCGGCGCCAGGAGCTGGCGGCACTCGGCGTGCCGGTGATCCAGGCCATGGCCTGGCGCCGCGGCAGCGAGGCGCAGTGGGCCGCCGATCCCCAGGGCGTGCCGCTGATCGACGTGCCCTTCTACCTGGCCCAGGCCGAGTACGCCGGCATCACCGACATCCAGGTGGCCATGGCCACGCGAGCGGGCGACGAGGCGGTGGTGCCGATTGCCGCGCAGGCCGCCGCGGTGGCCGCCAAGGCGCTGAACCTGGCCACGCTGCGGCGCCTGCCACCGGCCGACAAGCGCGTGGCGATCTTCTTCTGGAACTACCCGGCCGGCGAGAAGAACCTCTCGGCCAGCTTCATGAACCTGCCGCGCTCCCTGAGCGGCACGCTGGCCGCGCTGCAGGGCGCCGGCTACCGCACCGAGGCCCTGGCCGAGGCGCCGCTCACCGCCGCGCTGCAGCGCCTGCTGGCGCCCGGCTACCGCCCGCCCGACGACCGCGCCGTGCTGCAGCAGCTGCTGCGCGACGGCCTGGCCGAGCGCCTGCCCGTGGCCGACTACCGGCGCTGGCTGGCCGGCCTGCCGCCCAGCGTGGGCGATGCACTGCGCGCGCGCTGGGGCGAGCCGGAACGCAGCACCATGGTGCTGCGCGACCCCGCCATTGACGCTGGCGCGCCGTTCTTCGTGATCCCGCGGCTGCGCCTGGGCCAGGTGAGCCTGCTGCCGCAGCCCGGCCGCGACGAGCGCGGGTCGGACAAGGAAAAGTCGATCTACCACTCCAGCAGCGCCCTGCCCACCCACCACTACCTGGCGGTGTACCTGTGGGCGCGCCAGGCCTTTGGCGCGCAGGCCCTGGTGCACTACGGCACGCATGGCACGCAGGAGTGGCTGCCGGGCAAGGAGCGCGGCCTGTCGGTGTTTGACTGGCCGATGCTGGCGGTAGGCGACACGCCGGTGATCTACCCCTACATCGTCGACAACATCGGCGAGGCCACGCAGGCCAAGCGGCGTGGCCGCGCGGTGATCCTGAGCCACCAGACACCGCCGCTGGTGCCCGCCGGCCTGCACGACAAGCTGACCCGCCTGCACGACCTGCTGCACCAGTGGCTGGCGCAAGACGGCGGCGGCGTGAAGGAGCAGCTGCGCGCCGAATTTCTGGCCGGCGTGCGCGCCGAGCGCATCCAGCTCGATATGGGCTGGAGCGAGGCGCGCATCGCGGCCGACTTTGCCGGCTTCGTGGCCGCCGTGCACGACCACCTGCACGAGCTGGCGCTGACCGTGCAGCCGATGGGCCTGCACACCTTTGGCCAGGGCGCCGACGAGCGCTGGCGCGTGGCCCAGGTGCTCACGATGCTGGGCCAGGATTTCTGGCAGGGCGTGGCCGACCCCGCCAACCCTTCCGAAGAAGCCGACGAGCTGCTGGTGGTCGACCACACCCGCCTCACCGAGAGCAAGCCCTACCGCCTGCTGGCCGCCCACCTGCGCGATGGCACCGACATCCCCCAGCTGCCGCCGGCCGCGCGCGAGAAGCTGAAACAGGCGCGTCAGTGGTACCAGGATCTGGGCGCCCAGAACGAGCAGCGTGCGCTGCTGGCCGCGCTGGATGGCCGCCACATCCCCACCAGCTATGGCGGCGACCCGATCAAGAACCCCGACGCCCTGCCCACCGGCCGCAACCTGTACGGCTTCGACCCCAGCCGCGTGCCCACGCCCGCGGCCTGGGCGGCCGGCCAGCAGGCCATGGACGCGCTGATCGCCACGCACCGCGCCAAGACCGGGCGCATGCTGGCCAAGACCACGCTGACGCTCTGGTCGGTGGAGACCATGCGCCACTTCGGCCTGCTCGAGGCGCAGGCACTGTGGGCGCTGGGCGTCGAGCCGCAATGGGACGCCGGCGGCCGCGTCACCGGCGTCAAGCTGATCCCGCGCGAACGCCTGGGCCGGCCGCGGGTGGACGTGGTGCTGTCGGCCACCGGCCTGTACCGCGACCACTTTCCCAATGTGATGAAGCAGCTGGCCGAAGCCGCGCGCCTGGCCGCGCAGGACACGGCCGCCAGCGCCGAGGCCGACAACCCGGTGGCCGCCAATGCGCGCCGCATCAGCGCCAACCTGCAGCGCCAGGGCGTGCCCGCGGCCGAGGCCCAGCTGGCCGGCGCCACGCGCATCTTCGCCAGCGAATCGGGCCGCTACGGCACCGGCCTGGACGACGCTGCACTGGCCACCGACACCTGGAAGACCCAAGGCGAAGGCGACCGCAAGCTGGCCGAGCTGTACCTGCGCCGCATGCAGTTTGCCTACGGGCCCGATGAATCGCGCTGGGGCCAGGCCGGTGTGTCCACCGCCGGCGCGCTCAACCTCTATGCCGAGCACCTGCGCGGCACCGAGGCGGCGGTGCTGTCGCGCAGCAGCAACCTCTACGGCCTGCTGACCACCGACGACCCCTTCCAGTACCTGGGCGGCATCGGCCTGGCGGTGCGCCACCTCGATGGCGCGGCGCCCGAGCTGTATGTCAGCAACCTGCGCGGCAATGGCGCGGGCAGCGCCCGCGTGGAAGGCGCGGCCCAGTTCCTGGCCAAGGAGCTGGCCACGCGCAACTTCCACCCCGGCCACATCCAGGGCCTGATGGCCGAGGGCTATGCCGGCACGCTGGCGGTGCTGGACGGCATCAACAACTTCGCCGGCTGGCAGAGCGTGGCGCGCGAGGTGGTGCGCCACGACCAGTGGCAGGAGTTCATGGATGTGTACGTGCGCGACAAGCACCAGCTCGGCCTGCAGCGCTGGTTTGCGCAGCACAACCCGCACGCGCTGGCGCAAAGCATCGAGCGCATGCTCGAGGCCGCGCGCCTGGGCCAGTGGCAGGCCAGCGCCGCCAGCGTGGCCGAGCTGAAGGCCCGCTACAACGAGCTGGCCCAGGCCCACCAGGTGCGCAGCGACAACGCCAGCTTCCGCGCCTACGTGGCCGCGGGCTTCGGCACGGCGGCGCCGGCACCGGCGCAGGCAGCCGCGCCCGGCGCCACACCGGCCGCGACGCGCCCGGCCGATGCGCCCGCCCCTCACGCTCCGACCGCGCCGCCGCAGCCCCCACCCGCCCCGCCACCGCAGGCCACCGCCCCGGTGCAGGGCCTGCGGCTCGAGCGCGTGCCGCCCAAGGCGCCCGACAGCCCGGCGCCGCTGGCCCCGGCCGCACTGGCGCTGCTGGCGCTGGCCATGGCCGGTGGCGCCTGGCAGGCCCGCCGCCGCAGCCCCGCGCGCGCCAGCGCAGCTCCCATCCTGAACCTGTTGTCACCCGCCCAGCCATGAGCCAGACCCTCGAACTCACCATGTACACCGTGGCGCAGCTGTTCCTGCTGCCCACCCTGCTGCTGATCAGCCTGCTGTTTCTCTACGCCTTCTGGGTGCTGGGCGCCTTTGCGATGGACGCCTGGCGCCGCCGCGACAGCGCCCACGGCGGCGGCCGGCCGCTGGCCGCGCTGCACCGCGCCGCCGGCCCGATGGGCCTGGACGAAGACGCACTGGACCTCGCCGCGCACAAGCTGATGGAAGGCCCGCGCATCGCCAGCCGCATCACGCCGCTGCTGGGCCTGGTGGCCACCATGATCCCGATGGGCCCGGCACTCGAGGGCCTGTCCAAGGGCAACCTGGCCCAGGTGTCGCAGAACCTGGGCGTGGCCTTCTCGGCGGTGATCCTGGCGCTCATCGCCGCGGCCATCACCTTCTGGGTGGCCAACGTGCGCCGGCGCTGGCTGGCCGAGGAGATGCTGGAGATCCTGGGCCGCCGCCGCGCCATGGCCAGCAGCACCGGCAGCACCGGCGGAGTGGCGTGATGGCGCTCAAGCTGCTGCACGAAGCCGAGAACGACGACCCCATCCTGTCGGTGGTCAACCTGATCGACATCTTCCTGGTCATCATTGCCGCCTTGCTGATCACCGTGGCGCAGAACCCGCTGCTCAGCCAGATCGGCCGGCGCGACGTGACCGTGATCACCGACGCCGGAAAACCCGGCATGGAGATCGTGGTGAAGAAGGGCGAGAAGGTCGAGCACTACAAGGCCAGCGGCCAGATCGGCAGCGGCGACGGCGACAAGGCCGGCGTGGCCTACCGCATGAAGGACGGCAGCATCGTCTACGTGCCCGAGGTGGCGCCATGAGGCCGCACGCCCCCCGCCCGGGCCCGCGGCCGCTGCACGCCCAGGCCCTGGCTGCGGCCTGGGCGGTGGCGGGCGCCGCCACGCTGGGCCTGGCCGGCTGTGCGCTGAACCCGGTGCCCGGCCCCGGCCCCGGCCAAAGCGCCAATGCCAATGCCAGCACCCACCCCACGCGCCCGGATGACGGCGCCAGCGGCATCGACCTGGCCACCGGCGAGCGCCTGACGCGCAGCGCGCTGCTGGCCCGCCTGGCCCAGGCCGACATCGTGCTGCTGGGCGAGCTGCACGACAACGTCGCCCACCACGCCCAGCGCGGCGCCTGGCTGGCCCAGCTGGCGGCGCAACCCGGCCTGCGGCCGGTGGTGGTGGCCGAGCACCTGATGCGCGGCCTGCCGGTGGCCGCCACGGCTGCCACGACCACCCCCGCACCGGCCACCGCAACCGCCCCGGCCCCGGCCCCGGCCCCGGCTCCAGCCCCTGCGCAGGCCACGCTGGCCACGCTGGAGGCCGGCGGCTTCGACCCCAAGGGCTGGGCCTGGCCACGCCACCAGCCGCTGTTCGAGCCGCTGCTGGCGGCCGGCCTGCCGCTGCGCGGCGGCAACCTGCCACGCGACGAGGTGCGGCGCATTGCCCGCGAAGGCGAAGCGGCCTGGCCGGCCGATCTGGCCGGGCCGCTGCGCCAGGCCCCGCTGGCCGCCGCGGCCCAGGACACGCTCGACCGCAGCCTGCTCGACAGCCACTGCGGCATGCTGCCGGCCGCGCGGGTGCCGGCCATGCGCGCGGCGCAGCGCGCACGCGACGCCGCCATGGCCCAGGCCCTGCTGCAGGCCCATGCCCAGGGTGCACGCCCGGCCGTGCTGCTGGCCGGCAACGGCCATGTGCGCCAGGATTACGGCGTGCCGCAGCTGCTGGCCGTGTGGGCACCCCGGCTGCGTGTGCTGAGCGTGGCCATGCTGGAGGCGCCGCCCGCCACGCAGCAGGCCGCCACCACCCATCTGGCCTGGGTGAGCGCCGCCACGCCCGGGCGCGGCGACCCCTGCGCGGGCATGCAGGCGGCCGGCATGCCATCCGCGCCCTCGGCGACATCCCTGCCCGCGGCGCCCCCGGCGCCAGCCAGCACGGCGCCGGCCTCCGCGGCCGCGGGGAGCCGGCCATGAGCGCGCTCAGCCTGCGCCGCCGCAGCTTGCGCCTGGGCCGGGCGGGCAGTGGCTGGTCGTGCCCCTGCTGCGTGGTCGCCGCACCCGAGCCGGCCGCCGCCGCCGATGCCGACGCCGCCCGCCGGCACCAGCCGTTTCGCCCGGCCGCGCTGCGGCGCCTGCAAGCGCTGGAACAGGCGCAGGCCGCGCATGGGCCGGCAGCGCAGCCGCCCGGCCAAAGGCCCGGCCAGAAGCCCGGCGAAAGGCCCGGCGAAAAGCCCGGCCTCGAACCCGGCCGCCGGCGCCGGCGCTGAGCCGGCCTGCCAGCCTGCCAGCCGGCAACGCCAGGCCAGACCGGGCCGCGTGAGGTCAGGTCAAGTCGGGTGACTGGCCGGGCCATGCAGGCCGCCTCGGCAAGCGGTCAAAACGCACGGCCAATGGGCGTTCGGCCCCTGGCTGGCGCGGGGCCGGCCGGCCGCACGCGGCGTGATGGGTTCAAGATGGGCCAAGAACTGGCACGCCGCTTGCTGCCACTGTGCAACCCGTTGTCACCATCCCGGACCACGCCATGACCGCCGTTACCCTCGCCACCAGCGACGCGCGTTTCGAGCTTCGCTTCGGCTCGCTGTTCGACCCCGGCCGCGCCTACGCCTTTCCCTGTGATGCCCGCGGCCAGGTGCCGCTCGATCACCTGCCCCAGCCGCAACGCCAGAGCTTTCTGCGCGTGATGCAGCTGGTGGGCCGGGAGTTCGGCGCGCCCGTGGTGGCGCCGGCGGTGTAGGCCGTGGTGGTGCCGGCGGTGTAGGCCGCCGCGGCGCGCACGTTCACCCGCTGGCGGGCCTGGCGCTCACGCGGCGCCGCCCTGCAGCGGCAGCGGCTGGCCGGCGCGGTGCAGGCCCAGCCAGCGCTGCAGCTCGGTCACATGCTGGGTTTCCTCGGCCACGAACGCCTGCGCAAAGCGGCGGATCTCGGAGTCGGTGGCGGTCTCGAGGATCTGCTGGTAGTAGGCCAGGCCGGCCGATTCGGCGGCCAGCGCCACCTCCAGCGCCTCGCCGCAGCCCAGCAGCGGATCGGCGGCCCAGATCGCTGCGGTCTCGGGGCTCTCGATGTCGGGCCACTGGTAGTCGTCGGCGCGCAGCTCGGGCACCTCGCGAAAGCCGGCGCGGGCGCGGGCCTCGGCCAGGTGCAGGCGCGAGAAGTGCGCCAGCCGGTCAAACAGCTGGCCGGCCTCGCGGTTGCCGCTGGTCTGCATGGCATCGGCCAGCTGCTCGAAGCGGCGCGCCGCCTCCTGCTCGAGGCGGATGGTGTGGGCCAGAAAGGTCTCGACGGTGTCCATGGGGGGTGGCTCCGATGCAGGTCGTGGCGGGCGTGCGGGCCGGGCGTCGGCTGCCCGCCAAATGCGACAGCCGCAGCGCGCGCGCCGATGGCCGCCTGCCGTGTCGTGTGGCAAATCCGACAAGCGGCGCACCACCCGCCGCTGCCGTGGCGCCCGGGTGGCCATGGCAAGCACGAGCCGAGCCGCGCGCGGCAGCACCCGCAGCCGGCTTGATGCGGCGCAAGCCCGGGCCATGCCGGCACCCCAACAGGCCAACTGAGCGGCCCGGTACAGCGCCCGGCGTTGATGCCCGTCAAGGCCGGCGACACGCGGCAGGCCTTGCCCGCGCGGGCGCCACCGGGCCGCCGCACCAGCGCGGTGCCGGCCAGCCTGCGCAGGGCGCGGCGGCCGGCCGGCCGCGCCGGGCCTGTGCGGCGCAAGGCACGGCAGTTGCGCTGCACGAGTTCCCTCAATCCCGTTCACAGGAGGCCGCACCATGGCCAATGTCACTTTCTCTTCACCCCTGATGCCGCGCGACGTCACCGTCTACGCCGTGGCCGGCGAGCGCGGCACGCTGCTGGCGCTGGCCAAGGCGCACCACATCCCGATCCCCTTCGACTGCCAGGACGGCGAGTGCGGTTCCTGCCTGGTGCAGGTCAGGCACTACCGTGCCGGCGTGCGCTACGGCGTGGCGCTGACCGAGAAGGAAAAGGAGGTGCTCAAGCAGCTGGGCAAGATCACCAAGCAGGAGATCATGGACGCCGAGGTCAACGACATGCCGCCGCGCCACCGCCTGGCCTGCCAGTGCTTTGTGCGCGACGAGGACATCGCGGTCGAGTTCGAAGGCGATGTCACGCTGCCGATGAAGGGCCCGGCGCTGTCGATTGCCGCGGCCATCTACAAGGGCGGCGTGGGCATCCGCACGCTCGACCAGTTCCTGAGCTACGCCGTGAAGGTGGAAGAAGACGCCGCGATCCACTTCGAGCAGCTGGCCCAGGCCATGGGCGAGGCCGGCAATGCCGACGTGGCGGCGCTGTTTGCGCAGCTGGCCGGCTATTCACGCCTGCACCTGGACGAAGCCAAGGCCAAGTGCACGCGCTACCAGGCCGTGCTCGAGCTGCCCGCCAGCTCGGCCTGGCCCGACAACACCACGCCCGAGAAGACCACGCTGTGGGAAGGCGACCCCGCGCTGCGCCGGCTGGACGCCCTGAAGGCCGCGCTGCAGGGCGAGCGCCGCGGCTACGAGTTCTATTACGCCATCGCCCACACCACCAAGGACGAGCAGATCCGGGCCGTGGCCAAGGAGTTCGTCAAGGAGGAAGCCGAGCACGTCGAGAAGCTCAAGCAGTGGATCGCGCAGGAGGAAGCCACCGTGCGCCGCGCCGCCGTGCCGGTGGCCTGAGCGCCTGAGAGGCTAGGCAGTGCCAGCGCCCAGCGCCGCCGCACCGTGGGCCAGCAGGCGCTGCACGGCCTGGCCGTACAGCGCATCAAAACCCGGCCGCTGCGCCGGCGGCGTGGCGTTGCGCAGAAAGTGGCACAGGTTGGCCGCGGCCGGCGGCGTGTGGCTGTGCTGCAGCGTGGCGGCCAGCAGGGCCTGGCCCGCGGCCAGGCCGGGCCGCTGGGCGCCCGCCAGCCCAGGCTCCTGGGCACCCGCCAGCCCGGCCCCCTGGGCACCCGCCAACCCGGCCCCCTGGGCAATGGCCTGCATCTGCGCCAGCGTGAACAGGCCCACGCCCTCGATCACCTGCAGCGGCCGCTCGCGGCCCAGCGCGGCCAGCAGCGCGGGGCCCAGCGCGGTGCGTGGCACCGGCCCGGCGGGCGCGCTGCGCAAGGCCTGCTCGCAGGCTGCGCGGTAGTCGGCCAGCACCGGGTCACCGGCCTCGAAGCCCATCAGCGCGTTGTTGATGCCATGCTGCGGCGGGCCGGCCCGGCCCAGGCGATCCACCGGCAGGAACAGCTCGCGCGCAAAGCCGTGGCCCTGCCCGGCCGGCCAGCGCAGGCGCGCCGGCTCGAACACCAGCACATCGGCATCGGCCCACAGCACACGGTCGGCGCCGTCGGCCAGCGCGCGCTCGGCCCACAGCAGCCGGCACAGGTCGGTCAGGGCATAGACGTTGCCGGCGCAGCGCTGGCGCGCCCAGTCGGGCGCCAGGTCGAAGAAGGCGTCGTCCATGAAGCACCACTGCCAGCCCTGCTGCTGTGCCCAGCCACGCACGCTGTGCAGGCAGGCCTGCAGCCAGGGCGGAACATCGTGGCTGCGAAACGACTGCAGAACCTGGGTGAGCGCCACCGGGCGGTCAGGCCAGCTGGCTTTGCAGGTAGTTCTGCAGGCCGGTCATCTGGATCAGGCGCAGCTGCTGCTCCAGCCAGTGGGCGTGGTCCTGCTCGGTGTCCACCAGCATCGGCAGCAGCACCTCGCGGGTGACGAAGTCGCGCTCGGTCTCGCACAGCGCGATCACCTCGCGCAGGTGCTGCACCACCGACAGCTCGACCGCCAGGTCGTTGGCAAAGATCGACGGCAGGTCGTGGCCCACGGTCAGCGCGGCCGGCGTCATCCGCGGCGTGCCCTCGAGCATCAGGATGCGCTTGATCAGCGCGCTGGCGTGCTCGGTCTCGTCGTCCATCTCGTGGCTGATGCGGTCGGCGGCCTTCTCCAGGCCCCATTCGCGCAGCATGCGCGAGTGGATGAAGTACTGGTCACGCGCGGCCAGTTCATAGACCAGCAGCGAGTTCAGGGCGTCGAGGATGGCGGGTTGGCCTTGCATTGTTTCTCCGGGTTGAGGCGCAAGCGGCGCAGCGCGGCTGCGGCGCGCGGTGCCGAAGTGTCGCGCAGAACCGGTGTCCGACGGGCCTGCCCGGATCAGGCGCCGCGTGCGCCGGGCGGCCGCCGCCCGGGGGCGCTGGCGGGGCGGCCGCCGGGCCGCTGGCGCGCGCGCGGCTGAGCCTTCAATCGGCGTACTGTCCCGCCGAGCGGATCAGCGCGCCCCACTTGTCGATCTCGGGCTTGAGCCAGCTGCGCAGGCCCTCGGGCGTCTGCTTGGCCTCGGGCACGATCTCGGCGCCCAGCTCGCCCATGCGCTGCACGATGGCCGGGTCTTTCAGCGCGGCACGCAGCGCGGTGCCAAAGCGCTCGATCAGCGCCGGCGGTGTGCCCTTGGGCGCGTACACGCCATGCCACACCTTGACCTCGAAACCCTTGAGCCCGGCCTCGTCCAGCGTGGGCGTGTCGGGCAGCGCGCGGATGCGCTCGCGGGTGGTCACGCCGTAGAGCTTCACGTTGCCGGCCTTGATGTGCTGCAGGGTCTGCGTGGTCTGGTCGCACAGGATGTCGACCTGGCCGCCCAGCAGCGCGTTCATGGCCGGCGCCGTGCCCTGGAACGGGATGCTGTTGAGCTCGGTGTCCACCATCTTCTGCAGCAGCATGCCGCACAGCTGGCTTACCGCCCCCAGCCCGGCATGGGCCAGCGAGAGCTTGTTGCCCTGGGCCTTGATGTAGGCCACCAGCTCGGGCGCCGTGCGCGGCGGCAGGTCCTTGCGGGCCAGCAGGGTCATGGGCACATCCACCACCTGGCCCACGTACTCGAAATCGGTCAGCGGGTTGAAGGCCAGCTTGCGGTACAGGCCCGGCGCGGTGGCCATGCCGTTGTGGTGGATCAGGAAGGTGTAGCCGTCGGGCGCGGCCTTGGCCAGATGGCCCGAGGCCAGCGTGCCGCCGGCACCGGTCTTGTTCTCGATCAGCACGCTCTGGCCCAGGCTCCTGGCCATCACCGCGCCGAGTGCGCGCGCCACCACATCGGTGGGCCCGCCAGCGGCAAAGGGCACCAGCAGCGTGATGCTGCGGCTGGGGTAGGCCGTCGCCTGCGCCGGGGCGGCTTGCGCACGCACCGGCTGCGGCAGGCCGGCCACGGCCAGCGCCGCGGCACCCAGCACCAGGGCCAGCGCGCTGCGTAGGCGCCGGCGCGGCGCGGCGGCGCGCAGGGCCAGCGGCGGGCTGGCGGCTGGCGTCAAGGGCATGGCCTGCGGCGGGGCCTGCCGGCCCATCTGCCGTGTGACTTGCCGTGTGACTTGCCGTGTGTCTTGCGGGGTGACTGGCGGCTTGATCATGGTGCTTGTCTCCTGGTGTTGTCGCCGGCTCCCAACGCCGGCTGTTGCGGGGGGCTGCACACTCCATCGGCCGCCTCGCGCACGATGGCCTCGGCACGCAGCAGCACCGGCTTGTCGACCATGCGGCCGTCCACGGCCACCGCGCCGCCGCCGGCCGCGGCTGCTGCCGCCAGCACCCGCTGCGCCCAGGCCAGCTCGGCGGCCGCCGGCCGCAGCCCGGCACGCACCGCGGCCACCTGGCGCGGGTGGATGCACAGCTTGGCGCCGAAACCCAGGCGGCGCGCGCGCGCCACATCGCCGGCCAGGCGTTCGGCATCGTCGAGCGCGGTGCTCACGCCGTCGATCGGTGCGGCGATGCCGGCCAGGCGCGAGGCCAGCACCAGCGCCAGCCGCCAGGGCAGCAGCTCGTCCTCGGTGGCCTCACGCAGGCCCAGATCCACCTGCAGATCGAGGCTGCCAAAGGCCAGGCGGCACACGCCCGGCGTGGCGGCCAGGCTGTTCACCGCGGCCAGGCCGGCCGCGCTTTCGATCAGTGCAATCACCGGCAGCGCGCGGCCACGGCCGCCGGCCGCCACCACCCGGGCCACGGCCGCGGGCGTTTCGGCCTTGGGCAGCATCAGGGCCTGCACCGCCGGATGCGCGGCCAGCGCCAGATCGGCCTCGAACCAGGGCGTGGCGGCGGCATTGCAGCGCAGCACGATGGCGGGCACCGCCGCGGCCGCGGCCGGCAGGCTGGCCGGCCGGGCATCCAGCCAGGTGGCCAGCGCCGCGCGCGCCGCCGCCTTGGCCGCGGGCGCCACGGCGTCTTCCAGGTCGATGATCACCGCCTCGGCGCCGGCGGCCAGGGCCTTGTCAAAACGCTCGGGCCGGTCGGCCGGCACGAACAGGTAGCTGCGCGGGTGCATGCCGCTCACCCCAGCAGGCGCTGCACCACCGGCCAGTCGGCCATGCCCCAGATGCGCTGGATCAGCGCCTGCATCTCGGCCGGGCTGGCCGCGTCGCGGTAGGCGGCCAGGCGCAGCGCCTTGCCTTCGAGCTCGGCGCGGCTGAGGGTGTTGCCGGGGTCGCCCTTGGGCTCGTCCACGCGGCCGTCCAGCACGCGGCCATCGCCGGTGTGCACCCGCACCTTGCCGATCCAGCGCGCCGGGTAGGCGCGGTCGACCTCGGCGTCCAGCGTCATGCTCACGCGCTGGCAGAAGTCCACCGTGGCCGGGTCGTTGTAGTGCGCGTCAAACTCGCCCAGGCCGGCGTAGCCATGCAGCGCCGCCAGCGCCAGCACCGTGCCCATCGAGAACTTGCTCTGGTGCACGGTCTGCGGATCCACCACCGGGCCCAGCACGTCGATGGCGCCCTGATGCACCAGCGTCTGCACCCGCGTGATCTGCTCGGGCCGCAGGCCGTGGGCGTTCATCACTGCCAGCAGCGCATCGGCGGCCGGATGGGTGTGGCGGCACGAGGCGTGGTACTTGAACGAGGTCTCGGCCGTGGCCCAGCGCGTGCCCAGGCCATCGGTCAGGCGCGCCGGGTCGCTGTCGCTGCTCATGCCGGCGGCCAGGCCCTGCGCGCCGTCGAGGATGCGCTGCGCGCCGGTAAAGCCGTCGGCCGCCAGGCAGGCCGCGGCCAGCCCGGTGTGCGCGGCATGCGCGGTGTGCAGCTGCTTGCTGTCGGCCGCGGTGCGCAAAAACTCCCACAGCCCCGCGGCCTGGGTGCCGGCCGAGCCCAGCGCATGGCCCATCTGCTCGGGCGTGAGCCGCAGCAGATGGCCCACGGCCGCGGCCGCGGCCAGCGAGCCGGCGGTGCCGGTGGTGTGAAAGATGCGGTAGTGCGAGCGGCCCAGGAACTCGCCCACGCGGATGCCCACCTCATAACCCGCCACGCTGGCGGCCAGCAGATCGGCGCCCGAGCGGCCCAGCGACTGCGCCATGGCCAGCGCCGGCGCAAACACCACCGCGGCCGGGTGGAACACCGAGCCGTTGTGCACATCGTCCTGCTCGGCCACATGCGAGGCGGCGGCATTGATCGCGGCCGCCACCAGCGGGCTGCTGCCGCAACGGTGGATCAGCACCTCCGACGGGCCGCTGGCCGGCCCCTGCGACTGCCAGAACCGGGCGATGCTTTCCACCGGCCGCGAGCCCTTGCCGGCCAGCGTGGAGCCGGCCCAGTCGAGCATCAGGTCTTCGGTGCGGCGCAGCACCGGAGCCGGCACATCGGCCAGGCGCAGTGTGGCGGCAAAGGTGGCCAGGGTCTGGCCGGGATGGGTGGCGCTCATGGGCGGTCTGTCTCTCGGGGTTCAGGGGCGGTGCGCGCGGGCACCGGGGGGGTTCACACCGTGCCGGCCCGGCGCAGCGCGGCAATCGCCTCGGGCGTGTAGCCCAGGCCCTGCAGCACGGCGTCGGTGTGCTGGCCCAGCGCCGGCACGGCGTCCATGCGCGCCTGGGTGCAGCCCGGCGGCAGCAGAGCCGGCACCGGGCCGGCCGGGGTGTCCACCTGGGCCCAGCGCTGGCGGGCCTGCAGCTGCGGATGCGCCCACAGGTCGGCCATGCTGTTGACCTGGGCGTTGGCGATGCCGGCTTCGTCCAGCCGCGCCAGCACCTGTGCGGCCGTCATCGCCGCAAAGGCCTGCTCGATCAGCGCCTTCAGCGCCGCGCGCGCGGCCGAGCGGCGCGCGGTGGTGTTGAAGCGCTCGTCGGTGGCCAGCGTGGCGTCGCCCAGCAGCTGCTCGCAAAAGGCCTGCCACTCGCGCTCGTTCTGCAGGCCCAGCATCACGGTCTTGCCGTCGCCGGTGGCAAAGGGGCCGTAGGGGTAGATGGTGGCGTGCGCCGCGCCGGCCCGCGGCGGTGGTGGCGCGCCCTCGAAGGCGTAGTACAGCGGGTAGCCCATCCACTCGCCCATGGCCTCGAGCATCGACACATCGAGGTGCTTGCCGCGCCCGCTGCGGCCACGCTCGATCAGTGCGTTGAGGATGCCGGTGTAGGCGTACATGCCGGCGGCGATGTCGGCGATGGAGCAGCCGGCCTTGGCCATCTCGGCATCGCTGCCGGTGATCGACAAGAAGCCCGACTCGCTCTGGATCAGCAGGTCGTACGCTTTCTTGTCGCGATAGGGGCCGGTCTTGTCTTCGTCATTGCCATAGCCAGAGATGTCGCAGACGATCAGCTTCGGGTACTGCGCGCTCAGCGCCTCGTAGCCCAGGCCCATGCGCGCCGCGGCGCCGGGGGCCAGGTTCTGCACCAGCACGTCGGCGCCGGCCAGCAGCCGGTGCAGCACCTCGTCGGCCACCGGCGCCTTGAGGTCGAGCGTGAGGCTTTCCTTGCTGCGGTTGGTCCACACGAAATGCGAGGCCAGGCCCTTCACCCGCTCGTCGTAGCCGCGCGCGAAGTCGCCCACGCCGGGGCGCTCGATCTTGATCACGCGCGCGCCCTGGTCGGCCAGCTGGCGGGTGCAGAAAGGCGCCGCGATGGCGTGCTCCAGCGTGACGACGGTGATGCCTTCGAGGGGGAGCATCAGAACGACCTCGGCAGACCCAGCACGTGTTCCGCCACGTAGCTGTAGATCATGTTGGTGCTGATCGGCGCCACCTGGTACAGCCGGGTTTCGCGGAACTTGCGCTCGATGTCGTATTCGCAGGCGAAGCCGAAGCCGCCATGGGTCTGGAGGCAGGCATTGGCCGCCTCCCAGCTGGCCTTGGCCGCCAGGTACTTGGCCATGTTGGCGGCCGCACCGGCGTTCTGGTGCGCGTCGATCTGCGCGCAGGCCTTCCAGCGCATCAGGTTGGCGGCCTCCAGCTCGATGAAGGCGTCGGCGATCGGAAACTGCACGCCCTGGTTCTGGCCGATCGGCCGGCCGAACACCATGCGCTCCTTGGCGTACCTGGCGGCGCGGTCGATGAACCAGTAGCCGTCGCCGATGCACTCGGCGGCGATCAGCGTGCGCTCGGCGTTCAGGCCGTCGAGCAGGGTCTTGAAGCCCTTGCCCTCGGGGCCCAGCAGCGCGTCGTCGGGCAGCTCGAGGTTGTCGAAGAACAACTCGTTGGTCTCGTGGTTGACCATGTTCGGAATGGGCCGCACGGTGAGCCCGTTGCCGATGGCCGCCTTCAGGTCGACGATGAAGCAGCTCAGGCCCTCGGAGCGCTTGCTCACCTGATCCAGCGGCGTGGTGCGGGCCAGCAAAATCATCAGATCGCTGTGCTGGATGCGCGAGATCCAGACCTTCTGGCCGTTGACCACCCAGCGGTCGCTCTTCTTCACGGCCAGGGTCTTCAGCTTGGTGGTGTCGCTGCCGGTGCTGGGCTCGGTGACGCCCATGCTCTGCAGGCGCAGCTCACCGGCGGCGATCCGCGGCAGGTACTTCTGCTTCTGGGCTTCGCTGCCGCTGCGCACCACGGCGTTCATCACGTACATCTGGCCGTGGCAGGCGCCCGAGTTGCCGCCCGAGCGGTTGATCTCTTCCATGATCACCGAGGCCTCGGCCATGCCCAGCCCCGAGCCGCCGTACGCCTGGGGAATGAGCGCGGCCATCCAGCCGGCCTGGGTGAGCGCGTTGACAAAGGCCTCGGGGTAGCCGCGCTCGGCGTCGACCTTGCGGTGGTATTCGTCGGGAAACTCGGCGCACAGCGCGCGCACGGCGTCGCGGATCTCGGGAAAGCTGTTCTCGGGCGTGGTGGACATGGGGTCGGTGCGGAAGAAAGTGAATCAGGCCAGTTCGGCCGTGGCGCGCATGGCCAGGTGGCCTTGGTGATCGCGGGCCCACAGCGCATGGCGGTGCTCGGCGCCCTCGGCCTGCGGCTTGCCGCACACGGTGAAGGGGTGGATGTCGAACAGCGGCTTCAGCGCGGTGAAGGCAAAGCGCCTGACCCGCGCCTCGGGCTGCTGGCGGCGCAGCAGGTCGAGCAGCAGCGTGGCGATCAGCGGGCCGTGCACGATCAGGCCGGGGTAGCCCTCGACCTGGGTGACATAGGGCTGGTCGTAGTGGATGCGGTGGCCGTTGAAGGTGAGCGCCGAGTAGCGAAACAGCAGCACCGGATCGGGCGTGATGGCGCGCGAGAAGGCCTCATCGCCGGGCGCCACCTTGGGCGGCGGCGTGGGCGCGCCCGGCACGGGCGCTTCGCGGTAGACGATGTCGTGCTCTTCGCTCAGCGCCAGGCCCTGGGCATTGGTGAGCTCGTGCCGCACGGTCACGAACACCAGCGTGCCGCTGCGCCCGGCCTTGATGTCGACACTGAGGATGCGCGATTGCCGCGTGACCTCGTCGCCCACGCGCAGCGGGTGATGAAACTCGAGCCGGCCACCGGCCCACATGCGGCGCGGCAGCGGCACCGGCGGCAAGAAGCCGCCGCGCCTGGGGTGACCGTCGTCGCCCAGCTGCGAATGCGGCGCCATCGGCAGAAAAAACAGCCAGTGCCACAGCGGCGGCACGGTGCAGCCGGGCAGCGGCTCGGCGTCGTGGCGGTCGAGGGTGGCCGACAGCGCGGCCAGCGGCGCGGCCGAGATCCAGTCGGCGCGCTGTTCGGCGCGGCCGATCCAGTCCTTCAGGTGCAGCAGCTCGGCGGCGGGCGGTGTGGGGTCGGGCGTAGTCATGCGGCTGGCAGCGCCCAGGCCGGCGCCGCGCTCGGATGTTTTGTCGGGGCCCGAGCATGACCGCAGCGCGCGCCACACGCCATTCGTAAAGCGGGAAGCGCGCCTTTTGCCGGCCTTAACGGCGCGGCGCGGCGTGGCATCGCGTGGCACCCGCGGCCGCTTGGCGCCAGCCGGCCCCGGGCTGCGCCCGATGCGCCCGCTGCGCCGGCCTTCTAGACTGGGCCGAACCACCGGAGTGCCCCGCATGAAGATCCGCGCCGCCGTGCTCGAAACCATCGGCCTGCCCGCCCCGTATGCCGACAGCCGGCCGCTGAAGATCCGCGAGCTTGAACTCGATCCACCCGGCCACGGCGAGGTGCTGGTGCGCCTGCGCGCCGCGGGGCTGTGCCACTCCGACCTGTCGGTGATCTCGGGCGACCGACCGCGGCCGGTGCCGATGGCCCTGGGTCATGAATCGGCGGGCGAGGTGCTGGCCTGCGGGCCCGGGGTCACCCGTCTGCAGCCGGGCGACCGGGTGGTGCTGGTGTTCATGCCCAGCTGCGGCGGCTGCCTGCCCTGCCAGGAAGGCCGGCCGGCCCTGTGCGAGCCCGGCGCCGCGGCCAATGGCGCCGGCACCCTGCTGGGCGGCGGCCGGCGTCTGCACCTGGCGGGCCAGCCGGTGCACCACCACGTGGGCGTGAGCTGCTTTGCCGACCATGCCGTGGTGTCGCAGCGCTCGTGCATTGCACTGCCCGACAGCGCAGCCAGCCTGAGCTGGGCCGAAGCCTCGCTGTTCGGCTGCGCGGTGCTCACCGGTGTGGGCGCGGTCATCAACACCGCGCGCGTGCAGGCCGGCAGCACGGCCGCGGTGCTGGGCCTGGGCGGGGTGGGCTTCTCGGCGCTGCTGGCGGCGGTGGCCTCGGGGGCGCGCGAGGTGGTGGCGCTGGACCTCAGCGAGGCCAAGCTGGCGCTGGCGCGCGAACTGGGCGCCACCGCCACCGTGAACGCCAGCGCCCCCGACGCCGCCGAGCAGGTGCGCGCCCTCACGCGCGGCGGCGTCGACTACGCCTTCGAGATGGCCGGCGCCATCCCGGCCATGGAGCTGGCCTGGGCCATCACGCGCCGCGGTGGCAGCACCATCAGCGCCGGCCTGCCCCACCCCGACCGCCGCTTTGCCCTGCCACCGGTGCAGCTGGTGGCCGAAGAGCGCACCCTGCGCGGCAGCTACATCGGCTCGGCCGTGCCGGCCCGCGACATTCCGCGCTATGTGCAGATGTACCAGCGTGGCCAGCTGCCGGTGAACCGCCTGATGGGCGAGACCCTGACGCTGGACGACATCAACCGCGGCTTCGACCGCCTGGCCACCGGCCAGGCCATGCGCGACGTGGTGCTGCTCTGACACCCTTGCCGCAACGGCCTGACGCCTGGGCGACAAGCGCGTTCCGGACTAACCCGCCCTTCAGCAAAAAAGCAACCCGCAAGAGGCGCGGGCAGACGATCATCCGCGCCGGGTGGCGTGCGCCGGCCAAGCAGATTTCCGACGAGGAGACACGCCGCCGCCCAGGCCTGCTGCCCGTGCCGGACCTCGTTGCACAAGGAGTCGACATGCAAGTGGATGCATCGAAGAAGCGAGTGGGGGTGTCATGGCTGGGTGCCGCGCTGGCCGCGGCCGGGCTGCTGGTGGCCGGTGCCGCCCAGGCCCAGGCCCAGCCCGACTGGTGCAAGAGCAAGTGGGGCCCCAACGACGAGATCGGCGCCGCCAACCTGCTGAGCCCCGAGCTGGCGCTGGCCGCGGCCAAGCTGGTGAAGACCGGCAAGGTCTACCGCCTGGGCGTCGAGACCAACAGCAAGACGCCGGCCTTCGGCCCGCGCAGCTGGGCGCTGGTGATCAACCAGCCGGCGCAGGTGGGCGGCGTGGGTCTGGGACACACCAAGACCAACTACAACGACGACATCTACATGGGCTATGTGGGCACCGGCACCCAGCTCGACGGCCTGGGCCACATCGGCATCGACAACGTCTACTACAACTGCAACAAGAACAGCGACTTCGTGCAGGCCAACGGCCTGACCAAGCTGGGCATCGAGAAGGTGCCCAACTTCGTCACCCGCGGCGTGGTGCTCGACATGGCCGCCTACTACGGCAAGAACCCGGTGCCCGAAGGCACGGCCTTCAACCGCAAGGAGATCGACGAGCAGGCCAAGCGCCAGGGCATCGAGATCCGCAAGGGCGACGTGGTGCTGTTCTACACCGGCTGGCTGAGCCTGGTGGGCAAGGACGACAAGCGCTACATCAGCGGCGAGCCGGGCGTGGGCAAGGACGGCGCCGAATACCTGGTTAGCAAGAACGTGCTGGCCGTGGGGGCCGACACCTGGGGCATGGAAGCCGTGCCCTTCGAGAAGGGCGTGGGCGTGTTCGAGGTGCACCAGATCCTGATCCCGAAAAACGGCATCTACATCCTGGAGAACATCGACACCGAGGCCCTGGTCAAGGACAAGGCCTGGGAGTTCATGTTCGTGCTGGGCCAGAGCCGCATGACCGGCGGCGTGCAGGCCATCATCAACCCGACGGCCATCCGCTGAGCGTGGTGCAGCGCGCGGTGCGGTCCGTCAGCGGCTGGCAGCAACTGGGCGCAGCCGCCGGCCTGCTGCTGGCCGCCGCGCCGCTGCAGGCCCACCCGCACGGCGCGCTCGATTGCGCGCTGGGCATCGTGGCCCAGGCCCAGCCCGATGCCAGCGCAGCGCCGCAGCTGGCCTGGCTGGATCTGCGGCTGACGCTCGACCCGGCCTCGTCGCAGGCCCTGCTGCCGCGCCTGCCGGTTCAAGGCCAGCCACCACCGGCCGATGCCAGCACCGCGCGCCAGGCGGTGGTGCTGGCGCAAACCCTGGCCGGGCTGTTTCGCCAGAGCGGCTGGATGCTGCAGCTGCAGCCTGCGGCCGCCCCCGGCGTGGCAGCGCCGGGCCCGGGTGCGCCCACCGAACCGCGCGCCCTGAACACCGCCAACAGCGCGAGCGCAGACGGGGCACCCAACGCCCCGCCTGCCCCACCCGCGCTGCCCGCCCCGCCCACCTTGCCCGCGCTGCAAGACCCCGATCCCCCCCGTTACAGCCAGGCCGCCGACGGCCGTCTGCAGGTGCATGTGCGCCTGCGGCCCGCCGCCGACGCGCCGCCCATCCCGCTGGATGGCCTGGCCCTGAGCTGCCGCGACCCGGTGTGGTACTGGCTCACCGGCTTTACCGGTGCCCAGGCCGTGGCCCTGGCCGTTGCAGAGCCCAACACGCCATCGGCGCGGCCATGCCGCGCCGAGCTGGGTGCGCTGCTGCACCAGGGAGAGCAGGCCCAGGCCCTGCAGGCCGCCGCCCGCCAGGCCGGCGCGCCGGGTGCCGATCAAATGCCCGAGGCCCTGCGCCAGCGCAACGATCAGCGCGCCACCAGCCTGCGCCTGGCCTGCTGAGCGGGCGGCCCGCCGCTCAAGGCGGCGCCTTGTTGAGCCGGGGCGCTGTCAGCGGCACACGACGGGATCAAGAAGGCCTGCCGCTGGCCGGCTGCCGGCGCGGCCTGGTACAGCGCATCAACCGCCACTGCCCGCGGCCAGCAGCCTGCCCACGACTGCGCCGGCACCAGCCCGGTGTGCAGCACGAGGTGCAGCGCCAGATCATGACGCGGCCAGCTGGCCGGTCACATGGCACTTGAAGTTGTCGAGAATGGCCTGCCAGCCGCTGCGCTGCTGCTCTTCGGAGTGCGTCGGCTCGCCGTCAAAGGTGACGGTGACGGTCACCCCCGCGGGCCCGGGCACAAACTCCACCACCCCGGCGCGCTCGCCAAACACATAGGCCAGGCGCTGCAGCGGGATCACCTCGGTGTACTGGCCAGCAAAGTCAAATCCGAAGGAGCCGTCCTTGGCCTCCATGCGCGAGCTGAACAGGCCGCCCGGCCGCAGATCCACCGTGGCGGCGGTGGTGTGCCAGTCGGGCGAGGCGGTGTTCCAGACCTTGATGTCCTCGGGCGTGGTGTAGGCCTGCCACACGGCATGGATGGGTGCGGCAACCAGGGTGGAGACGGTGATCTTCATGACAGCCTCAAACGGTGGGTGAAACAGTGGGGGGAGCAGTGGTGGCGCAGTGGGTGCAACAGTGGGTGCAAGCGCTGCGCCAGATGCGGGCGGGCCAGCGCCGGCAGCGCCCCCAACAGGCACCGTCAAAACAGTATGCATCGCGCTGTGCCTGCCGCCGGCGCGGGGCCACGCGGCCGTGCGCCATGGGTATGCTGGCAAGATGAAGCCGCCATCGGCGCCAGCCCGCCCCGTCTACCACCTTACCGCCCGGCCACCCGACCACCCGGCCACCCGCAGGCCATGGCCGCCAGGCGCTGTCTGAAGCCCTCTGAATGAGCACATCGCCCCGAGCCCAGGCCATCCTGGATCGTCTGCAGGCCGTGGCCGCGCTGGGCCAGCGCCGGCGCGGCGGCCCGCAAGGCGACAGCACCGCGGCTGCCGGCGCGCCCTGGCTGGCGCCCTTGAAGGCCTACCAGGCCGCACGCTTCGAGCGCAGCTATGCCGACCTGCTGGACGGCCACGTGGCCGGCGGCCGCTATGCGCCTGGCGCGCGCTTCTTTCTGCGCGAGCTGTACGGCCCTCAAGACTTCAGCGCCCGCGACGCGCAATTTGCCCGCGTGGTGCCCACGCTGGTGCGCCTGTTTCCGGCCGCGCTGGTGGACACCGTGGCCGAGCTGGTGGAGTTGCACGCGATGAGCGAGCAGCTCGACGACGCGATGGCCCGGCACCTGGCTCAGCATCAGGCCCAGGCCGGCCCGCCGCCCGGCACGGCGGTGCCCACGCTGAGCGCCCCCGTCTACATCGGCGCCTGGCAGGCCGTGGGCCAGCCCGAGGCGCGCGAGCGCCAGATCACGCTCACCCTGCACATGATGGCCGCGCTGGAGCAGCACACCCGCCACCGCCTGCTGCGCGTGGGCCTGCGCGCCATGCGCAGCGCCGCGCAGGCCGCCGGGCTGGGCGCGCTGCAGAACTTTCTGGAGTCGGGTTTCGAAACCTTTGGCGCGATGGGCGACACCCGCCCGTTCCAGGCCCTGGTGGCCGAGCGCGAGCGGGCGCTGGCCGCGGCGCTGTTCAACGCCCCGCTGACGGGCGCTGCGGGGCAAGGCGATCCGGCCTTGCAGTGGCTGCCTTGAACCGAGGGTGGCCATCGGCCATCACAGGCCCGTGGCCGACCTGGCAGGTGGTGGTGCTGGCAGGCGGTGGTGCTGGCGCTGCGCCACGAGCGGCAGCAGGGCTACGCCGGCATCGGCGCCTGAAGCTCAACCCAGCGGCGGCGCAATCGGCGGCAGATCCGCGAACTCAGGCACCTGCTTCTTCTGCTGCGCCGCGATGGCGCGCTCGATGTCGGCGGGGTCGAACACCCCGGGCTGCAGCGCGTTCATGTAGGCAAAGCTCTCGGCCACCGAGTGGTCACGGCTGTAGCTGATCATCTCCTTGCTGGCGGCCACGGCCACCGGCGCGCGCTGGGCAATGCGCTGGGCCACGGCCAGCGCACCGGCCACGGTGGCGGCGGCATCGTCGAACAGGCCGTTGACGAAGCCCAGCCGCTCGGCGCGCTCGGCGCCCAGGCGGTCGCCCGTGTAGGCCAGCTCGCGCATCACCGCATCGGGGATCAGCTTGGGCATGCGGTTCATCGTGCCCACGTCGGCCATCATGCCGATGTTGATCTCGTGGATGCAGAACCAGGCCTCGCGGCTGGCATAGCGCAGGCAGCAGGCACTGACCAGATCCACCCCGCCGCCGATGCAGCCGCCCTGCACCGCCGCGATGACCGGAAAGCGCACCTCGGCAATGGCATTGAAGCTGCCCTGCAGCTGCCGCAGCTGGTGGCGGAACTGCTCACGCGCGCGCACATCCACCGTGCCCAGCGTGCCGGCATTGGCAAACACGCCCAGGTCCATGCCCGCGGTGAAGTTCTTGCCCTCTGACGACAGCACGGCCGCGCGCACATTGCCGGCCGCATCCAACGCGCGGAACAGCTGCGGAATCTCGGACCAGAAGGCCGCCGTCATCGCGTTGTGGCGCTGCGGCTGGTTCATGCGGATGTGCGCGACCGCGCCATCCATCGTCACGTCGAAGCAGGTCCATTGGCTCATGGTGAAGGCGGTCGAGGTGCTGGGGTGGCGGAGGCTGGCATTGTGGCCAGCGGCACGCCGCTGCGCTGTGCCGGCCTTGACACCCTGTCTGTTCGGTCTACTTGTTCTTCAGCTTGCCCTTTGGCGCGATCGATGTCATTGGCGCAATTGGCCTGGTAGAAGTCGACGATGATTCCTTTGGGGGGGCACTGTCCTTCTTGGGTTTCTTCGTCATCTTGTTGCTGCGTTGTTCACCCTTGGCCATGCGTCACTCCTTTTCGAGGCGATCAATGTAGCGCAGGGGCGCAGCCCGTCGGCTCAGGCGTTGCGCATCTTGCTCAGCAGGGGTGCCGGCATGCGCGAAGCGCCTTCGGCATCAGCAGCGCCAGCGCGGGCTGGCTGGGCGACGCATCCAGGTAGCGGAACTCGTAGACCGAGGTCTTCAGCAACTGGCCGGCGCGGATCTGGCTGCCGATGGATACATCGAGCGCGCGGGTGCGCTCGGGCAGGCCGTCATCCAGGTTGGCGAGCATCGCCGTGGCCAGCGGGGGTGCTGCTGCCCACCTGCGCGGCCCACTCGTCGCGCGTGATGCGGTACAGGCAATGCATGCGCAGCGGGTGCCCTTCCGGCACGCCAGGGTGCTCGAAATCCTGCCCTGTGTCGCGCATGCCGATGCGTGCCATCACCGCTCGCGACGGTGCATTGCCCAGCGCCGTGAACGACACCACCTCGGCCAGGCCCAGCTGCTCGAAGCCCACCCGCAGGCAGGCGCGCGCGCCCTCGCTGGCCAGGCCCTGGCCCCAGAACCTGCGGGCCAGCCGCCAGCCGATCTCCACGCACGGCGAGAACGGCAGCACCCGCCGCGGCACCGACAGCCCGATGAATCCGATGAACTCGCCCGTGGCCTTCAGTTCCACCGCCCAGTTGCTCCAGCCCTGCTGCGCAAACTGGCCCATCCACAGGTCGATGCTGGCTTGTGTCTGGTCGACGGTTTGTGTGGACGGGAAGTGGCGCATCACCTCGGGGTCGGCGTTCAGCGCCGCGAACGGGGCCAAGTGATCGGGCCGCCAGGGCAGCAGGCGCAGGCGGGGCGTGTCGAGGTGGATGGGTGTGGGCATGGTGCGGCGAGCTTAGCGACGGATCGGCGACCCGAGAATGCACCGATGGTGAACCGCCATGCACTCCCGCCCTGACCCATGACGCTGACCGTCTCCACCGCATTCCACGCCACTGACGCCCAAGCGGCCGACGACTACCACCGCGACGACATCCGCCGCCTGCGGGAAGACCTGGCCCTGGCCCTGCGCGCCGCCGCCCACCATGGCCTGGCCGAAGGCGTGTGCAACCACTTCAGCGTGGAACTGCCAGGCGGCGATGGCCGCTTTTTGCTGAACCCGCGCGGCCTGCTGTGGCAGGAGATCCAGGCCGACGACATCGTGATGGTGGACGCCGTCGGCCAGCGCCTGGCCGGCCGTCACCCGGTGGAACCCACGGCCATGTTCATCCACGCCGCCGTGCACCGCATCTGCCGCAAGGCCTGCGTGCTGCACACCCACATGCCCTACGCCACCGCGCTGACGCTGACCACCGCCCGCGCGCTGGACACCACGCTGTCACAAGGCGCCATGCGCTTCCACGGCCGCACCGCCATCGACGCGCATTACAACGGCCTGGCGCTTGATAACACGGAGGGTGAGCGCATCGCCCGCGCAATGGGCAGCGCCGACATCGCCTTCCTGGGCAACCACGGCGTGGTGGTGTGCGGCGAGCGCGTCGACTACGCGTATGACGACCTGTACTACCTGGAGCGGGCCTGCCAAGCGCAGGTGCTGGCCTTGTCGACGGGGCTGGGTTTGGCGCCGGTGGATGCGGGCTTGGCGGCGACGGTGGCGGGGCAGGTGCAGGGGGAGAGGGAGCAGTCGGTTTTGTTCTTTGAGGCGTTGCGGCGGATAGTTTGAGCGTCATAAATCTATATCGCGTCCATCGGACGACCTGATTAGTCATGAACCTCAGCCCCGCCCCTGATCTGCCGCTCGCGGGTTGGCGAGTTGGTTGCTGCGTGGCCGATCAGGTCGGTGAGCAGTGTGCGCAGATCGAAGCGCCGGTTGAACCGGTAGGCGAAGGCTCCCAGGCATTGGCTGGCGTACTTGCCGAACTTGAAGTGCTTGTGCGCGCCGTTGATCAGGGTCTTGAGATTGCCCAGCACGGTGTTGACCCACTTGAATTGGGGCAGCTCGCGCGGCAGGCGGCGGCCGACCACGACGTACGAGTGCGCACAGCCAGCGTCGATCACGCCAACAAAGCACGACAGGCCGTCGCTGCGCACGTCACAGCCCGGCGTCAGATTCGTGCGCGCCCAGGCAGTGATGGCCTCGTTCGTAAATGCCGCCACCGCATTGAGCTTGACTCGCAGTGGATAGCCAAGGTCATTGGTGGAGACGGCAGCGACGATGGGTACCTTGTTGGGCGAACCACGACCACCAACCCCGGCGCGCTCGCCACCCAGGTAGGCGTCGTCGACCTGCACCGAGCCCGTGAGCGGCTGTTCGCTGTCGCGCAATGCCATGGTTTTCATCAGCTTCTGGTGGATCAGCCAGGCAGTACGGTAGCTGGTGCCCAGAGGACGCATGAGCGCGAGTGCCGACAGCCCGGTCTTGTCCTGGCTGAGCAGGAAGATGGCCATAAACCAGGTCGTCAGCGGCAGCTTGGTGCTGTCCATGACCGTGCCTGCGGTCAGAGAAGTCTGGTGGCGGCAGGCTTGGCACTGAAACAACTTGCGAGCGCCATGGCCGACGACGTAGTGCTCGGCCGACGAACAGCGCGGGTAGCGAAAGCCCTGAGGCCAGCGCATCGCCTTAACCGTCTCGGCGCACTGCGCCTCGGTGCCGTAGCGCGAGAAGAACTCGGCCATCGACACGCCAGGCTGGAACTGGACTCGGTTCATCGGCATCGCGCTGGCCCTCCTGTGAATGAGGTACAGCCTACGGGGCCAGTAGCTCATTGGATGAGTCTGGCTGAGCTTGGTGACGAATCAGGTCGGACGATAGCTATGAGCACTGATGACGGCGCACAGTAATTTAACTTGTCCAATTGAGTTCCGCGCAGCCTTCAAGTGAACATGTGCAGTAATCCGAACTGCCGGGGAGCTACTGCCTCGTTAGACGGTCTTGGGCCTAACTTTCCCGGATGCAGCGAGAATCAATCGACTCTGCCGATTTGGATGAGCGTGCACCCAATGATTTTCTATATTCAAAATATTCATCGCCATCAAATTATGAAAACGCCTTTCCTTGTGTGACTCGTAGGTAAGGTCGATATATAAAGGGGATTTTAAAAATACCCTCGTCTCGAGCGGCGCGCTGCTCAAAAAAACCTACGACTACCAGCTCGGCAGCGATCCTCTTAGTTTCATCCAGACTCTTTCCCCAAAGACCAGCGAGTGTTTCGAGACTTTGTTCGGCTTTGTTGCCATCTAGCCCTTGAATAAATGGCTTTAGATGCGGGTTCTCTGCGAAAAGATTCTGCTCCGCCTTTACCCTCGAGACTTCAAGCGTCGCGCTTTTAATTGATGAGCGGCTGAAGAGATTGGGCGATTCAACCTTTCGCGCACCAATGGACATTAACTCCTTCTCGCAAACAATGATTTCGTTGTGAAAATGTATAACCTCTCGCGGCGCTGCATTGGCAAGCCCGTCCCGAACACGGTTTAATATCCAGTCAAACGTATCAGATTGCTTCTCGCCAATATCAACTTGTTCTGGGAATATTTTGTAATACAGTGATCGTTGTTCGGCGTGGCTACGTTCAACAACATCAGGGTTAACCGAGTATTCCCTGGTTATATCTGGATTTTTGATTGCGCGTAGGATAATTAAGTTCAAGAGACTTTGGGGTGACCAGTCTATTGTTGTTGTTCTGGTTATGTGGCTGGATTCGCGAAATCCTTCGTCAGTAATTCGCTTCCAAATATCGTCTCGAAGAAATATCTTTAGCGATATCGCTTCCAGATCCTCGATGTCGCGATACGTCTTAAACAACGCACGGAGCGCATTTTTCTCTAATCCGGCGTCTTGGTCAAAGGCCACATCCAGTCGGTCAAAGAGCACCCAATATCTCAATCCTCTGTCAGTCAGGTATTCATTGAGGATTTCAAGAAGCTCGTCGACCGAAACATATCCAAGTCTGTGATTCTCTGCGGTTGGTGTCCGAAACGTGATTTTTCCTGTTACGAGTGATCCATCCGGTGCTGCGCCGCCCTCAAAGGATTCAACGTTAATAATGCGACGAGCAAACGCCATTGCGGAATTAACGAGCCTCTTCAGGGTGTTTTTTTCTTGAATTAGGCCCGCTTCCACTAATTTATTTTTTACGTCTGCTGCTTTGCCTGCGCAATTTTCGGTCTCCTGTAGCTGTTGTATTATTAGCTGGCAGATGTATATTTTCCAAAGGGTGACGAACTCAACCTCTGTGGTTGGCGGCGAATTCTTGATCTCCGAGAAGACCGTTTGGCCCACAGGCTTTTCGGCGGAAATTAGCGTCGTTCCTTCCTGCCTCAATAGATCCGATTCTTTGAATAAGAGTGTATAGAGTGCACTCTTCCCCGCACCCTTTGCACCGAAAATTATGTCAGCCTTACCGGATCTAACCTTTTCCCAGTGTTCTGTCTTAATAAAGTAGGCAGATAGGTCTTGGGATTCGTTTTCGGCGACTCGGTCTCCGAATGTTATGCTTAAGGCGTCACTCATTGGCTTCCTTTCGGGTTAATTTAAGAATTTCAAGAACTAATTTAGTTTGACGAATCGCGAACGAAGAGTTCTCAAAGCCAAAAATCGCATTCTTCGAATACCGGTCAAGTCACGTTAAGTCGAGCGCGATCAATCGGCTTGCTTATCGAGCAGACTGGGCAATCTTGCAACAGCAGTTCGAGAGGGCTTGGGACTGATCCAGATGTCACATTAGCCAGGTGGTTGGTGATGCACGACCCAGTTGATCACCGCGTCGAGTACTTGTCTGCCATGTCCTGCCTCGGCTTGATTGATTACTCCCATCAGAACCCAGTAATTCCCAACTTTATCCGGTACCACCCCCGCCAACGCCACCACATTCCTCAACGTCCCCGTCTTCAACCGCGCCACCCCCTTGGCCGGGCTGTCGGTCAAGCGCCGCCGCATCGTCCCGTCCTCCCCCGCCACCGGCAGGCTCATCAGCAGTTCATTCGCGCGGCGGCCTGACAGCGCCACCTGCAGCGCCTGGGCCATCTGCGTGGCGCTGATGCGCTCGCTGCGGCTGAGGCCCGAACCGTTGTCCATCACCAGGCCGGTGGCGTCGATGCCCTGATCCTTGAACCAGGCCCGCACGCGCTGATCAGCACGCTCTGCGGTGGCGATGGGGGCATCACCGGCCGCAACTGGCGCATCGCCCGGCCGGGGCAGGCCGAGTGACAGGTACAGCAGCCGCGCAAAGGCGTTGTCGCTGCGTTTGTTCATCGTGCGCAGCAGTTCGCCCCAGGGGTGAGCCACGCGGCGGAAGATCAGGCGGGCCTGGGGCGATTGCGATGCGGCGGCGTCTTGCGCCGTGCCTTCGCGCACGCGGCCGCGCCAGGTGCCGCCCAGGCTTTCCCACACCAGGCGCAGCTGCGCTTCGGCCAGGCGGTTGCGTTCCATCAGCTGCAGTTGCGGCGTCACGGCGCAGCCGCGGGGAAAGCCGCCTTGCAGGCGCACGCGCACGCTGCCGTCGGGCTGTGGCGTGGCCTCGGGTGTGCGCCAGCCGTGTTCGTCCCATTCGCGGCAGGGGGCGTCGATGGGGTGCAGCTGAGTGGTGTCGAGCGTGATGCCGGGCAGCGGGGGGTTGAGCCGGGCCGCCACGGTGGCCTGGGGGCCGCTGCCGGCCTCGATCACCAGGCCGGCCAGGCTGCCGTTGAGGTTCAGCGCGTCGGGGATGACGTTGTAGGCGAACTCGGGTGTCTCGTCGAAGGGCGGCAGGCCGATGTCGGGGCGCGGCGGGTTGAACAGGGTGCGGTCGAGCACGATGTCGCCGGCGATCTCGCGCACGCCGCTCACTTGGCCATTTGGGCCGTTGGTGCCCCAGCGCAAGGCCGAAAGCAGTTGCCACAGCTCGGGCAGGCCCAGCTCGGGGTCGGCACCGCCGCGCAGCACCAGGTCGCCTTGCAGCACCTCGCCCTGCTGGGGTGCGGCCGAGCGCAGCTCGGTGAAGCCGCGGTGCTCGGGGCCCAGCACGTCCAGCGCCACGATGCTGGTGATCAGCTTCATGGCCGAGCCGGGCTGCATCAGCCGGTCGGCGTTGACGCTCAGCAGCGGCGGGCCGAGGGTGGCGCGGTCGATCTTCTGGCCGGGCCAGGGGGCGGGCACCACCAGCACCGAGAGGCTGTCGGCCGGCAGGCCGGCCTCGGCCAGCGCGGCCAGCACCGGCGGCGGCAGCTGGGTGAGCGTGGTGCGCTGCGGCGTGGCGCAGCCTGAGAGCGCCAGCACCAGGGCGATGGCCAGCGAGGTGATAGCGGACAGGCTGAGCGTGCGATGGCGTTGGGGCATGGGGCGTGTGACGATGGGCTGGGCCAAGGCGGGGGCAATGGTGAGCTCGCTCATGCGCCCTGCTCTTCTGCGGCGGCCGGCTTGCGCACAAAGCCCTGCGCCGCCGCCAGCAGCGCCTGCGTGGCCGGGGCGCTCACGCGGCGGGCGGCCAGGTCTTGCGCGGTCAGTTGTTCGACGATGCGGCCGCGCTCCATCACCAGCAGGCGCTGGCACAAATGGGTCACCACGGCCAGGTCGTGGCTCACCATCAGGTAGCTCAGGCCGCGGCGCTGGCGCAGGCTGTCCAGCAGGTTCAGCACCTCGGCCTGCACCGAGGCATCCAGCGCCGAGGTGGGTTCGTCCAGCAGCAGCACGCGCGGCTCGAGGATCAGCGCGCGGGCAATCGCCACGCGCTGGCGCTGGCCGCCCGAGAGCTGGTGCGGGTAGCGAAAGCGAAAGCCGCCACCACTGGCCTCGCCCAGGCCCACCTCGTCCAGCGCACGGGCGATGCGCGCCTCGGCATCGGGCACGCGGTGGATGGCCAGCGGCTCGGCCAGTTGCCGGTCCACCGTCTGGCGCGGGTGGAGCGAGCCGAACGGATCTTGAAACACCATCTGCACGCAGCGGCGAAAGGCCAGGCTGCCCGGCGCCGGCAGCGCGGCGCCGGCCGGCCCGTCGGCCTGCAGTTGCACCTGCCCGGCGCTGCGCGGGGCCAGGCCGCAGATGGCGCGCAGCACCGTGCTCTTGCCCGAGCCGCTGCCGCCCACCAGGCCCAGGGCTTCGCCGGGGGCCAGCGTGAAGCCCACCTCGCTCAGCGCGGTGAAGGCGCCGTAGCGCACGGTCAGGCCCTGAACGCTCAGGCCGATGGCGGCGGGGGTGTCGCTCATGCCAGCCATTCGGGTTTGCGGTCCAAGACGGGCAGCGGATGCCGTGGCGCATCGATCTGCGGCAGGCAGTTCAGCAGGCCCTGGGTGTAGGGGTGGGTGGCCTCGTGCAGGCGGCCGCTGTCCAGCGTCTCCACCACGCGGCCGGCATACATCACCAAAACGCGGTCGCAAAAGCTGCTCACCAGGCGCAGGTCATGCGAGATGAACACCAGGCCCATGCCGCGCTCGCGCACCAGGCCGTCCAGGATGCCCAGCACCTCGAGCTGCACCGTGACATCGAGCGCCGAGGTGGGCTCGTCGGCGATCAGCAGCTCGGGCCCGGCGATCAGCATCATGGCGATCATGGCGCGCTGGCCCATGCCGCCCGACACCTCGTGCGGATACAGGCCGGCCACGCGCGCGGGGTCGTCGATGCGCACGGCCTCCAGCGCGGCCAGCATGCGGCGCTGGGCCTCGCTGCGGCCCACCGTGGGCTGGTGGGCACGCAGGGTTTCGGTGATCTGCGCGCCCAGGGTCATCACCGGGTTCAGGCTGAACTTGGGGTCTTGCAGCACCATGGCGATGCGCCCGCCCCGCAGCGCGCGGCGCTGTGCCGGCGGGCAGCTGAGCAGGTCGATGCCGTCAAAGCGCAAAGCATCGGCCGTCACCTGGCCGCCGGGCGCGGTGAGGCCCAGGATGGCGCGGCCGGTCTGGCTCTTGCCCGAGCCCGATTCGCCCACGATGCCCAGCCGCTCGCGGCCGAGCGAGAAGCTCACGCCGCGCACCACCTCGCGAAGACCCGGATCGGCACCCTGGCGCTGCGAGTAGGCCACGCGCAGGTTGTGCACGGTCAGCAGCGGTTCATGCGTGCTCATTGATCACCCTTGGGGTCGAGCGCATCGCGCAGCCCATCGCCCAGCAGGTTGAACCCCAGGCTCACGATGAAGATCGCCGCGCCGGGGGCGGCCGCCACCCACCACTGGTCGAGCACAAACTGCCGGCCGGTGGCGATCATCGCGCCCCACTCGGGCTGCGGCGGCTGCGCGCCCAGGCCCAGAAAGCCCAGGCCCGCGGCGGTGAGGATCACGCCGGCCATGTCCAGCGTCACGCGCACGATCACACTCGGCAGGCACAGCGGCACGATGTGGCGCAGCACCACGCGCGCGGGGCTGGCGCCCAGCAGGCGCACAGCGGCGATGTAGTCACTCTGCGCCACCACCAGGGTCTCGGCCCGGGCGATGCGGGCATAGGCCGGCCAAGACACGATGCTGATCGCCAGGATGGCATTGCCGATGCCCGGCCCCAGCGCGGCCACAAAGGCCAGCGCCAGGATCAGCTTGGGAAACGACAGAAAGATGTCTGTGACGCGCATCAGCACCGCATCCACCCAGCCGCCGGCATAGCCCGCCACCGTGCCCACCAGCAGGCCGATGGGCGCGGCCAGCACCGCCACCAGGCTCACCACGGCCAGCGTGATGCGCGCGCCGTGCAGCAGCCGCGCGGCAATGTCGCGGCCCTGGTCGTCGGTGCCCAGCCAGTGCGTGGCATTGGGGGCCTGCAGGCGCTGGGTGAGCTCGCCCGCGGTGGCCGAGTGGCTGGCCAGCCAGGGCGCCAGCGCCGCCAGCAGCACCAGCCCGATCACGATGGCCAGGCCCAGCAGCGCCAGCCGGTTGCGCGCAAAGCCGCGCCAGGCCACATAGGCGCGGCCGAGCGCGGCCTGGCGGCGCGAGGCGGGGTGCTCGCTCAGCAGCCAGGTGTGCAGGCGGGGTGAGGCGCTGCGGCTCATCGGGCGCGCGTTCTCGGGTCGAGCACGCGGTACAGCAGATCGCTCAGCAGGTTCAGCGCGATGAACACCGTGCCCACCACCAGCGTGGCGCCCAGCACGGCGTTCATGTCGGCGTTCTGCAGGCTGTTGGTGAGGTACTGGCCCAGGCCGGGCCAGGCGAACACGGTCTCGGTCAGCACCGAGCCTTCCAGCAGGCCGGCGTAGCTGAGCGCGATCACCGTCACCAGCGGCACCATGGCATTGCGCAGCGCATGGCGCCAGATGATGCGCGCCTCGCTCAGGCCCTTGGCGCGGGCAGCCACGATGTACTCCTGCGCCAGCTCGTGCAGCATGAAGCTGCGCGTCATGCGCGCAATGTAGGCCAGCGAGAAGTAGCCCAGCAGCGAGGCCGGCAGCACCAGGTGGCCCAGCGCATTGCCAAAGGCCTCCCACTCGCCGGCCAGCGCCGCATCCACCAGCAGCAGGCCGCTGACCGTGGGCACGCTGAACTCGTAGGCCACGTCGATGCGGCCCGGGCCGCCCACCCAGCCCAGCTTGGCGTAGAACACCAGCAGCGCCATCAGCCCCAGCCAGAAGATGGGCACCGAGTAGCCCACCAGCGCCATCACGCGCACGGCCTGGTCGGCCCAGCCGCCACGGCGCACGGCGGCCCACACCCCCAGCGGAACGCCCAGGCCGGCACCGATCAGGATGCCGCAGGTGGCCAGCTCGAGCGTGGCCGGAAAGGTCTTGCGGATGTCCTCGGCCACCGGGCGGGCGGTGAGCACGCTGGTGCCCAGATCGCCGCTGAGTGCCTTGCGCACGTAGATGGCGAACTGCGTGGTCAGCGGCCGGTCCAGGCCCAGCTCAGCGCGCACACGCTGCACCACATGCTCGGGCGCGCGGTCGCCCACGATGGCGATCACCGGGTCGATCGGCATCACGCGGCCGATGAAGAAGGTGGCGGCCAGCAGGCCCAGGTAGGTGAGGGCCACCACGGCCGCAAAGCGCGCCGTGGCGGCCAGGCGCCCGATCACTTATTTCTTCGACACGTTGAACACGTAGTTGGTGTCGAAGGTGGGCCCGAGCTTCAGACCTTCCACGTTGCTGCGGTAAGCGGCCACCTCGGTCTGCTGGAACAGCACGATGAACGGGCTGCTCTTGCGGAACTCGGCCTGCATGGCCTGGTACATCTTGGCGCGCTTGGCGCCGTCACGCTCCAGCACCGCGGCATCGGCCTGGCCGGTCAGCGCGGGGATGTCCCAGGCATTGCGCCAGGCCAGCGGCTTGCTCTTGGCCTGGTCGCTGTTGTCGGGGTTGCGCACAAAGGTGTCGGCATTGGTGTGCGGGTCCCAGTAGTCGGCGCCCCAGGGGCCGATGTACATGTCGTGGCTGCGGGCACGGTACTTGGTGAGGGTCTGCTTGCCGTCGCCGGGCAGGATCTCGATGTCGATGCCGGCGCGCTTGGCGGTGGCCTGGAAGGCCTCGGCCATGCCCTGGATGGGCTGCACGCTGCGCACGTCCATGCTCAGCTTGAAGCCTTGCCCTAAGCCGGCCTTGGTCAGCAGGGCCTTGGCCTTGTCCACGTCCAGCTTGTAGGGGTTGTCCTTGGCGGCACCCAGCAGGCCTTGCGGCAGGAAGTTCTGGTGCACCACGCCGATGTTCTTCATCAGCGTGCTGCCGATGGCCTGGTAGTCCACCAGCCACTTCAGGGCCTCGCGCACCTCGGGCTTGGCCAGGTGGGGGTTCTTCTGGTTCAGGCCGATGTAGTAGACGGTGCCCTTGGGCGCGGCGGTCTGCTTCACGTCCTTGCTGGCCGCCAGGGCTTCCAGATCCTGCGGGCTGAGGTTGCGGGCCACGTCGATGTCGCCCTTCTCCAGCATCAGGCGCTGCGTGGCCGATTCCTTCACGTGGCGGTAGATCACGCGCGCCGGCTTGGCCTTGGCGCCGGCGTAGGCGTCGTTGCGCTCCAACGCCACCAGCTCGTTGGCGCGCCACTCGCGGATCTTGAGCGGCCCCGAGCCGGCGTAGTGCGTCTTCAGCCAGGCGGCGCCGAGGTCGCCATTGGCCTCGTTGGCCAGCACCAGCTTCTTGTCGACCACGCTGGCCACATTGGCCGTGAGGCAGTTGAGCACGAAGCTCGGCGCATAGGCCTTGTCGGTGGTGAGCGTGAGGGTCAAGGCGCCGCTGGCCTGGATGGCGGTCTTGACGTTGTCCTTGTTGAAGCCGAATTGGGTGAGGATGAAGGCCGGGTTCTTGTCGAGCAGCACCGCGCGCTGCAGCGACCACACCACGTCGTCGGCCGTCACCGGGTTGCCCGAGGCGAACCTGAGCCCGGGCTTCAACTCGAATCTGTAGGTCTTGCCATCGGCCGAGACCGTCCAGCCCTTGGCCAGGTCGCCCACCAGTTTGCTGGTGTCGTTGGCGTCCAGGCGCACCAGGCGGTCGTAGCTGTTGCCCATCAGCTCGCCGGCCGAGATCTCGAAGGCCTCGGCGGGGTCGAGCGTGATGATGTCGTCGAAGGCCAGCGCGATCACCAGCGTGTCTTTCGGCGTGGCGGCCAGCGCCGGGCCGGCGGCAAAGGGCAGGCTGGCGGCGATCAGCGTGGCCAGGCTGGCGGCGTGGATCGCACGGCGGCTCGGCGCAGCTTGGCGGGCGTGGCGGGGGGCGGCAAGGGTCATGCGTCGAGTCCTCCTGGGGTGTAAAACCATTCTATGCAGGGGTCGTGCCAGCCCGGGCCAGGGCATTGCCCAGGGTGATGGCCGGCGCTCATCCAGGCATCGGGGCCGCGCGCGGGTGCCGCGGCCGGGCAGCGCGCGGCACTGCACAATGCTTGCGCGCTTGGCTCACCTTGGCCCACCCATGGCGTTTGACGCAGTCCCCCCGCCCGCTTCCCACCCGCCCCTGCAAGCCACGGCTGCGTCCGCGCCGGCCCGCCTGGGCCTGGGCCTGGACGTGGGTGGCACCTCCACCCGCTGGGCGCTGGCCGATGCCGCGGGCCGCCTGCATGCGCAGGGCGACCTGCCGGGCTTTACCGCCGCGCTGCTGGGCCAGCCGCATGGCCAGCAGGCGGCGGCCGAGGTGATGGCGGCGCTGGCGGCGCGCGTGCGCGGCAACGGCCATCCGGTGGGCCGGCCGCTGGTTCTGGGCCCGGTGGCCGCGGTGTGTGCCGGCGTCACCGGCACCGACCGCGCCGGCGGTGCCCTGCTGCGCCAGATGCTGGCCAAGGCCCTGGCCGTGCCCGGGGTGCGCATCGAGATCACCAGCGACATCGAGATGGCCTGCCAGGTGGCCTTTGCGCCGGGTGCGGGTTTTCTGGTCTATGCCGGCACCGGCTCGATCGCCGGCCATGTGGACGCTGGCGGCCAGTTCCACCGCGCCGGCGGCCGCGGCGGCCTGATCGACGACGGCGGCAGCGCGCACTGGATCGCCCGCCAGGCGCTGCGCCGCATCTGGCGCGCCGAAGATGCCGAGCCCGGCGCCTGGCGCCGCTCGGGCATGGCGCGCCGGGTGCTGGCCGACATCGCGCGCGAGGCCGGTGAAGGCGTGGACCTCGACAACGACCTGGGCGACTGGGCCCTCACCCGCCACTGGATCGCGCGCGCCTCGCGCGGCGAGATCGGCCTGCTGGCACGCGCGGTGGCCGCCGCCGACGGGCCGGCCGGCAGCCCGCTGGCCGACGCCGATGCCGCCGCCATCCTCGATGAAGCCGGCCGCGAGCTGGCGCGCCTGGCGCTGGCACTGGCGCAGCGCTTCGGCCCGCGGCCGGTGGCGCTGGCCGGGCGGGCCTTCCTGCTGAGCCCGCGCCTGGCCGCGGCCATGAGCGCGGCCCTGCCCGACACGCTGCCGGTCACCCAGGCGCCGCTGGCCGAAGAGTCCACCGCCGCCGGCGCCGCACGCCGCGCCGCGCGGCTGATGGGCGAGGCGGCATGAAGCCCGCGGCCCGGCCCGCAGCCTGGCCCGCAGCTCGGCCCGCCGCGTGGCCGCCAGCGCGGGCGCGCGGCCTGGTGCCGGGCGGCCTGGCCCTGCTGGCCAGCCTGGCCCTGCTGGGCGGCTGTGCGCAGACCGGCGCGGAGCGCCCCGCGCTGCAGATCGACAGCCAGACCTACCGCGCCCAGGGCCAGGACAGCCGCGTGCAATTCCTGATCCTGCACTACACCGACGAAGACATGGCGCGCTCGGCGCGCATCCTCACCGAGCAGGCGGTGTCGGCGCACTACCTGCTGAGCGACGAGAACCCGCCGCGTGTCTACCGCCTGGTGGACGAGAACCGCCGCGCCTGGCATGCCGGCGCCAGCCACTGGGCCGGCAGCAGCAACCTCAACAGCGCGTCGATCGGCATCGAGATCGTCAACGCCGGCGCCGAGAAAAACGCCGATGGCAGCCAGCGCTTCACGCCCTATCCCGAGGCGCAGATGGACCTGATGCTGGCGCTGGTGCGCGACATCGTGGCGCGGCACCAGATCAAGCCCGAGCGCGTGCTGGGCCACAGCGACATCGCGCCGCAGCGCAAGATCGATCCGGGCCCGCTGTTTCCGTGGTGGCGCCTGGCCGAGGCCGGGCTGATCGCCTGGCCCGACGCCGCGCGCGTGGCCGCCGTGCAGCCGGTGTTCGAGGCGCGGCTGCCCGGCGTGGCCTGGTTCCAGGAGGCGCTGGCCCGGCATGGTTTCCAGGTTGACCGCCATGGCCTGCTGGACGAGCCGACCCGCCGCGTGATCGCCGCCTTCCAGATGAAGTACCGCCCGGCCCGCCACGACGGCCAGCCCGATGCCGAAACCGCCGCCCGGCTGCAGGTGTTGACCGGCCTGGCCCCGCCGCCGGCAGCGGCACCCGCCGCCAACGGCACCGCGCCCGCCACGCCGTGACCGTGCGCGGCGCCGGGCTGGTCGGCCCACCCGCCGCGCGCTGCTGGCCGTGGCCGGCAGCGGGGCGGCGATGGGCGCGGCGCCATGGCTGGCAGGCTGCGCCGGCGCCCCCGCGGCCATGGCCCCCGGCCAGCCCGGCCCCACCACCGCCCCAGCCCCCGCCGGGCCCGCGGCCCCCTTTGATGCCCTGCCCCCGCTGGCCTTGCCCGAGGCCGACCAGCCCGGCGCCGCGCCGCGCGAGCTGCGCGCCGCCTGGGTGGCCAGCGTGGCCCACATCGACTGGCCGGCCCAGCCCGGCCTGCCGGTGGCGGCGCTGCGTGCCAGTGCGCTGGCCCAGATCGAGCGGGCCCAGGCCATCGGCCTGAACGCGCTGATCCTGCAGGTGCGGCCCAGCGCCGATGCGCTGTACCACTCGCCGCTGGAGCCGGCCAGCGAGTACCTCTCGGGCACCCAGGGCCTGCTGCCGGTGGACGAGGCCAGCGGCCAGCCCTTCGACGCGCTGGCCTTCTGGGTGGCCGAGGCCCACCGCCGCGGCATCGAGCTGCACGCCTGGCTCAACCCCTACCGTGCGCGGCACCCATCGGCACGCTCGGCCGCGGCGGGCAGCCATGTGGCGCTGGCGCGGCCCGAGTGGGTGCGCCGCCATGGCGATCTGCTGTGGCTGGACCCCGGCGAGGCCGGCGCACGCGCCCACACCCTGGCCGTGGTGGCCGACGTGGTGCGCCGCTACGACGTGGACGCCATCCACCTGGACGACTACTTCTACCCCTACCCGGTGAAAGACGCGTCCGGCCGCGACCAGCCCTTCGACGACCAGGCCCCCTGGCAGGCCTACCAGGCCGGCGGCGGCCGCCTGGCGCGCGATGACTGGCGGCGCGACAACGTCGATCAGCTGGTGCGCGCGCTCAAGCCGCTGGTGCAGGGCCTCAAGCCCTGGGTGCGCGTGGGCATCAGCCCCTTCGGCATCGGCCGGCCGGCACTGCGGCCGGCGGGCATCAGCGGCTTCAGCCAGTACGACCAGCTGTTTGCCGATGTCGAGCGCTGGTGCGACGAGGGCTGGATGGACGAGCTGGCACCGCAGCTGTACTGGCCACGGGCGCGCACTGCGCAGGCCTTCGAGCCGCTGCTCGACTACTGGCTGGCGCGCAACAGCCACCGCCACCACCTGTGGCCGGGCCTGTTCAGCAGCCGCGTGGCCGATGGCGGCGCCGACCCCTGGCCGGCCGACGAGGTGCTGGCGCAGATCGCGCTGCAGCGCCAGCGCCCCGGCGCGCGCGGCCACATCCACTTCAGCCTGAAGGCCTTGCTGCAAGACCGCGACAGCCTGGCCACACGCCTGCAGCGCGAGGCCTATGCCCAGCCGGCGCTGGTGCCGGCCACACCCTGGCTGCACACCGGCGCCGCGCTGCCGGCCGCGCCGCAGTTGCGGCGCAGCCCGGGCGGCACGCTGCAGCTGGCCAGCGCCGATGGCCAGGCGCCCTGGCGCTGGGCGCTGTGGCGCCGGCGCGCGGGCCAGTGGCGTTTTGACACCCTGCCCGGCCAGCAGCGCCAGCTCGACCCCCAGGCCGCCGACACGCTGATGCTGCAGGCCATCGACCGCCTGGGCGGCGAAGGGCCGCGGCTGGCCTATGGCCTCGATTCCTGAGCCCCCGTGCACCCCATGAGCCCACTCAGTTCCACCGAAACCCCGCACCCGGCGCATGCCGCGCTCGACCTGTACGAAACCCCCGAGCTGCTGGCCGCGCTGATCGGTGACCAGCAGCGCGCCGTGGCCGCCGTGCAGGCCGCCGCGCCGCAGCTGGCGCGGGCGGTGGATGCCGCGGCCCGGCGCCTGGCCGCCGGTGGCCGGCTGATCTATGCCGGCGCCGGCACCAGCGGCCGCCTGGCGGTGCTGGATGCGGTGGAGCTGAACCCGACCTTCAGCTGGTCGCCCGAACGCGCGCCGGCGCTGCTGGCCGGCGGGCCGGGCGCCATGTTCCTGGCCGTGGAAGGGGCCGAGGACGACGGTGCCCAGGGCGCCGAAGACCTGCACCGCCTGGGCCCCACGGCCAACGATGTGGTGTTTGCCATCGCCGCCTCGGGCACCACGCCGTTTGCACTGGGCGTGCTGGCCGCCGGCCGCGCGCTGGGCACGCTGACCATCGGCATGGCCAACAACGCCGGCTCGCCGCTGGTCAGCGAGGCCGAGATCGGCATCGTGCTCGACACCGGGCCCGAGGTCATCTCGGGCAGCACCCGCCTGAAGGCCGGCACGGCGCAGAAGATCGCGCTCAACAGCTTCAGCAGCGCGGTGATGGTGCGGCTGCACAAGGTCTACGGCAACCTGATGGTCGACCTGCGCGCCACCAACGTGAAGCTGGTGCACCGCGCCGTGCGCCTGACCGCCCAGGCCGCCGGCTGCGCGCCGGCCCAGGCCGAAGCCGCGCTGCGCGACAGCGGCTACCGCGTGAAGGTGGCGGTGCTGATGGTGCGCCTGGGCCTGGGCCCCGACGCGGCGCGCAGCCGGCTCGAGGCGCTGCAGGGCAATCTGCGCGCGGCCCTCGGCGAGGCCTGATCCAGCACCCGGCATGCGGGCTTGGCCCGGTGTGCCGCGCCGCGCCGGCCGCTGACAATGCGCGCCATCGTCGCGCCTGCCCCTGGAGATGTCATGCCGCTGTACCGCCGTCAACTGCTGGCCCGTTCGCTGGGCCTGGCCACCGCACCGCTGCTGGGCGCCGGCCTGGCCGGCTGCGCCACCACGCCCGGCTGGACCACGCTGCTCGACGGCCCCGGCCTGAAAGACCTGAACGACTGGTCGCCGCTGGGCCAGGGCCGCTGGAAGATCGTGGACGGCACGCTCGAAGGCCGCGGCGGCACGCTGGGCTACCTGCTCACGCGCGAGGCCTATGCCGATTTCGAGCTGCGCTGCGAGTTCTGGGCCGATGCCGACTGCAACAGCGGTCTGTTTCTGCGCTGCCAGGACCGCGCCAAGGTCAATGCCGACAACGCCTACGAGGTCAACATCTTCGACAAGCGGCCCGACCCCAGCTACGGCACCGCCGCCATCGTCAACGTGGCCAAGGTGGCGCAGCCCGGGCCCAAGGCCGCCGATCGCTGGAACAGCTTCGAGGTGACGGCGCGCGCCGACCGCCTGGTGGTGGTGTTCAACGGCCAGCAGACGGTGGATGTGCGCGATGCCCGCTTTCGCAGCGGCCCGATCGCACTGCAGTCGGCCGGCGGCGTGATCCGCTTTCGCCGCCTGCAGATCCGCACGCTGTAGCCCGCTGCCGCCGACACACGCCGGTGCTAACCTGCCCGGCCCTGCGCGATGCATGACCGAGGAGACGCACCATGCCCGGACTGAACCCCACCGTCGACCCCGACGGCCTGCTGGAATTTTCGGTGGTCTACACCGACCGCGCGCTGAACCACATGTCGCGGCGCTTCCAGGGCGTGATGCGCGACATCTCGGCCACGCTCAGGCAGGTCTACCACGCCCGCTCGGCCATCGTGGTGCCGGGCAGCGGCAGCTTCGGCATGGAGGCGGTGGCGCGCCAGTTCGCCAGCGGCCAGCCCGCGCTGGTGATCCGCAACGGCTGGTTCAGCTACCGCTGGAGCCAGATCTTCGACATGGGCGCCATCCCGTCCGGCCATGAGGTGCTGAAGGCCCGCCGCACCGGCCCCGGCGCGCAAGACCCCTACGCCCCGGCACCGATCGACGAGGTCGAGGCGGCCATCGCCCGCGTGAAGCCGGCGGTGGTGTGCGCCCCGCACGTTGAAACCGCCAGCGGCATGCTGCTGCCCGACGATTACCTGCAGCGCGTGGCCGCCGCCACGCATGCGGCGGGCGGCCTGTTCGTGCTGGACTGCATTGCCTCGGGCTGCCTGTGGGTGGACATGGCGGCCCTTGGCGTGGATGTGCTGGTGAGCGCACCGCAAAAGGGCTGGAGCGGCTCGCCGGGCTGCGCCTTCGTGATGCTGAGCGAGGCCGCCCGTGCGCGCATCGACGCCACCACCAGCAGCAGCTTTGCCTGCGATCTGAAGAAGTGGCTGCAGATCATGGAAACCTATGAAGGCGGCGGCCACGCCTACCACGCCACCCTGCCCACCGACACGCTGGCGCGCAACCGCGACGTGATGGCCGAAAGCGCGGCCTACGGCTTCGAGCGCCTGCGCGCCGAGCAGATCGCGCTGGGCCGCCAGGTGCGCACACTGCTGGCCCGCCACGGCCTGCCCAGCGTGGCCGCGCCGGGCTTCGAGGCGCCCGGCGTGGTGGTGAGCTACACCACCGACGCCACGCTGCAGAACGGCAGCGCCTTCATCGCCCAGGGCCTGCAGACGGCTGCCGGCGTGCCGCTGCAATGCGACGAGGGCCCCGAGTTCAAGACCTTCCGCATCGGCCTGTTCGGCCTGGACAAGCTGCATGCGCCCGAGCGGGCGGTGGCGGCGCTCGAGCGCGCGCTGGCGGTGGTGGCGCCAGTGTCTGAAGCGCAGACAGCCCCGGCCAAATGACTGCTTTTCAGGCAGACCGATCACCCGATCTGTCTGCCTGCCAGGCACTGAAATCCGGCCCTTGTGCCGGATTTCTCGTTTTTGGGCGCCAGAACGGGGCTGAACCTGGCTTGCCCGGCGATTGGAGCCCCATCGACTCAGGGTTTGCACCAGGTTTGTGCGACTCGGCACGCCGGTTGCGTTGAATACCGGCACGACACGCCACCGGCCAACACACGGCGGCGCCCACACAGCCGAGTCAGGAGACCCCGAGATGAACCGACGCCTCTTCCACACCGTTGCCTGGGCCGCCGCGCTGGCCGCCGGCGTGTGCGCCGCGCCTGCCGCCTTTGCCCAGGGCAAGGGCGAGGTGAAGATTGCGCTGATCGCCAGCAAGACCGGGCCGCTGGAGGCTTTCGCCAAGCAGACCATCATCGGCTTCAACCTGGGCCTCGAGTACGCCACCAACGGCACCCTGACGGTGGCCGGCAAGAAGCTGGTGGTGATCGAGAAGGACGACCAGGGCAAGCCCGACGTGGGCAAGAACCTGCTGGCCCAGGCCTATGCCGACGACAAGGTCGACATCGCCGTGGGCCCCACGGCCAGCCCGGTGGCCCTGGCCATGCTGCCGGTGGCCGAGGAGTACAAGAAGATCCTGCTGGTGGAGCCGGCCGTGGCCGACAGCATCACCGGCGACAAGTGGAACAAGTACATCTTCCGCACCGGCCGCAACTCGAGCCAGGACGCCATTGCCAACGCCGCCGCGCTCGACAAGGCCGGCACCAGCATCGTCACGCTGGCGCAGGACAACGCCTTTGGCAAGGATGGCGTCAAGGCCTTCAAGGACGCGGTGAAGAAGGCCAAGCTGGCGCATGAGGAATACCTGCCCGCGGCCACCAGCGATTTCACCGCCGCCGCCCAGCGCATCATCGAGAAGCTGAAGGACCAGCCGGGCCGCAAGATCGTGTGGATCATCTGGGCCGGCGGCAACCCGTTCAAGATCGCCGACCTCGACTTGAAGCGCTACAACATCGAGATCGCCACCGGCGGCAACATCCTGCCGGCCATGACCGCGTACAAGCAGTTCCCCGGCATGGAGGGCGGCCTGTACTACTACTTCGGCATTCCGAAGAACCCGGTCAACGAGTGGCTGGTGGCCAACCACTACACCAAGTACAAGGCGCCGCCCGACTTCTTCACCGCCGGCGGCATGAGCGCGGCCATCGCCGTGGTGGAGGCGCTCAAGAAGACCCAGGGCGACACCAGCACCAACAAGCTGATCGCCACCATGGAAGGCATGAGCTTTGACACGCCCAAGGGCAAGATGACCTTCCGCAAGGAAGATCACCAGGCCATGCAGGACATGTACCACTTCAAGATCAAGGTCGATCCGGCGTTCCCGTGGGGCGTGCCGGAGCTGGTGCGCGAGATCAAGGCGTCTGAAATGGACGTGCCGATCCGCAACAAACGCTGAAGCCAGCGACCTGAAGGAACCTCCCCCGCTGGTCAGTCGGAGGCGCGGGGGTTCCCCGCGGCAGGTTGCGCACAAGACGCGGCCGTCGCTTCCCACCGTTGAGGAGACAAACCCCATGGTTCAACCGGCCCGTTTCGGCCGGCTGGGCAGCGCTTTGCTGTTCGCCGCCGCCTTCACCCCGTTCACGATGCTGCACACCCCCGCCCACGCCGCCAGCGCCCTGCCCGCGCTGGTGCTCGACAAGACCCAGACCACGGTCTCGGGCCTGTCGGCGGGCGGCTTCATGGCCGTGCAGCTGCATGTGGCCTATTCAGCCACCTTTGCCAAGGGCGCCGGCGTGGTGGCCGGCGGGCCGTTCTACTGCGCCGAAGGCTCGGTGGTCAACGCCACCGGCCGCTGCATGACGCGCAGCACCAGCATCCCGGTGGCCAATCTGGTCAGCACCACCAAAAGCTGGGCAAGCAGCGGATTCATCGACCCGGTGGCCAACCTGCAGGGCAGCAAGGTCTACCTGTTCTCGGGCACGGCCGACAACACCGTCAAGCCGGCGGTGATGAACGACCTGAAGACCTACTACGCCAGCTTCGTGCCGGCGGCCAACGTGGTGGTCAAGAACAACCTCGCGGCCGGCCACGCGATGGTCACCGACGACACCGGCGCCAGCTGCGGCACCACCGCCTCGCCCTACATCAACAACTGCGGCTTCGATCTGGCAGGCGCCATGCTGCAGCAGCTGTACGGCACGCTGAACCCACGCAACAACGGCGCGCTGGGCGGCAGCTTCATCGAGTACGACCAGGGCGCCTTCATCACCGGCCACGGCATGGCCGCCACCGGCTGGGCCTATGTGCCGGCCGCGTGCAGCACGGGCAGCCCAGCGGGTGGCGCTTGCAAGCTGCATGTGGTGCTGCATGGCTGCAAGCAGAACGCGGCAGACATCGGCACCCAGTACGTGCGCAACACCGGCTACAACCGCTGGGCCGACACCAACAAGATCGTGCTGCTCTATCCGCAGACGGGCACCGGCGCCACCAACAGCTGCTGGGACTGGTGGGGCTACGACAGCGCCAACTACAGCAAGAAGAGCGGCCCGCAGATGGCGGCCATCAAGGCCATGGTCGACCGCCTGGGCAGCGGCACGCCGCCTGCCAACCTGGCCGCGCCCACCGGCGTGGCCACCTCGGGCGCCACGGCCAGCAGCCTGGTCATCAGCTGGGGCACGGTGAGCGGCGCTGCGGGCTACAACGTGTACCGCGCGGCCACCCGGGCCAACAGCACGCTGGTGGCCGGCAGCAGCTACACCGACAGCGGCCTGGCCAGCGGCAGCACCTACAGCTACACCGTGCGCGCGGTGGATGCCAACGGCGCCGAAGGCCCGGCCTCGGCCAGCGCCACCGGCAGCACCACCGGCACGGCGGCCGTGTGCTTCACCGCCAGCAACTACGCCCACACCACGGCCGGCCGCGCCACGCAAAGCGGCGGCTATGCCATCGCCAACGGCAGCGGCCAGAACATGGGCCTGTGGAACACCTTCACCACCACCACGCTGAAGCAGACCGGCCCGAACTACTACGTGATCGGCACCTGTCCCTGACCGGCGCCCTTTGAAGTCCCGCCCCGCACCCATGCTCGAAACCAAGAACCTCACCATCCGCTTCGGCGGCCACGTGGCGGTGGACCATGTCTCGTGCGCCTTCGCGCCCGGCACGCTCACCGCCATCGTCGGCCCCAATGGCGCCGGCAAGACCACCTACTTCAACCTGATCTCGGGCCAGTTGCCGGCCAGCGAGGGGCAGGTGCTGCTGGATGGCGAGGACATCACCGCGCTGCCGGCCCCGCTGCGCACGCGGCGCGGGCTGGGGCGGGCCTTCCAGCTCACGCAGCTGTTCCCCAACCTCACGGTGCGCGAGAACGTGCGCCTGGCCATCCAGGCGCGCGAGGCGGGCCGCGGCAACGGCGGCGGCCTGGGCGGGGTGGATCTGCTGCGCGTGTGGCTCGACCGCAAGGCCTGGATCAGCGAAGCCCAGGCCATCCTCGAGCAGGTGCGCCTGGCCGACAAGCACGATGTGCACGCCAGCGCCCTGCCGCATGGCGACCAGCGCAAGCTCGAGGTGGCGATGCTGATCGCCCTCGACCCCAAGGTGTTCATGTTCGACGAACCCACCGCCGGCATGAGCGTGGACGAGGTGCCGGTGATCCTGGACCTCATCCGCGCACTCAAGAAAAAGCGCGACTGCACCATCTTGCTGGTGGAACACAAGATGGACGTGGTGCGCGAGCTGAGCGACCGCATCATCGTGCTGCACAACGGCCAGCTGGTGGCCGATGGCGAGCCGGCCACGGTGATCGCCTCGCCTGTCGTTCAACAAGCCTATCTGGGCATGGCGGCAGAAGAAGAAGCATGAGCACCCGCCCCATCCTCACGCTCAAGGGCGTGCACACCCACATCGGCGCGTACCACATCCTGCATGGCGTCGACTTCGAGGTGCCGGCCGGCGAGGTGACCATGCTGCTGGGCCGCAACGGCGCCGGCAAGACCACCACGCTGCGCACCATCATGGGCCTGTGGCAGGCCAGCCAGGGCCAGCTGGCGTTCCAGGGCCGTGCGCTCAACGGCCTGGCCACGCCCGACATCGCCACGCGCGGCATCGCCTACGTGCCCGAGAACATGGGCATCTTCAGCGACCTCACGGTGAAGGACAACATGGTGCTGGCCGCCCGCTCGGCCCGCCATGCCGGCGAGCTGGACACGCAGCGCCTGGAATGGATCTTCGGCCTGTTTCCGGCACTCAGGAAGTTCTGGCTCTACCCGGCAGGCAAGCTGAGCGGCGGCCAGAAGCAGATGCTGGCCGTGGCCCGCGCCATCTGCGAGCCGCGCGCGCTGATCCTGATCGACGAGCCCAGCAAGGGCCTGGCGCCGTCGATCATCCAGAACCTGATCACCGCCTTCAATGAGCTGAAGCGCCAGCAGACCACCATCTTGCTGGTGGAGCAGAACTTCATGATGGCCAAGGCCCTGGGCGACAGCGTGGCCGTGATGGACGACGGCCGCGTGGTGCACCGCGGCCGCATGCAGGAACTGGCCGAAGACGAATCGCTGCAACAACGCCTTCTGGGCCTTTCTCTCGGAGCCCACCAATGAGCGCCACCACCGTTGCCGCGCCGGCCACCGCCGCCGCGGCCATTCCGAAGGCGAACTTCGACTGGAAGCCGATCTTTCTGCTGCTGGCGCTGATGGCCATCGGCCTGCCCGCCGTGGGCAGCGGCAGCACCTGGGTCACGCTCACCGTGGCCGGGCTGGCGATGGGCCTGATCATCTTCGTCATCGCCTCGGGCCTGACCCTGGTGTTCGGCCTGATGGACGTGCTGAACTTCGGCCACGGCGTGTTCATCGCGCTCGGTGCCTTCGTGGCCACCAGCGTGATGGGCGGCATGGCCGGCTGGGCCGGCGATTCGGGCCTGAGCCAGATCGTCAGCATCTTTGCCGCCATGGGGGTGGCCATGGCCGTGGCCGGCGCCATCGGCTGGGCCTTCGAGCGCGTGATCGTGCGGCCGGTGTACGGCCTGCACCTCAAGCAGATATTGATCACCATGGGCGGCATGATCGTGGGCGAGGAGATCATCAAGGTGATCTGGGGCCCGCTGCAGATTGCGCTGCCGCTGCCCGAGGCGCTGCGCGGCGCCTGGTATGTCGGCGACGCCGCGGTCGAGAAGTACCGCGTACTGGCCTCGCTGATCGGCCTGGCGGTGTTTGCGGCCATGGCCTTCACGCTCAACCGCACCAAGGTGGGCCTGCTGATCCGCGCCGGCGTGCAGGACCGCGAGATGGTCGAGAGCCTGGGCTACCGCATCAAGCGCCTGTTTGTCGGCGTGTTCGTGGCCGGCTCGGGCCTGGCCGGCCTGGGCGGCGTGCTGTGGGGCCTGTACCAGCAGAACGTCACGCCGCAGATCGGCGCCCAGGTCAATACGCTGACCTTCATCGTCATCATCATCGGCGGCCTGGGCAGCACGCTGGGCTGCTTTGTGGGTGCGCTGCTGGTGGGCCTGATGGCCAACTACACCGGCTTTCTGGCGCCCAAGGTGGCCTTGTTCTCGAACATCGGCCTGATGGTGGCCATCCTGCTGTGGCGGCCGCAGGGCCTGTACCCGGTCACCAACCGTTGAGCGCCCGGTCATGCTGAATCGAATCCTCTCGCACGACCTGCCACGCAGCCGCTGGCTGGCGCTGGCGCTGATCGTCATCGCCGTGGCCCTGGCGGTGGCGCCGTTTGCCTTTCCGGGCAGCAAGGCGCTGGGTGTGGCGGCCAAGATGCTGGTGTTCATCCTGCTGGTGGCCAGCTACGACCTGCTGCTGGGCTACACCGGCATCGTGAGCTTTGCGCACACCATGTTCTTCGGCATCGGTGCCTACGGCGTGGCCATCGCCAGCACCCGCCTGGGCGAGGGCTGGGGCGCGGTGGGGCTGGGCCTGGCCGCGGCGCTGGCGGTGTCGCTGCTGCTGTCGCTGGTGATCGGGCTGTTCTCGCTGCGGGTCAAGGCCATCTTCTACGCGATGATCACGCTGGCCGTGGCCTCGGCCTTCCAGACCCTGGCCTCGCAGATGAGCGAGCTGACCGGCGGCGAGGACGGCCTGAGCTTCAAGAACCCGGCCTGGCTGAGCCCCAGCTTCGAGCCCTTCGAGAACCCGCTGCTGGGCGTGACGGTGGACGGCAAGCTGTTTGCCTACTACGCCATCTTCGTGGCCGTGGCGCTGCTGTTTCTGCTGCTGCTGCGCATCGTCAACTCGCCCTTCGGCCGCGTGCTGCAGGCCATCCGCGAGAACGACTTCCGCGCCGAGGCCATCGGCTACCGCACGGTGGTGTTCCGCACGCTGAGCAATGTGCTGGCGGCGCTGTTTGCCACGGTGGCCGGCGCACTGCTGGCGCTGTGGCTGCGCTACACCGGGCCCGACACCACGCTGAGCTTCGAGATCATGCTCGACATCCTGCTGATCGTGGTGATCGGCGGCATGGGCACGATGTATGGCGCGGTGCTGGGCAGCGTGCTGTTCGTGCTGGCGCAGAACTACCTGCAAGACCTGCTGACCCTGGGCGCCAGCGCGGTGGCCGAGGTGCCGGTGCTCAATGCCCTGGTGTCGCCCGACCGCTGGCTGCTGTGGCTGGGCGTGCTGTTCGTGCTGAGCGTGTACCACTTTCCCAGCGGCGTGGTGGGCAAGCTGCGTGCGATGGCGCTGCGCTTCCACCCCTGAACCCGGCCGCCAGCGAGACCGCCATGGACCCCACCTCGAACTACCTCGTCTGCGCCGGGCGCGAGCTGCACTACACCGAATGGGGTGCGCAGCATGCCGACACCGTGATCGCCTGGCATGGCCTGGCGCGCACCGGCCGCGACATGGACGACATGGCCGCGCACCTCAGCAAGCGCTGGCGCGTGATCTGCCCCGACACGCTGGGCCGCGGCCTCAGCCAGTGGAGCCCGGCGCCCGACAGCGAGTACTGCCTGGGCTTTTACGAGCAGCTGGCGGTGAGCCTGCTCGACCAGCTGGGCATCCACCAGTGCCTGTGGCTGGGCACCAGCATGGGCGGCGCCATCGGCCTGCACGCGGCGGCGGCGGGCCTGCGCGGCCGCATCCGCCGCCTGGTGATGAACGACATCGGCCCCGAGCTGGCCGCACCGGCCGTGGCGCGCATCCGCAGCTATGCCGGCAGCCCGCCCGCCTTTGCCACCGTGGGCGAGCTGGAGCAGTACTTCCGCACCGTCTACAAACCCTATGGCTGGCTGAGCGACGCGCAGTGGCGCCGGCTCACCGAAACCAGCACCCGCCGCCTGCCCGATGGCCGCGTGACACCGCACTACGACCCCGCGATGGTGCGCCAGTTCATCGCCCACCCGACCGACTACGACCAGTGGCCGGCCTGGGACAGCCTGGAGATCCCGGTGCTGGTGCTGCGCGGCCAGGACAGCGACCTGCTGCTGCCCGAGGTGGCCGAGGCCATGCGCAACCGCGGCCCGCGCGCGGTGGTGGTCACCATGCCCGATTGCGGCCATGCCCCGGCGCTGAACACGCCCGAGCAGTACGCCTTGGTGGAACGTTTCTTCGCCGCGGCCTGAATCATCGATCGGGCGGCGCCGCGGCGCCCATCAGTTGCCCCGTCGTGACCGAAACCAGGAGACGAGGATGATCGAACGCAGCCACCCCAACACCAAAACTGCGCGGCACACCGCTGCGCCGCCGCGCCGCCACGCGGGCGCACGCACGCTGGCCCTGGCCGCCGTGCTGGCCGGCAGCGCCGCGCTGACCCAGGCCGCCGGCACCGTGGGCAGCAGTCTGCCGGAGAACTTTCCGGTCATCGAGGATGCGTCGCTGGGCCGGCCGGTGATCGGCTTCGGCGCCGCCGGCCCGCTGCAGCGCACGCCGGTGATCTTTCTGCACGGCAACAACGACACGCCCTATCCCACCGCCTGCAGCCGCTACGGCAATGCCCAGGCCTTTGCCCAGCACCTGGCCAACAGCGGCTGGGCCCTCAGCGAGCTGTGGGGCCTGGGCTACCAGGGCGATCAGTGCAACCTGGCTGCCGACCAGACCCAGCGCTCGCGCATCGGCCACAGCAACCAGGCCAACGTGCCCGACCTGCGCCGCTTTGTGGCCGCGGTGCTGGCCTACACCGGCGCCAGCAAGGTCGACATCGTGGCCCACAGCCTGGGCGTGACGCTGGCGCGCGAGTGGATGCGCCAGGACGGTGCCCACCACCAGGTGCGCCGCTTCGTGGCGGTGGACGGCCCCAACCGCGGCATCATCAACTGCAGCCCGTCGCCGCTGAACTACTTTCAGGCCGCCTCGCAGGGCGGCTTCACGCCCGCCAGCGAGGTCTGCCAGGAGCTGGGCTCGCCGAACACGCCCTTCCTGAAGCGCCTGAACGCGGCCGACGAGGCCGGCTGGTACCAGCCGCGCGAGATCACGCCGCGGCCACGCGTGCTGGTGATCCGCAACACCGACGCCAGCTTCGTCTACATGCCGCTGCAGGACGGCTTCATCCCGCCCGTGCCGGCCATCGACAGCCTGGGCCAGCCCACCGACTTTTCGCGCAGCGCCAGCCTGAAGGGCGCGCGCGAGATCGGCCTGAGCGGCCAGGGGGCCTACGACCCGCTGCTGCGCACAGGCCACATCGGCATCTTCAACTCACCGCAGACCTGGGACCTGACGGTGGAGTTCCTGTCGGGCCACGGCCGCTGATCAGGCCGCCAGCGGCAGCGCCAGGCACAGGCGTGTGCCGCCCTGCGGTGCCTGCAGCGGGCGCAGGCTGCCGCCATGCAGCTGGGCCACGCGCTGGGCAATGGCCAGCCCGAGCCCGCCCAGGCCGCCGCTGCGCCGGCGCACCGGCGGCTCGCGCAGCGACTGGCCCTGGTCCAGGCGCGCATGCAGCTCCTCGGGCAGGCCCGGGCCGTCGTCCTCGACCAGCACCTCGGCCAGATCGCCGGCCAGGCGCAGGCTCACCCGCACCGGCTGGCGCGGCGGCGCGTGGCGCACCGCGTTGTCGATCAGGTTGGTCAGCGCCCGCTCGACCAGCTGCAGGTCGGCGTCCAGCTCCAGGCGGCCCGGTGGCACGCCCTGCAGGCTGACCTGCGGCGTGGCGCCGTGCAGCGCGAACTTCTGCACCGCGTCGCTCACCAGCTCGGCCAGGCTGAAGCGCTCGCGCTGCAGCACCTGGCCGGGGGCCTGCAGCGCCGCCAGCTCGAACAGCTGCTGCGACAGGCGGTTGACCCGCCGGCTCTGGGCCAGCGCCACCTGCAGCAGCGTGTCGCGCCGGGCTGCGCCGGCCGCCGTCTCGCTGGCCAGGGCCTCGAGGTGGCCGTGCAGCGCGGTCAGCGGCGAGCGCAGGTCGTGCGCCAGGCTGGCCATCATCTCGCGGTGGTCGGCGGCCAGGTGTTGCTCGCGCTCGGCCTGCGCCTGCAGGCGCTGCGTCATGCGCTCAAAGGCCTGCTCGATGGCCTGCACCTCGTCACCCACCGGCGGCGGCGCCGGCAGCGCCGCGGCGCTGGCCGGGCCGGGCCCCGGCGCCGCGCCGCCGTGGCGCTGGTAGCTGGCCAGGCGCCCGGCCAGCCGGTGCAGCGGCCGGGTCAGCTGCCGAACGCTGAACAGGCCCACGCCCAGCGTGGCCAGCAGGCCGATGGCGGCGGCCAGTGCCGCACCGCGCCAGACCGGCCAGGCGCCCAGCTGGCCCGCCACCTGCACCCGCGCTGCGCCATCGAGCACGATGTACAGATAGCCTGGCGGCCGCAGGTCGCCGGCACGCACCGGGAACATCGCCGCGCTGAAGATGCGCGGCACGCCCGAGCCCATCGGGTCGGTGCCGCGCAGCGGCAAACCGGCGCCGGCCAGAAAGGCGCGCACCGGGCCCAGATCGACCTGCGGCTGGCGCACCATGCCGGGCTCGCCGATGTAGTGCTGCACCTGGCCGTCGGCGTCCAGCAGGTAGACCTGCACGCCGGGGTTCACGGTCATCAGCATGGTCAGCAAGGCGGCGCGGGCGCTGCGCTCGGCGGCGTCGCGGTCGGGCGCGCTGATCTCGGGCCAGTGGCCCACGATGTGGCCGGCCAGGCCATGCGACAGGCGTTGCAGCGCCTCCTGCTCCTGCTGCTGCGAGACATGGCGCCCGAGCAGCGCCACCAGGCCGCCAAAGGCCAGCAGCAGCAGCGCCAGCACCAGCGACAGCCGGGTCGAGAACGCGCGCCGGGCGCGCGGCGGCGGGCCCACTGGTGCACCGTCAGGCTGGGCCGTCGGGCCTTCGGCCTGGGGGCGGCCCGGCGTGCTCATGGCGGGTGCGGCGGCGGGCTGCCGCCGTCGGGTTCGAAGCGGTAGCCCACGCCCCACACGGTGACCACGCGGCGCGGCTCGCGCGGGTTGTCCTCGATGCGGCTGCGCAGCCGGTTGATGTGCGAGTTGACGGTGTGCTCGTAACCGTCAAAGCCCTCGCCCCACACCCGGCGCAGCAGCTCATGGCGGCTGAAGGGCCGGCCCGGGTGCTTCAGCAGAAACAGCAGCAGGTCGAACTCGCGCAGCGTCAGCGGCAGCACCTGGTTGTCACGCGTGAGCTCGCGCCGCACCGTGTCGAGCCGAAAGGGCCCGAACTGGAACTGCTCGCGCGCCGCCTGGCCGCTGCCGCGCAGCTGCGCAATGCGCCGCAGCAGCGCCCGGATGCGCGCCACCAGCTCGAGCATCGAGAAGGGCTTGGCCATGTAGTCGTCGGCCCCCAGCTCCAGCCCCAGCACGCGGTGGGCCTCGGCCGAGCGCGCGCTGAGCATGATCACCGGCACATCGGCATGGCGGGCGCGCAGGTGGCGGCAGACCTCCCAGCCATCGGCACCGGGCAGCATCAGGTCGAGCAGCACCAGATCCCAGCGCTGGCGATCGATGGCCGCCATGGCGTGGCGGCCATCGGCCTCGCGGTGCAGGCGGTAGCCGGCGTCCTCGAGGTGCAGGCGCAGCGCATCGGCGATGGCGTCGTCGTCTTCAACCAGCAGCAGGTGTTCGTTCATGCAGGGCCGCGCCGCAAAGCGGCGGCGCCGGCGGCCGATTGGAACATTGCGCCCACGCCGGCGCAGTCAGGCCGCCGGCAGGCCGCGGCGGCGCGCCATGCGGCCCAGCATCAGCAGGCCGGCGGCCATCAGCGCATAGCTGCCGGGCTCGGGCACGGCCGACACGGCAAAGCCGATGCGGTAGACCTCGCTGTCGGCCGACAAGGCGCTGTGAACGCTGTAGCCGGCGCCGGTGGTCAGGCCGTTGAAGGCCGCCAGCTCGGCAAAGTTGAAGGCCACCACCGAGTGCTGCGGGCGCCGCAGGTCGTTGTTGCCCACGAAGGCCGCGGCCGCGGGATCGAACACCTCCGAGCCGGCATCCCAGATCTCGCTGGCGCGCACACCGATGCTGGCCTGGGCCAGCTGGCCCTGGCCGTCGAACAGGCGGTGCGCGGTGGCGCTGTCGTTGCCGATGAACAGGTCGTTGCTGGGCACCGCCATGGCGGCAAAGGTGAAGAAGGGGTTCAGCGCGGTGTCCACGCGCAGCGTCAGGCTGCTGCTGGCGCCGGGCAGCAGCAGGCCGCCCACGGTGCCGCGCGTGGCCAGCGGATCGGCCGCCGCAAAGGCCGCCTGCCAGGCGCCGCCAGCGCCGCCCTCGGCCACCGACACGATGGCCGCCTGGGCCACCTCGCCCAGGTTGAAGGCATCAAAACGGCCGGCATGAAAACCCACATGCAGGGGCGCAAAGCTGATGCCCTGGGCGGGCACCAGGTTCTGCACCGTCACGGTCACATCCACCATGGCGGCGTGGGCCGAGGCGCACAGCGCCAGCGTGGCAGAGGCCAGCAGCCGCAGGCTGCGCGAAAGTGTCGGGGTCATGGCAGAACTCCTGGCAATCAGATCGGGTTGAGGGGCTGAACAGCGCCTGGCCACACCGGGGTGGCCAGCCGCCAGCCGATGCTAGGAAGGCCGGCTCCCGCAAACCTCCGGCAAAGTTCACCGGGACGGGAGGTGGGCGGCGGCGATGCGCTGGCCCTGCCAAACCCACCCGCTACGGGCTAACCCGCAAGGGAAAGTCTGGCCGTGTCGGGTGGCCGGGCGGCGCCGCGGCGGCCTGGCCAGTGCCTATGCTGGCGCATGGGCTCGTTTTGTCGCCTGGGCAGCAGCCGGGGCGGGCGGCCCCGACGATGATGCGGCCGGGCCGGCACGCGCCGCGCACCCCAGGAGACAAACAAGATGCAGACGACCTCCGACGGCTTGTCGGTGCCGGCCAGCGGGCATGCGCCGCGCCGCTGCACCAGTGCCGACCGGCTGATGTGGATCTCGCTCGACCGGGTGTTCTATGTGGGCCTGCTGGGCGCGCCGTCGGTGCGCACCATGGGCAGCATCGGGGCCTATGTGGCGCTGGATGGCGACATCCAGATCCGCACCGAGCATGGCCCGGGCGGGCTCGACGGCGCCTGGCAGCGCACCGATCTGGCGGTGGTGCAGCCCTATGTGCGCCACCAGGTGGCCTGCGAGGGCCGCCACATCGCGGCCTTGATGCTCGAGCCCGAGAGCGTCGATCTGGCCCAGCTGCCGCCGCTGCTGCGCCAGCCCAGCGGTGCGGTGCACGATGCCGGCTTTGTGGCCCATGTGCGCGCCTGCCATGCCCGGCTGGCAGCGGCCGGCCGGAGCCTGGATCTGCAGCTGGAGGATTTTGACCACCTGCTGTTCGGCCGGGCGCTGCCGCCGCGGCAGATCGATGCGCGCATCGCGGCGGTGCTCGACCGCATCAAGCGCGACCCCGCCGCACCGGCGCTGGCCGAAGACTTTGCGGTGCAGGCGCGGCTGTCGTTCTCGCGCTTTCTGCACCTGTTCAAGCAGGAGGTGGGGGCGCCGTTTCGCAGCCTGCGCACCTGGAAGCGCGCGCGCAGCCTGCTGCACTACGTGAACCGCGAGACCAATCTGGCGCATGTGGCGCTGGATGCCGGCTACCCCGACAGCACGCACTTCAGCCACTCGATCCGCCAGGTGTATGGCCTGAAGCCGCGCGACATCTTTGCCGGCAGCCGCAAGCTGCGGGTCATCGACCCCCAGCCGCCGCGCGACGGCGAGCGCCTGACGCCCTGACGCCCTCACGCCCTGTGCCGTGCGCCGTGCGCCGTGCGCCGTGCGCCGTGCGCCGGCGCTCAGCGCCGGCAGGGGCCGTCGAGGTAGCGTTCGCCGTCGAAGCATTCCACCAGCATCACGTCGTCCTTGCGCACCGGCTTGCGCATGCTGGCCGGCTCGCTGGCGCGCGGGCGGTTGAGCGCGGTGCTGGCGCTGGTGGGCAGGGCCGCGGTCTGCCCGGGCTCGGTCGTCTGCAGCACCAGCCGGCGCGTGCCGTTCTCGCAGCTGCCGAGCACGCGACCGCCGCGCAGCGAGGCAGCGTCGACGATGGCGATCGGGGCCTGCGGCAGGCCGCCGCGCGCCAGCTTGTCGGCGATGCTCTGGCGCAGCTCCTCGCAGCCGATGGCCTGGGCGGCGGACGGGGCGGCCAGCGCCACCCAGGCCAGCAGGGCCGCGGGCAGCGGGATCAGCCGGGACGGGCTGCGGAACAAGGCGGACATGGTGACGGGCCTGAGCAAGGGGCGGCCAGCTTAGCCGCGCAGCGCACCTGAAAACAGCGGCAGATCTGTCAAAGCCGCTGCAAGTTGCAAGGCAGGCGGGCGGGCGGGCCTGCCGCGCGCCCCCGCCCCCGCCCCTGCCTCCGCCGCACGGCGCGGCCAGGACGCCCGGACCCGCGGTCAGGGCAGGCGCATGCGGCAGCTGGTGGGCGGCGGCTCCGACACCAGGTTGCAGTAGGTCAGGGCCTCGGGCTTGAGCGCGCCGCGCACCGTGCGGTAGGGGCCCAGGCAGTCCAGGCTTTCCTGGTACAGGCGCTGCCAGGTGGCGCAATCGGTCTGCGCATCGGGCAGCCGCGCCGGGCGCTTGACCACCGGACGCGACGCGACCGAGGCCGGTGGCGCCGCAGCGCTGGCGGCCGAGGCCGCCGCGGCCGCCGCCAGTGCCGCCAGGCGCGCCTTGTCGCGCTGGGCGCGCTCGACGGCCTGCTGCTGCTGCTCGGCACTGGGCGCGGCGGCCGGGGCATCCAGGGCGCGCGACTGCCCGCGATAACGCTCGGGCACCGTTTCGCCATAGTGCACCCGGCCCTGATCGTCGACCCAGCGGTACACCGTGCCGGCCAGCGCGGGGGCGGTGGCCAGCAGTGCAGCCAGTGCGACCAGTGCAGCCAGCACGCCCACTGCACCCAATGCGCCCAGCACGCTTTGCACGCCCAGCACGCGCTGCACGCCCAGCACGCGCTGCACGCCTGGCATCTGCCAGCGCCCGTGCGCCAGCCGCAGCGTGGCCTGGCCGGGGCCTGCACGGCGCGCCAGCAGGCAGTCGCGGCTCATGTGGCCGATCCCTCGGCGCGTCCCTCGGCCGGCTGCGCCGCCGTGGCGCCGGGCCGGTGGATGCGGTAGCGCAGGCCGGGCTGGCCGCCGTACTGCGCCGGCTTGGTGAAGGCCTCGACCAGCACCCCGCCATTGGCCAGGATGACCCGTTGCGAGGCGGTGTTGCCGGGGTCGGTGGTCAGATCCACATGCGGCAGGCCCAGCGCCCAGGCCTCGGGCAGCAGCAGCGCCAGCGCGCGGGTGGCCAGGCCCTGGCGCTGCTTCCAGGGCACCACGGCATAACCGATGTGGCCCAGGCAGTGCGGTGGCAGGGCCGCCGTGCCGGGCTGCCAGCGCAGGCCGACGCTGCCGCAGAACTCGCCGTCCCACAGCCAGCGCCGCAGGCCCGGCAGGCGCGCCACCACCGAGCCGTCGGGCAGCGTGATCGGCGGGCCCTGGGCCTCGCGGTCTTCCATCGAGGCCAGAAAGGCGCTGGCATCGTGCGCGATGCGCTGCAGCTCGTCGGCCGCCGCGGCGGCGCCCCGCACGGTGTCGGCCGACCAGCCGCGCTGCAGTGCCGAGGTGTAGCTGGGCAGGTGCAGGGCCTGCGGACGCACAAGCATTGGCATGCGCCGGTTTATAGCCTGAACGGCAGGCTTGCGCCGCAGCGTGCCGCTCCGGCCAGGCGCATCAAACCCATCAAGCCCATCAAACCCACCAGGCCCGTCAGGCCCGCCCGGTGAGTCACCCGCCCGCCAGGCGGATCGAGCGGATCGGGCAGATCACGCGGATCACGCGCCTAGGCAGCACCCGGGCGAACGGCGAACGCCCGCCATGCCAGCGGCAGCGCCGGCAGGGTGATCAGCAGGCCCAGCGCGGCCGCGCCGTGCCAGCCGCCCCAGGCCACGCCGGCGGCCATCAGCGGCGGGCCCAGCAGACTGCCGCTGGCGCCGCACTGGGTGATCAGGCCGTTGACGCGCACCAGCTGTGCCGGGCGTGGTGCCACGCGCGGCAGCATGGCGAAGGCATAGCTGGCAAACACGCCGCCCAGCAGGTTGCTGGCGATGGCCAGGCCCACGGCCCAGGCGGCATCGGGCGCCGGCCGGAAGATGCCCCACAGCATCAGCGCCGGCAGCGCCAGCGCCAGCATGGCCGGGCCACGCGCGGCCACGCCGTGGCGCTGCAGCACGGCGGCCAGCGCGCTGCCGCCCACCGCGGCCAGCGAGGCCACACCGGTCCACTGGCCGGCGGCGGTGGCGCTCAGGCCGGCCTGCTGCACCAGCAGCGTGGGCAGCAGGCCCAGCAGGCCCACCTCGAACAAGGCAAACAGGCCGAAGCCCAGCGCCAGGCACCAGGCGGCCACGCCCGGGCGGGCCATCTGGCGCTGGGCCAGGCGGTGGGCGGTGCTGTCCTCGGGGCCATGGCTGGCGGCGCGCTCGGCGCGGTGGCGGGCCTCGCTGGCCGCATCGGCCTGGTCGGCAGCGGCTTCGGCGGCGGCCGGCCAGCGCCAGCGCATGGCCAGCGCCAGCACGGCGGCCAGCAGGCCGCCGGCCAGCAGCGCGCCGCGCCAGCCCAGCGGCAGCGCCGCCGCGGCCGCGCCGCTGGCGCCCAGCGCCAGGCCCACCGGCACGAAGGTGCTCCACAGCGTCATCGCCAGCATCTGGGCATGGGCACCGGCGGGCTGGCACAGGCGCACGATCAAAACCGGCGCGGTGACGGTCACGCTGAGGTAGCCCACGGCCTCCAGCAGGCGCCAGCCCAGCAGGCTGCCAAAGCCCTGCGCCGAGGCGCTGCCCAGCCCGGCCAGCGCCAGCGCCACCAGGCCGCCCTGCAGCGTGCGCCGCAGGCCCCAGCGCTGGGCCAGCAGGCCGGCCACCGCGCCCAGCGTGGCGCCACCCACCTCGAGCAGCGAGATGGCCCAGGCCGCGCCGGCCAGGCCCAGGCCCAGCGCCGGCGTGAACAGCGGCGCCAGCGCTGACAGCTTGCCCAGCTGGGCCGCGGCCATCAACCCGGCGGCATACAGCAGCAGCACGGCCGGCCAGGGCGCGGCCGGCAGCCCGGCCGGGCTGGCTGGCGCGGGCGATGCGGGCAGCGCGGGCGAGGCGGGCGATGCGGACGGCACCGGTCTGGCGGCGGATGGGGGGCCCACCGCGCTCACCGTGCCGACCCCGCGGCAACCAGCCCGGCGCCGCTTTGGCGACAATCGCTGCCGTGACGACCGATCCGGTGATCCACAGCGGCGAAACCCGCCACCTGGCGCGCAGCCTGCGCAGCTGGCGCGCGCTGCGCCGCATCAAGCAGGAGCATGCGGCCCGGCTGCTGGGCGTGTCGCAGCCCACGCTGTCGCGCTGGGAGAACGGCCGCGCCGCGCCCGATGCCGACGAGGCCCAGCGCCTGCGCCAGCTGCTGGCCGCGCGGCTGGACAGCGCGGCCGACCACATGCTGGGCCGGCTGGTGCGCCAGTCGCGCGAGCCGGTGCACCTGATCTGCGATCTCACCCACCGGCTGCTGGCGGCATCGCCGCTGCGCCAGGCGCAGTTCCATGTGCCGCTGGGCGATCTGCTGGGCCGCGCGCTGTGGCGCTATGCCAGCGAGGACATCGTGCGTGCCGAAGGCCAGCTGGCCGAGCGCGGCTGGTACGAGCCCGCGCCGCCGGCGATCAGCTTCGACACCGGCGCACGCCACAGCGACGCGCTGAGCATCCTGCCCTGCCACATGCGCTGGGTGCGGCTGCAGCTGTCGGACGGCAGCCATGTGCGGCTGGTCGAGTCGATCGACGAGCGCCCGCTGCCCGGCCTGGTGGCAGGCAGCGCCGGCCCGGCCGCCGATCAAGACCCCGCTCCGGGCTGAGCCGGGCTGGCCTGCCCCGGTTGGGCGGGGTGGGCCGGGTGGGCCACTGTGGGCAGGCCTTCCAGCCAATCGGCCAGCGCGGCCAGAGATTCGCACTGCACAAAGCCGGCGTGGCCGTGGGGCACCTCGGCGGCCTCGTGCTCCCACACCAGCGGGTAGGGGATCAGCGCCGCGCGGCCGCCGGCGGCCAGCGCCGGCAGGATGTCCGAGCGCACCGAGTTGCCGGCCATCAGCGTGGCCTCGGGCGCCGCGCCGTGGCGGGCAAACACGCGGCGGTAGGTGTCGGCGGTCTTCTCGCTGACGATCTCCACGCCATGGAAGAACCGGCCCAGGCCCGAGGCGGCCAGCTTGCTCTCCTGGTGGAACAGGTCGCCCTTGGTGATCAGCACCAGCGGCGCGATGGCGGCCAGCCGCGGCAAGGCCTCGGCCACGCCGGGCAGCGGCTCCATCGGGTGGTGCATCAGCTCGCGGCCGGCGGCCAGGATCTCGTGCAGCACCGCGCCGGGCACCTGGCGGTGCGACAGATCGAGCGCCGTCTCGATCATCGACAGCGTGAAGCCCTTGGCGCCGTAGCCGTAGGTGCCCAGGTTGCGCCGCTCCACCGCGGCCAGGTGCGCGGCCACCGCGGCCGCATCGGCCCAGGGCGCCAGCAGCGCGTCGAAGCGCGCATGGGTCAGGCGAAACAGCGGCTCGTTGTGCCAGAGCGTGTCGTCGGCATCCAGGCCGATCAGGGTGGGGCGTGGGGTCATGGTGGCGCCAGCTTAAGGGCCGGCCGGTGCCGCGGCGCGAGGGCGCGGCTGAATGATTTATGCAGCGGCCGGGTCGGTGGCCGCCAGCACGCGGATGCGCAGGCCCTGCGCACCGGCCGAGAACTGCACCACCTGGCCGGCGCGGATCTTGGCCGTCTTGCGCAGCTCGTCCTGGCCATCCACCCGCACCCGGCCCTCGGCCACCATCATCTTGGCGATGGCGCCGCTGGGCGCGGCGCCGGTGGCCTTGAGCAGGCTGTCGAGCGGGATGAACTCGCCGCGCAGCGTGAAGTCGATCTGTTGCATCGCCGGCATTGTCGCCGCCGCCACTCACCCGGGCGCGCGCACCAGCAACACCTTCAGCGCCCGGTCGGCCGAGACATCGCCAAAGGCCGGCGGGTTGGCCAGGCGCTGCAGATACTGCAGCTGCGGCGCCTGGGCCTGCAGCTGCTCGTGCAGAAAGGCCTCGGGCAGCTCGGGCGCGTTCAGGCACAGCAGCGCGTGGCCGCCGGGGGCCAGCAGATCGGGCAGGCGGCGGATCAGGCGGGCGTAGTCCTTGGTGGCCACGAAGCTGCCCTTCTGGTAGCTGGGCGGGTCAACGATCACCAGGCCGTAGGGCGCGCCGCGGTTGACCTTGCCCCAGGTGCTGAACAGGTCGTGCGCCAGAAAGCTGGCGCCCTCGGCCAGGCCGTTCAGGCGGTGGTTCTGCTGGCCGATCGACAGCGCACCCTGGGCCATGTCGAGGTTGAGCACATGGCGTGCGCCGCCCAGCAGCGCCACCACCGAGAACGCGCAGGTGTAGGCAAACAGGTTCAGCACCTCCAGGCCGGGATGGGCGGCGCAGTGCGCGCGCACCCAGCGCCGGCCCTCGGCCATGTCGAGAAACAGGCCGTGGTTCTGGCCCTTGGCCACATGCACGCGGTACAGCGCGCCGTCTTCCGACACGGCATGCGGCTCGGGCACGCGGCCGGCCATCAGGCGGGTGTCGGCGCGGCCTTCGTGGCGGGTCTGCGCCACCCAGTTCAGCGGCTCGCCGGGGGCGATCAGTGCCCAGCGCTCGGCCAGCGCCGCGCCCACGGCGGCCAGTTCATCGTCGCTGACGGGCTGGAAGCTGGTGAGCACGAACACGGGCGCAAAGCTGTCCAGCACCCAGTGCTCGCAGCCCGGGTGCAGGCCGCCGCGGCCGTGGAAGATGCGGTGCGCGTCGGCGCGACGGTCCATCGTGGCGATGGCGTTCAAAAGGGCTTGCAAGGCGGTCCAGTCAGAGTTCGAAACGGTAGCCCACGCCATAGATCGAGCGGATCGGCTCCAGCCCGGCATCCACCGCCTGCAGCTTGCGGCGCAGGTTCTTGACATGGCTGTCGATGGCGCGGTCGCTGAGCGCGCGCTGGTCGTCATGCAGGCGGTCGAGCAGCTGGTCGCGCGAGAACACGCGGCCCGGCTGCGCCGCCAGCGTGGCCAGCAGCCGAAACTCCAGCGGCGTGAGCGGCAGCGCCTGGCCGTTGAGCTGCGCCGCGTGGCGCTCGGCATCGAGCACCAGGCCATCCGGCGCGGGCGCCGATGCGCCGCCATCGGCCGCCACCGGCAGCCGCGGCCGGCGCAGGATGGCCTTGACCCGGGCCACCACCTCGCGCGGGCTGAAGGGCTTGCACACGTAGTCGTCGGCGCCGGCCTCCAGGCCGATCAGGCGATCCACCTCTTCCACCCGGGCGGTGAGCATCAGCACCGGCACATCGCTGAAGCTGCGCAGCGCGCGGCAGATGCCCAGGCCGTCCATGCCCGGCAGCATCAGGTCGAGCACGATCAGGTCGGGCGGCCGGGCGCGCACCGCCGGCAGCACGGCCAGGCCGTCGTGCAGCACCTCGGCCTGCATCTGCGCGGCGCGCAGGTAGTCGGCCACCAGCTGGGCCAGGCGCGGCTCGTCTTCCACCACCAGGATGCGCGGCTCGGTCATGCGGATCTCACGGCGGCGGTCTGGCGCACCAGCGGCAGGCGCACCGTGATGCCCAGGCCGCCCAGCGGCGAGGCCTGGGCCTCGATCTGGCCGCCATGCGCCAGCACGATGCTGCGGCAGATGGCCAGGCCCAGGCCGCTGCCACCGCTGGCGCGGCTGCGCGAGGCATCCACGCGGAAGAAGCGCTCGAACAGCCGCGGCAGCAGCTCGGGCGGCACGGCGGGCTTCGAGTCGTCCACCTGCAGCACCGCCTGGCCGTGCTGCGCGGCCAGGCGCACGCGCAGCGTGCCGCCGGCGTCGGTGTAGCGCAGCGCATTGCTGAACAGGTTGTGCAGCAGCTGGCGCAGCCGCGCCTCGTCGGCCAGCAGCGGCAGCGGCGTGGCGGGCAGCCCGGCGTCCAGCGTGAGCTGGCGCTCGGCGCAGGCGGTGCGCAGGGCCTGGCATTCCTGCGCCAGCAGCGCGCCCAGGTCGAGATCGGTCTTGCGGTAGCTGAGCGCGCCCACATCGGCCAGCGCCAGCTCGTGCAGATCGCCCACCAGCTGGGTGAGGGTGCGCACCTCGGCCTGCAGCAGGCGCAGGGCCTCGGGCGTGGGCGCGTGCACGCCGTCCTCCATGGCCTCGAGCTCGCCGCGCAGCACGGCCAGCGGTGTGCGCAGCTCGTGCGAGACATCGGCCATGAAGTCGCGGCGAGTCTGCTCGTTGCGCTCGAGCGTGAGCGCCAGCTGGTTGAAGTCCTGGCCCAGCTGGGCCACCTCGTCGTGGCCGGTCACGGCCACGCGGGTGTCGTGCCGGCCGGCGGCCAGGCGGTGGGTGGCGGCGGCCACCGCGCGCACCGGGGCCAGCAGCGTGCGCGCCACCCACCAGGCGATCAGCGCCGCCAGCAGCAGGGCCATCAGGCCGGCCAGCAGGCTGGCGCGCAGCTGCTCGAACTCGAAGCGCAGCGCCGCGTCGTCGGTCACGCTCTGCAGCGGCGCGATGGTGATCCAGCCCACAGTCTGGCCATCGACCACGATCTCGCGCTGCACCGTCTCGGCCAGGATCAGCGGAAAGCCCATCACGCGCTGGCGCTGCGCGTCCAGCAGCGTCAGGCGGCGGCCGGCGCCCAGCAGGTCGGAGGCCAGCATCGGCGGCATCGGGCCGGGCGGGGGCGGATCGGCGCGGTGCGGCCGCGGCGGGCCCACGCCCACCAGCTCGAACCACACATCGGGCCGGTCGCGCACGAACTCCCAGCTGCCCTGGCTGCGCCAGGCCTGGGCCAGGCGCGGCAGCGCGGCTTCCATGCGCAGCACGGCCTGGTGGTTGAGAAAGCCGATGAAGCCGCGGCTGAAGCTCCAGTGCGCCGCCAGGCCCATGGCCAGCACCACCAGGCCGGCCGTGCCCAGCACGGCGAGAAACAGGCGCACGGTGATGCCGGGCCGGGGCAGTGAACGCAGCGAGCGCAGGAGAGCCATGCCCCGGAGTGTCGGCGAATCGCGCCGCGCCGCAGCGCGCGCCGGGGCGGCGCGCAAGGCCTCCACTTTTCCTCCACATTGCGCCGCCACCATGGCTGACATCGCGCCTCGTGCGCCTGCAACACGGCCTGAAGCCGCCCCACCGCCATGCGTCGCCCCTCGATCGCCCCCTTCGTTCTTGCCCTGGCCAGCGCCGCCGTGCTGGCCGCCTGCAGCGCCGGCCAGAGCGCCACGCCGCCGGCCGGCGCCGCCACCGCGCGGCCCCTGGCGGTGGGCGTGCAGCTGATCCAGCCCGAGCAGGTGGCCATCGCCACCGAGCTGCCCGGCCGCACCACCGCACCGCAGGTGGCCGAGATCCGGCCGCAGGCCAGCGGCATCGTGCTGAAGAAGCTGTTTGCCGATGGCGCGCTGGTGCGCGCCGGCCAGGTGCTGTTCCAGATCGACCCCGCCAGCTACCAGGCCGCGGTGGCCAGTGCCCAGGCTGCGGTGGACAAGGCCCAGGCCGTGGTGCAGACCAGCCAGCTCACCGCGCAGCGCCGCGCCGAGCTGCTGAAGATCGAGGCCATCAGCCAGCAGGATGTGCAGGACGCGCAGGCCACGCTGGCCCAGGCGCAGGCCGACCTGGCCGCCGCCCGCGCCGCATTGGCCACCGCGCGCATCAACCTGCAGCGCACCGAGATCACCAGCCCGATCACCGGCCGGGTCGACCTGTCCACCGTGACCGTGGGCGCCCTGGTCACCGCCGATCAGGCCACGGCACTGACCACCGTGCGCCAGATGGACCCGCTGCAGGTCGACATCACCCAGAGCAGCGCCGACCTGCTGCGCCTGAAGCGCGAGCTGGCCAGCGGCCGGCTGCAGCCGCTGGCGGCCGACGCCAGGACGGGCAGCACCGCCAAGACCACCCAGACCGGCAAGCCCGACCCGGCCGGCCAGCCGGCCAGCGCCACCGAGGCCCGCGTGAGCCTGGTGCTGGAGGACGGCAGCACCTACGCCCATGCCGGCCGCTTGAGCGTGAGCAGCCCGGCGGTCAACACCAGCACCGGCGCCGTGACGCTGCGCGCGGTGTTTGCCAACCCCGATGGCCTGCTGATGCCCGGCATGTACGTGCGCGCCCAGCTGCCCACCGGCGTGGCCGCCGGCGCGCTGCTGGTGCCGCAGCAGGCGGTGAGCCGCGACGCCTCGGGCCAGGCCAGCGTCTTGCTGGTGGACGCCGACAACAAGGTGCGGCGCCAGGCCATTGCCGCCACCCGCGCGGTGGGCAACCGCTGGCTGGTCGACAGCGGCCTGCAGGCCGGCGCCCGGGTGATCGTGGAGGGCGCGCAAAAGGTCAAGGTGGGCGATGTGGTGCAGGCCACGGCAACCCCCCTGGCCACCGCCAGCTGATCGCACAGGAGCCCCGCACCATGGCCCGTTTTTTCATTGACCGCCCCATCTTCGCCTGGGTGCTCGCCATCGTGGTGATGCTGGCCGGCGCGATGTCCATCACCCAGCTGCCGCTGGAGCAGTACCCCGACATCGCGCCGCCGCGCGTGACCATCAGCGCCAGCTACCCCGGTGCCTCCGCCAAGACCGTGGAAGACTCGGTCACCCAGGTCATCGAGCAGCAGATGAAGGGCCTGGACGGCATGCTGGCCATGTCGTCGAGCAGCAGCTCGGCCGGCAGCGCCAGCGTGACCATCAGCTTCGTCTCGGGCACCAATGCCGACGTGGCGCAGATGCAGGTGCAAAACAAGCTGCAGCAGGCCATGACCCGCCTGCCCACCACGGTGCAGAGCCAGGGCGTCACGGTCACCAAGACCGGCACCGATTTCCTGATGGTGGTGTCGTTCTACTCGGCCGACGGCAGCGCCAACAACATCGAGATCGGCGACTACATCAGCTCGACCCTGGTCGACACCATCAGCCGCATCGAGGGCGTGGGCGATGTCACCACGCTGGGCACCCAGCATGCCATGCGCATCTGGCTCGACCCGGCCAAGCTGGCCGCGCATGCGCTGATGCCGTCCGACCTGACCACCGCCATCAACGCGCAGAACGCGCAGGTCTCGGCCGGCCAGGTGGGTGGCCTGCCGGCCACGCAGGGGCAGCAGCTCAACGTCACGATCTCGGCGCGCAGCAAGCTCAGCACGGTGGCGCAGTTCCAGGACATCGCGCTCAAGACCTCCAGCGACGGCCATGTGGTGCGCCTGGGCGATGTGGCACGGGTCGAGATGGGCGGCGAGAGCTACACCGTCAAGACCAGCTACAACGGCAAGCCCGCCGCGGCCATGGGCGTGAAGCTGGCCAACGACGCCAACGCGCTGGGCGTGGCCCAGGCGGTGAACGCCCGCCTGGCCGAGCTGCAGCCGACCTTCCCCTACCAGCTGAAGGCCGTGACCTCGTACGACACCACGCCCTTCGTCAAGATCTCGATCCAGGAGGTGGTGCACACCCTGGCCGAGGCGGTGCTGCTGGTGGTGCTGATCATGTACCTGTTCCTGCAGAACTGGCGCGCCACGCTGATCCCCGCGATCACCGTGCCGGTGGTGCTGCTGGGCACCTTCGGCGTGCTGGCGGCCTTTGGCTACAGCATCAACAGCCTCACCATGTTCGGCATGGTGCTGGCCATCGGCCTGCTGGTGGACGACGCCATCGTGGTGGTCGAGAACGTCGAGCGCCTGATGGGCGAGCGTGGCCTGTCGCCGCGCGAGGCCACGCGCGAGTCGATGCGCGAGATCACCGGTGCGCTGGTCGGCATCGCGCTGGTGCTGTCGGCGGTGTTCGTGCCGATGGCCTTCTTCGGCGGATCGACCGGCCAGATCTACCGCCAGTTCTCGATCACCGTGGTGTCGGCCATGGCGCTGTCGGTGGCCGTGGCCATGACGCTGACGCCGGCGCTGTGCGCCACGCTGCTCAAGCCGGTGGACGGCGGCGGCCATGCCGCGCGCACCGGCCTGCTGGGGCGCTTTTTCGGCGGCTTCAACCGCGGCTTCGAGCGCGGCGCCGCCGGCCTCGAGGGCCTGGCCGGCCGGCTGGTGCGCCGCGGCGGCCGCACCCTGGTGGTGTATGCGCTGATCGTCGGCGCCATGGCCTGGATGTACCACCGCATGCCCACCTCGTTCCTGCCGGCCGAGGACCAGGGCGTGCTGATGGCCCAGGTGCGCCTGCCCTCGGGGTCGACCGCCGAGCGCCTGAACAACTCGCTCGAGAAGGTGCAGGCCTGGCTCGGCCAGCAGGCCGACATTGCCGGCTACACGCTGATCATCGGCATTGGCGGCGACCAGGCCAGCGGCAATGCCTTCATCCGGCTCAAGGACTGGAGCGAGCGCACCGGCCCGGGCCAGAGCGCCGCCGAGATCGCCAGCCGCGCCAACCGCGAGCTGGCCAGCCTGCGCGACGCCCAGGTGTTCGTCATGCAGCCGCCCACCATCCGCGGCCTGGGCTCCAGCGGCGGTTTCACCGTGCAGCTGCAAGACCGCAACGGCCTGGGCCATGCCGCCCTGGTGCAGGCGCGCGACCAGTTCCTGCAGCTGGCGCGGCAGAACCCGGCGCTGCGCCAGGTGCGCATCAGCGGCCTGGACGACGCGCCGCAGTTCGGCATCCTGATCGACGACAAGAAGGCCGGCGCGCTGGGCGTCTCGGCCGCCGACATCAACAGCACGCTGTCCACCGCGCTGGGCGGCAGCTATGTCAACGACTTCATTGACGCCGGCCGCGTCAAGCGCGTGTATGTGCAGGGTGACGCGCCCTGGCGCATGGCGCCCGACGCGATCATGGGCTGGTTCGTGCGCAACAGCGCGGGCGAGATGGTGCCGTTCTCGGCCTTTGCCAGCACGCGCTGGACGCATGGCGCGCCCAAGCTCGAGCGCTACAACGGCATGAGCGCCTTCGAGATCGTGGGCGACGCGGCCGAGGGCGTGAGCTCGGGCACGGCCATGCAGGCGGTGCAGGACATCATCGCCCAGCTGCCCCAGGGCATCGGCTACGAGTGGGCCGGCCAGAGCTACCAGGAGCGCTTGTCGGGCAGCCAGGCGCCGCTGCTGTACGCGGTGTCGGTGCTGTTCGTGTTCTTGTGCATGGCCGCGCTGTACGAGAGCTGGTCGATCCCGTTCTCGGTGATGCTGGTGGTGCCGCTGGGGGTGGTGGGCGCGGTGGGGCTCAGCTCGCTGGCCGGGCTGGACAACGACGTGTACTTCCAGGTCGGCCTGCTCACCACCGTGGGCCTGGCGGCCAAGAACGCGATCCTGATCGTCGAGTTCGCCAAGATGCTGCAAGACCAGGGCATGGACCTGGTGGCGGCCACGCTGCAGGCCCTGCGCCTGCGCCTGCGCCCGATCCTGATGACCAGCCTGGCCTTCATGTTCGGCGTGCTGCCGCTGGCCATTGCCAGCGGTGCCGGCGCCGCCAGCCGCCGCGCCATCGGCACCGGCGTGCTGGGCGGCATGGCCAGCGCCACGCTGCTGGGCCTGTTTTTCGTGCCGGTGTTCTATGTGCTGGTGCGGCGCCTGTTTGGCCGGCGGCGCGCGGCCCCGCCCGCCCAGCCCCTGGTCCCGCCGGGCCCGGCGCACCCGTCCACCGACGCCTCGCAGGCCTGAACCGGAGTTTCGTGATGAACCCGCATCCATCCCGCCCGACCGGCCACGCCGGCCCCACCGGCCACGCCAGCCCCGTGGCCGCCCGTGCCCCCGCCCGACGCCTGTCGGCCCTGACCCTGGCCCTGGCCACGCTGCTGGCCACCGGCTGCGCCAACCTGGCGCCCACCCAGGGCACGCCGGCGGCGGCCATTCCCACGGCCTGGCCGGCCGGCGGCACTGCCGCCACCGCCACCGCCAGCGGCCAGCCGCAGGCCGGCAGCATCGGCTGGCAGGCCCTGGTCAGCGATGCCCGGCTGCGCGGCGCCATCGCGCTGGCGCTGCAGCACAACCGTGATCTGCGCCAGGCCGCGCTGGCCGTGCAGCAGGCGCGCGCCGCGCACGACATCCAGTCGGCCGCGCAGCGCCCCACGCTGCAGGCCACGGCCGGCGCCAGCGCCTCGCGCACACCGGGCCAGGCCACCAGCAGCGGCCAGGCCAGCAGCAGCCGCAGCCTCAGCGCGGGCCTGGGCATCGCGGCCTGGGAGATCGACCTGTTCGGCCGCCTGCAGAACCTGAAGGACGCGGCGCTCGAGAGTTATCTGCAGACCGAGCAGGCCCAGCGCAGCACCCAGCTCACCCTGGTGGCCGAGCTGGCCCAGGCCTGGCTGAGCCTGGCCGCCGACCAGGCCCAGCTGCAGCTGGCCGAGCAGACGCTGAAGAGCCAGCGCGACAGCCTGGCCCTGGTGCAGCGCCGCCAGGCCCTGGGCGTGGACAGCGCCCTCACCGTGGCCCAGACCGAGGCCACGGTGGAAAGCGCCCGCCTGGCCGCCGCGGCCTATGCGGCGCAAGTGGCGCAAGACCGCAACGCGCTGGACCTGCTGGCCGGCACCGCGGTGCCCGCCGAGCTGCTGCCGCAGCTGCCCCTGCAGACCGATGCCGCGGTGCTGGTGGCGGTGCCCGAGGGCCTGCCGTCCAGCGTGCTGCAGCGCCGGCCCGATGTGCTGGCGGCCGAGCACCAGCTGCGTGCCGCGGCGGCCGACATCGGCGCGGCCCGCGCCGCGCTGTACCCCAGCATCAGCCTCACCGCCTCGGCCGGCACCGCCAGCCGCAGCCTGGGCCAGCTGTTCCAGGGCGGGGCCTGGAGCTTTGCGCCCTCGATCAGCCTGCCGATCTTTGACAGCGGTGCGCGCCAGGCCAGCCTGCGCAGCGCCGAGCTGGCCCGCGACAGCCAGCTGGCGGCCTACGACAAGACCCTGCAGACCGCCTTTCGCGAGGTGGCCGATGCACTGGCGGTGCGGCAATCGCTGGCCGAGCGCCTGGCCGCGCAGCAGGCCCTGGTGGCCGCGTACGCCAAGGCGCTGAGCCTGTCGCAGGCGCGCCAGCGCAATGGCGTGGACACCGCCCTCGATGTGCTGGACGCCCAGCGCTCGCTGTTTGCCGCGCGCCAGGCGCTGATCAGCCTGCAGCTGCTGGAGCAGGGCAACCGCATCACGCTGTTCAAGGTGCTGGGCGGCGGCTGGGCCGACGCCACCGCGGCGGCAGCCGGCTGAGCCAGGGGTGAGGCGCCGAGGCTGGTGCGCCGCGCAATGCCGGCGCGCCCTCAGGCACTGACCAGGCGCACCGGCTGGCGCCAGACGTGGTCAAGCCGCCCGGGCCCGGGCCCGGGCTGGGCCAGCGCGTCGAGGTAGCGCGAGGGGCTGGCGCCGTAGCAGCGCACCCACACCCGCGACAGGTGGGCCGAATCGGCAAAGCCCGAGAGCTGGGCCACCTCGGTGAGCGAGCGGTCGCTGCCAAAGTGCATGGCCGCGCGCTGGATCTTGAGCGCCAGCGCGAACTGCCGCACCGTGATGCCCAGCGCCTCGACAAAGCTGCGCGAGGCATGCGCCGGCGACACGCCCACACTGCTGGCCAGCGCGGCCAGCGGCAAGGCGGGCTCGAGCCGCAACGCCGACATCATGGCCAGCACGCGCGGCGCCAGCGGTGGCACCGGCGGCAGCTCGTCGGCCAGGGCATGCAGCTGCAGCTGCACCGCGGCCTGCAGCTGCCGGCCCACCAGGGCACCGCTGGCAAAGCCGCGCACGCAGCTCAGCAGGCCCTGGTGGCGCTCGGCATCCAGCACCTGCACCGGCGGCCCGCCCAGGGCCTGGGCCAGCGCGCGGGTGAAGGTGCTGAAGCGGCCATGCGAGGGCTCGAGATCAAGCAGGCCCACGGCCTGGCCGGGGGCATCGATGTGGCGCAGCGTGAACGGCCGCACCGCCATCAGCAGCCCGGTGAAGCGCTGGCCGGCGGCCAGCAGCTGCAGCGGCTGGGCGGTGAGTGCGCACACCAGGGTCACCGAATGCCGGCACACGCGCGGGCCGCCGGCATGGCCGGCATAAAGAAAGCTGTCGCCCAGCAGGCCCAGCCGCGGCAGCGCAGAAAATTGGCTCATGCGGGCCATGCTCGGCCAGGCCCGCAACGCCGTCAACGCGGGTTGACGCGAGGGCGCGCTGGCCCTTGCGCGAAGTTGCAACAGTCTGCGCCGCGTGGCGCGCACGATGCACCGCCGGGCGCCGCGGTGCGCCGCCGCGGGCGGCGGATCAGGGCCGCGCGGCGCCGCGCTCGATGTCGTAGCGCGCCTGCGCGCGCATGGCCTTTTGCTCCATGCTCAGCAGCGCCGACGACTCGTCGCGCATCAGCGTCAGCAGGCGGTGGGTGACGGCATCGTCGGCGGCAAACATCCGCTGCGCGGCAGCGGCGCCAAAGTGGCCGGCGCGCATGGCCTGCAGCGCCGCCAGCTGGGCCAGGCCCTCCTCGGGCACCAGCGGTGCCTGCCCGGGCGGATAGGCCGCGCGCTGCGCCGACTGGTAGGCCTGGAACTGGCCCACCAGCTCGCGCGCCTGTGCCGCGGCCGCGGCCGGCAAGGCACCCAGCTCGGCCTCGAGCCGCGTGGCCAGCGCGTCGCCATCGTGCAGGGCCAGCAGGTGCTCGGTGCGCTGGCGCAGCCCGGCATCCACTTGCAGGCGGCCCTGCGCATCGGTGCGAAACACGCCCTGTTGCGGCGCCAGGCCCGGCCCGGCCGGCAGCGCCAGGCCCGCGGGCGCGGCCGCCAGCGGCGCCTGCGCCGGCACGGCCCCCGCCTGGGCGCCATCCGGCGCCAGCACCGCCTGCGGTGTGCTGGCCCACGGAAAGGCTGCCGCGCCTGGCGCCGCAGCGCCGGGCGCCATCACCGGGGCTGGCGGTGCAGGCGCGGGCCCGGGCCAGGCCCACCAGGCCAGCAGGGCCGCCGCGGCCAGTGCGGCGCCCAGGGCCCGGCCGCCGATGCGGCGCGGTGATGCGGTGTGCGATGTCGGCATGCCGGGCTCCGGTGGCTCAGTACGGGCAGTTCTTGTCGTAGCGGTCGAACAGCGTGCGCGTGGCATAGCTGTCGTGCGGTGCGCCGCACAAGAACGGCGAGTAGCGCGTGTCGGCATCCACGAAGCGCTTCATCCAGGCCACGCCATAGCGGCCGATGGGCGTGTTGGTGCTGTTGGGCGTGAAGTGGCTGGCGCCGTTGAGCTCGGCATAGGCCTTGGGCGTGGTGGCCGGCAGGCTGGCATAGAACGGCCGCGCATGCGCCGCCACCGAGGCCACGGTGTCGCCATCGGCACCAACGATCAGCGTGGGCACGCGCACGCGGGTGAAGCTGGTGGTGGTGTTCCACGGCGTCAGCGGCAGCGCGGCCTTCAGCGTGGGGTTGTCCTCGGCCGCGATCAGCGCGCCGCCACCGCCCATCGAGTGCCCGGCCACCGCCTGGCGCGTGCTGTCGACGCGGCTGCGCACCGTGCTGCTGGCGTTGTTGACCACATGGCTCAGCGCGGCCATCAGCTGCGTGGCCCGGCTGCCCGGCTGGTCGAGCGTGGTGTTGGTGTTGATGGTGATCACCACCAGCCCGTGCGTGGCCAGGCGCCGGCCCAGCCAGGCGATGCTGGACTCGGTGGCCGTGAAGCCGGGGCTGATGGCCACCAGGCCGTAGCGGCCGGCGGTGCTGGGGTAGTAGATGGTGCCGCCGCCGAAGCCGCGCGGCAGCGACACATTGCTGGTGGACACGGCAAACGAGCCGGCCGTGGCGTTGAGGCTGGACGACGTGGGGGCCGGGCCGATCTGCGCCAGGGCGGCGCCCGACAGCAGCGCGGCGGCGGCCGGCAAGGCCAGCGCGCGCAGGGCGCGTTGCGGCAAGAGCTTGGGGTTCATGTGGGACTCCTCGGGTAGTGACAAACCGCCCGGGGCGCAAGCCGCGCCAGGGCCGCCGCAGTCTAGAAACCCGGGGCTCGCACTGCCTTGTACGCAGCACGCATGCCGCCCCCTAGCGCGCGCAGGCGTAAACCCGCGGGCGCTTGCTACCCGCTGCGCGAAAACCGCTGCAGCCCGTCGAGATCCAGCACCTCGATGGCGCCGTAGCCGATGCGCAGGTAGCCGGCCTCCTCCAGCCGGTGCAGCTCGCGGTTCAGGTTGGGCCGCGACAGCCCGCACAGGCGGGCGATCTCCTCCTGCGAGATCACCAGCTCGCGCCGCGTGCCCGGGTAGAGCTGCGGGTTGTACAGCTCGGCCAGGCTGTAGGCCACGCGCGTGGTCAGGTCGCGCAGCCGGAAGCTCTCCACCAGGGCCACGTAGTGACCCAGCCGGGCGTTGAGCTGGTCGATCACCCAGCGGCTGAAGGCCTGGCTGTCGTCGATCAGCCAAAGAAAGGTGGCGCGCGGGATGAAGGCCACCTGGCTGTGGCGCAGCGCCACCACCGCATAGGGCCGCGGCTCGCCCTTCAGGGCCGCGCCTTCACCGAACCAGGCACCGGCAGGCACGCCGGCAAAGGTGGTGCTGCGGCCATCGGCGGCGATGGTGTCGACCTTCAGCATGCCGTCCGCCACGCCCAGCCAGTGCATGGCCGGCGAGCCGCGCAGGCACACCGTGGAGCCGGCGGCAAAGCCGCGCAGGCTGGAATCGGCATGCACCCGGTCCATCTGCGCATCACCCAGGCAGGTGCGCCAGGGCGAGGCCTCGAGAAAGTCGATCAGGCAGGGCTCGGACATGCCGCCATTCTGGCCAGCCGGCGCCGCAGCGCGTGGCGGGACATACCTGGGGCCGGAATGTCGTCGAACGAACAGCCGGCCGCGCCGCGGCGCGACAGCATCGCGGCCCATGAACCGCCTGCTGCCACCTCCCGTGCCCGAAAGCCAGCTGCCCGCCGCGGTGGACTGGGCCATCGTCTCGCGCCGCGCCATCCGCGCCTTTCTGCCCACCCCGGTGCCGCGCGCTCTGCTGCTCGAGATCCTGGACGTGGCCCGGCACAGCGCCTCGGGCGTCAACATGCAGCCCTGGCAGGTGCATGTGCTCACCGGTGCGGCCCAGCAGCGCCTGAGCGCGGCCATCCTGCGTGCCCACGACGACCCCGCAACGCTGGCCGGGCTGCAGGAGCCCTACCCCTACTACCCGGCGCACTGGGTCTCGCCCTTTCTGGAACGGCGGCGCCAGCTGGGCTGGCAGCTCTACGGACTGCTCGGCATCACGCGTGACGACAAGGCCCGCATGCATGCCCAGCATGCGCGCAACTACCGCTTCTTTGACGCACCGGCGGGCCTGATCTTCACCGTGCATGCGGCGCTGGCCCAGGGCAGCCTGATCGACTACGGCATGTTCCTGCAAAGCCTGATGGTGGCCGCCCGCGCACGCGGGCTCGACACCTGCCCGCAGGTGGCGTTCACGCCCTTCCACCACATCGTGGCGCAGCAACTGGGCCTGCCCGACACCCAGCGCCTGGTGTGCGGCATGAGCCTGGGCTATGCCGACCCCAGCCGGCCCGAGAACGCACTGGTGAGCCCGCGCGAGCCGGTGGCCGGCTTCACGCACTTCCATGACGACGAGGGCAGCGGGCCGGTGCCCCTGCCCTGACGCCCGCCCAATGCCTGCAAAGCGCCCGAAAGAACCTGCCATGAGCCTGCCCGACACCTCGCCCTACGCCCGCGGCCTCGAGCGCAGCGCGGCCAACCATCTGCCGCTGACCCCGCTGCGCTTCCTGGGCCGCACGGCCGATGTGTATCCCGATCGCGTGGCCATCGTGCACGGCGCGCTGCGGCAAACCTGGTCGCAGACGCGCGAGCGCTGCATGCGCCTGGCCTCGGGCCTGGTGGGCCTGGGCGTGCGGCCGGGCGACACGGTGTCGGTGCTGGCGCCCAACACGCCGGCCATGCTGGAGGCGCACTTCGGCGTGCCGCTGTCGGGTGCCGTGCTCAATGCCATCAACTGCCGGCTGGATGCGCAGGGCATCGCCTTCATCCTGCGCCACGGCGAGTGCCGCGTGCTGCTGGTGGACCGAGAGTTCGCCGGCCTGGCCCGGCGCGCGCTGGCCGGGCTGCAGCCGCCGCCGCGGGTGATCGACATCGACGACGCACTGGCCCCCGACGACCCCGAACACGCCGCCCTTGGCGACATGGACTACGAGGCCCTGCTGCAGACCGGCGACCCGGCCTTTGCCGGCGTGTGGCCCGACGACGAGTGGCAGCCGATTGCGCTGAACTACACCTCGGGCACCACCGGCGACCCCAAGGGCGTGGTGCCCAGCCACCGCGGCACCTACCTGATGGCACTGACCCAGATGACCGACTGGGCCCTGCCCAAGGCCCCCACCTACCTGTGGACGCTGCCGATGTTCCACGCCAATGGCTGGTGCTTCACCTGGGCCATCACCGCCGCCGCCGGCACCCATGTGTGCCTGCGCAAGGTGACACCGGCCAACGTGTTCGCGGCCATCGCGGCGCAAGGCGTGGACCACTTCTGCGCCGCGCCCATCGTTCTGGCCGGCCTGGCCGCCACGCCGGCTGCTGCCCGCCCGCCGCTGCCACGGCGCGTGCGCGTGCTCACCGCCGGCTCGCCCCCGCCGGCCACGGTGCTGCAGGCCGTGCAGGCCATGGGTTTCGAGATCGACCATGTGTTCGGCATCACCGAGATCTCGGGCACCTCGATCAGCTGCGCACGGCAGGCCGCCTGGGCCGAGCGGCCGGCGGCGGAACTCGCCCGCCTGCAGGCGCGCCAGGGCGTGCGCGCAGCCCTGCTGGAAGACTGCCGGGTGGCCCACCCCGACACGCTGGTGCCGGTGGCCGGCGACGGCCGCCACAGCGGCGAGCTGCTGATCCGCAGCAACACCGTGATGATGGGCTACCTGAAGAACCCGGCGGCCACGGCCCAGGCCCTGGCCGGTGGCTGGTTTCACACCGGCGACGTGGCCGTGGTGCACGCCGACGGCTACCTGCAGATCACCGACCGCGCCAAGGACGTGATCATCTCGGGCGGCGAGAACATCTCGTCGGTGGAGGTGGAGGACGTGCTGCACCGGCACCCCGGCGTGCTGCATGCGGCCGTGGTGGCCCAGGCCGATGAACGCTGGGGCGAGGTGCCCTGCGCCTTCGTGGAACTGCGCGATGCCAGCGAGGCGCTGGACGAGGCCGCGCTGATCGCCTTCTGCCGCGCGCACCTGGCGCACTTCAAGTGCCCGCGCCGCGTGGTCTTCACCGAGCTGCCCAAGACGGCCACCGGCAAGATCCAGAAGTTTCGCCTGCGCGAACTGGCCGGCAGCCGCGCTGCCATCACCCGTCTGGCCGGGTAGGCGGCGCGGGCCGCAGCGGCCAAAACGCTGTCGGGCGCGCCCTCGGCGCTGCGGGCCTGCGCGCGGCGCGCCTCGCCCGGCACAATCGCGGCCTGACCCCCCCCCGCTTGCCCGAGATGCCCGAGATGCCCAAGATGCCCGGCCTTCATCATGGATAAAAACACGCTGCGGCAGCAGGTGCTGGATCGGCTCGCCCAAGACCTGCTGCAGGCCGAGCAGGCCGTGCGGGTGGCCCATGAAGCGGCCACCCACGAAGAAAGCATTGCCGAGAACAAGTACGACACCCTGGGGCTCGAAGCCGCCTACCTGGCCAGCGGCCAGGCCCGTCGCGCCGAGGCCATCCGCCAGGCCATGGCCCATTGGCGCCAGTTTCGCCCGGGCCCCTACGACGCCAGCAAGGGCATCCAGCTCGGCGCCCTGGTCTGCCTGGCCGACGCCGACCACCGGCAGCAACTGCTTTTTCTTGGCCCGGCGGGCGGCAGCATGAGCCTGGAGTGCGACGCGCAGCTTGTTCAGGTGATCAGCAGCGAGGCCCCGCTGGGCAGGGCCATGTGGGGCAAATGCGAGGGCGACGAGGTGTCGATGCAGGTCGCTGCAGCCCGGCAGCAGTTCGAGGTGCTGCGGGTTCTCTGAGCGGCAGGCCCGCGCCCGTCAGCATCGGCCCGGGCCGACGCTGGCGGGGCGCAAGAGCGGGCTCAGTCTTCCAGCTGCGACAGGTCGCGCACCGCGCCCTTGTCGGCGCTGGTGGCCAGCAGCGCATAGGCCTTGAGTGCCGCGCTCACCTTGCGCGGGCGCGGCAGCACCGGCTTCCAGCCCTTGGCGTCCTGCTCGGCGCGGCGCTTGGCCAGCTCTTCATCGCTGAGCAGCACGTCGACCGTGCGCTTGGGGATGTCGATGCGGATGCGGTCGCCATTGCGCACCAGGCCGATGTTGCCGCCGGCGGCGGCTTCGGGCGAGCAGTGGCCGATGGAGAGGCCCGAGGTGCCGCCCGAGAAGCGGCCGTCGGTCAGCAGCGCGCAGGCCTTGCCCAGGCCCTTGCTCTTGATGTAGCTGGTGGGGTAGAGCATCTCCTGCATGCCGGGGCCGCCCTTGGGGCCTTCATAGCGCACCACCACCACATCCCCCGCCTTCACCTGATCGTCCAGGATGTGGGCCACGGCCTCGTCCTGGCTTTCCACCACATGGGCCGGGCCTTCAAACACCAGCAGACTGTCGTCCACGCCGGCGGTCTTGACCACGCAGCCGTCCTGCGCGATGTTGCCGCGCAGCACGGCCAGGCCGCCTTCCTGGCTGAAGGCGTGCTCGACGCTGCGGATGCAGCCCTCGGCGCGGTCGGTGTCCAGGCTGGGCCAGCGGGTGGCCTGGCTGAAGGCCACCTGGGTGGGGATGCCGGCCGGGCCGGCCATGTAGAAGGTCTTCACCGCTTCGCTGGTGCTGGTGGTGATGTCCCACTCCTGCAGCGCCTGGCCCAGCGTGGGCGTGTGCACGGTGGGCACATCCAGGTGCAGCTTGCCGGCACGCGCCAGCTCGCCCAGGATGGCCATGATGCCGCCGGCGCGGTGCACATCCTCGATGTGGTACTTGTTGGTGTTGGGCGCCACCTTGCACAGCTGCGGCACGGCGCGGCTGAGGCGGTCGATGTCGGTCATGTCGAAATCGATGCCGGCCTCCTGGGCCGCGGCCAGGATGTGCAGGATGGTGTTGGTGCTGCCGCCCATCGCGATGTCGAGCGTCATCGCGTTCTCGAAGGCCTTCTTGCCGATGCTGCGCGGCAGGATGCTGGCGTCGTCCTGCTCGTAGTAGCGCCGGCACAGATCCACCGCCACGCGGCCGGCGCGCAAGAACAGCTGCTCGCGGTCGGCGTGGGTGGCCACCACGGTGCCGTTGCCGGGCAGGCTCAGGCCCAGGGCCTCGGTCAGGCAGTTCATGCTGTTGGCGGTGAACATGCCCGAACAGCTGCCGCAGGTGGGGCAGGCGCTGCGCTCGACCTCGGCCACGTCGGCATCGCTGACCTTGCTGTCGGCGGCCATCACCATGGCGTCGATCAGATCGAGCTTCTTGATCTGCACGGTCTGCGTGCCCGGCACGGCCAGCTTGGCCTTGCCGGCCTCCATGGGCCCGCCCGAGACGAACACCACCGGGATGTTCAGGCGCATCGCGGCCATCAGCATGCCGGGGGTGATCTTGTCGCAGTTGCTGATGCACACGATGGCATCGGCGCAGTGCGCGTTGACCATGTACTCCACGCTGTCGGCAATGATGTCGCGGCTGGGCAGCGAGTACAGCATGCCGTCATGGCCCATGGCGATGCCGTCGTCCACGGCGATGGTGTTGAACTCCTTGGCCACGCCGCCGGCACGCTCGATCTCGCGCGCCACCAGCTGGCCCAGATCCTTCAGGTGCACATGGCCGGGCACGAACTGCGTGAAGCTGTTGGCGATGGCGATGATGGGCTTGCTGAAGTCGTCGTCCTTCATGCCGGTGGCACGCCACAGCGAGCGTGCGCCGGCCATGTTGCGGCCGGCGGTGGACGTCTTGGAGCGGTAGGCGGGCATGGCAAAACCTCGGGGTCAGGGGTCAACACGGGGGGTACAGGGCAACCCTCAAGTGTATCGGCGGGCGCCGAACCGGCCGATGGCGGGCTTGCCCACCCGATCCGCAGCCCTGCACGAAGCGCTGCACGAAGCGCCGCCCGCACGGCCAGCCGCGCGCGGCCCATGGGCCTGGGCGGCCGCTTCGTCCAGGCCGTGTCAGGCCAGCCAGGCCGCCGGCAGCAGGCCCAGGCGCTCGATCACCCACCACAGCGCCAGGGCGCAGGCGGCCGCGGCCACCGCGCGGCGCAGCCAGGCGCTGGCGCGGGGCTGGCGCTGCGCCAGCCACAGCAGCGGCGGCAGCACGGCCAGCACCAGCAGCAGCTGCATGGCCTCGATGCCCGCGTTGAAGGCCAGCAGCGCCAGGCCGTGCTGCAGCGCGGTGAGCCCGGCGCCCGACAGGCTGGCCGAGAAGGCCAGGCCATGGATCAGGCCGAAGCCCAGCGCCATGGCCGCATCGGCGCGCGCAAACAGCGGCCGCCCGGCATGCAGCGCGGCCACCGCAATGGTCAGCGCCACGGCCACCTCCACCGCCTGTACCGGCGGGCGCAGCAGGCCGCTGCTGCCCAGCACCAGGGTGACGGTGTGGCCCACGGTGAAGGCCGTCACCAGCAGCGCCGTGCGCCGCCAGGCGGCCGGCGCCGGCTGCACGCCGCCCCAGGCCCGCCGCGTGCCGGGCGCCAGCGTGAGCGGCGCCACCAGCATCAGCAGCAGCAGAAACATCAGGTGATCGCTGCCGGTGGCGATGTGCTGTGCGCCGTCGCCGGCCAGCTGCCACAGGCCGGCGGCCACCGAGGCCGGCGCCAGCGCCAGTTCCAGCTGCTGGTGGCCATGCCTCAACTCGCCCAGCGGCCGCGGTGGCTGGCCCACCTGGCCGCCGGCCCAGTCGTTGCGCAAGGCCACCAGCACGCGGTGGGTGCGCACCTCGTGGGTCACGGCGTCGTACAGCAAGGTGAGCTGGCGCGCATCACCGCCCGGCGGCGCGCGCAGATCGATCTCGGCTTCCAGCTCGGCTGCGCCATCGCTGCCCACCACGCGCAGTTGCGGCCGCAGCACCTGCCAGCCCACCGCGCCCGAGCGCGCGCCCACATGCTGCAACAGGTAGCGCGACAGGCCCTCGCCGTGGCGCGCCAGCACCGTGGCCGGCTGGTCGATCAGCGGCTGGCCGTAGGCGAACTCGAGCCGGTTCAGCGGCAGCTGCAGCAGCAGGTGCAGGCCACCGGGCCGGGTGTCGATCCACACCCGGCTTTCGGGCATCGGGTGGGCACCGGCCAACGTGGCCCACAGCGACAAAGCCGCCGCGATCCACCGCACCCACGCTGCGGCCGGCGTGAACCCCACCGGGCCGGGCCACCGGCGGCGCCCACCCGCGGGGCAGGCGCCGCTGGCGCTTCGGGGGGGCGTCAAAACCTGCCGCCGTAGTCGCCGGTCTTGTCGCGCCAGATGGTGTGGAAGTGGATGTCGCTGCTGACGATCACGCCGCGCTGCACCGAGAACTCGATCCACACCCGCGGGCCGTCCACCCGCAGGTAGCTGCCGCTGCTGGTGACGTTGCCGGCGCCGGCGTAGGCCACATAGGTGGCCGCCAGCGCGCTGTCGGACAGGTAGGCCGCCAGCAGCTCGTCGGCGTACTCGGTGGCCTGGGTGGCCACATAGGCGCGCACCAGGGCCTGCACCTTGGCCTGGTCGGTGCTGCTGAGCGCCGAGTAGGCCACGCCGCGGCCGGTGGTGCCGGTGGGGTAGCTCTTGGGATAGGTGCCGTCGATGCCGCCCGACCCGTTGGCGCCGAACAGCAGATCGCTGTAGGTGCCGCTGAGCGCCGCGGCGCTGTAGCCGGTGAGCGTGGCGCCCAGGTCGGCCGCCGCCGTGCGCTGCGCGGCCATCGGGTCGTAGCTGCTGCCGTTCAGCGTGAAGGCGCCCTTGGGCTCCACGCCCAGGAACAGCGGCGTGGGCGACTTGACGCTGCCGTTGAAGGCGATGTTGAAGGTGAGGTGGTGCCCGGTGAGCTGCAGCAGCCAGAAGTCGGTGTTGCTGGGCGTGCCGATGAAGGCGATGTAGTAGTGGCCACTGCCATAGGTGCCGCTGCCGGCGCCGTACTGGCTGACCAGCGCATCGTCGGCGGCCTGCAGGCCCAGGTGCAGCGCATTGCCGCTGCTGCCCAGCGCCTTGAGGATCAGCGCACGCGCCGCCGTCTGCTGCGCGCTGCTCAGGCTGCTCCAGGCCAGGCCGTTGCGCGACACCATGGCGGCCGGCAGGTTGGACCACTGGCGCGCGGTGGCCAGGCTCCAGCTCTTTTGCACCGTGCTCTGCTGGCTGCTGCTGAGCGTGGCCGCGAAGGCCTGGGCCAGGCTCACCACCTCAGCCGTGAGCGCACTGCTGCCGCTGCTGGCGCTGCTGACCGACAAGCTGGCGGCATCGCTGCTGACGCTGCCCGCCGAGTTGCTGACCGTGACCGAGTAGCTGCCGGCATCGCTGCTGGCCACGCTGGCCAGCGTGTAGCTGCTGGCGGTGGCATTGGCGATCGCGCTGCCGTCCTTGAGCCACTGGTAGCTGAGCGGCGTGCTGCCACTGGCCACCACGCTGAACGTGGCGCTGGCGCCCACGCTCACCGATTGCGCGACCGGCTGGGTGCTGATGGCCGGCGCCGTGACCCCGCTGCTGCCGGTGACCGTGAGCGTGGCCACCGCGCTGGTGACCGAGCCGGCGCTGTTGCTCACCACCACGTCAAAGCTGCCCGCATCGGCCGTGCCGGTGCTGGCCAGGCTGTAGCTGCTGGCGGTGGCGCCGCTGATCGCACTGCCGCCCTTGCGCCACTGGTAGCTGAGCGTGCCGCTGCCGGTGGCCACCACGCTGAAGCTGGCGCTGGCGCCGGCCACCACGCTCAGCGAGGCGGGCTGGCTGCTGATGACGGGCGCCGTGTCGGTGGTGCTGGTGGCGGTGCTGCTGTCACTGCCGCCGCCGCCGGCCGCCAGCAGGCCGGCCGAGCACAGCGCCAGCCAGGCAAAAAATCGGAAAAACATGCGCAAACCTCGGGTTGGTGATGCCGCACACGCGACAAGCCCGCCAGCCGACGGCGCGGGCCCTGCCGCGCTGGCAGGCAGCCAGCGCACTATCCGCAAACAACTTTGCTGGCTCTTTGCGCGGCGGTTACCCGATCCGGGGCGCGATGCCTTTTGGTGATCGCGGCGCGGCCGGCCCGGCCGTGGCGCGGGCATCAGGCCGGCGGCGGCCTCAAGCCGGTGGCGCCAGGGCCGCGCGCACCTTGGCCAGCAGCGCCAGCAGCTGGCGCCGCTCGGTGGCGCTGAGCCCGGCCGCCGCGCGCTCGGCCAGCAGCCGGCGCTGGGCCATCAGCGCCTGGTGCTGGGCCTGCGCCTGGCCAGCCAGGTGCAGGCGGCTCACGCGGCGGTCGGCCTCGTCGGGCGTGGCCTGCAGCAGGCCACGCTCACGCAGCCCCCCCACCAGGCGGGCCAGCTGGCCCTTGTCGCGCTCGGAGTGCGCCGCCAGCTCGCTGAGCGTGGCGCCGGGGTGGCGCGCAAAAAAGCCCAGCACCCGGCCCTCCAGCGGCGACAGCGTCTGCTCGGCATCGCGCAGTGCGCGGTGCTGCTGGCCGCGCGCCAGGTGCATCACGCCATGGATGGCCTCGAGCACATCGCCGTCGCGGGCCACCCGCTCAGCGCGGGCCGCAGGTGCCACAGGTGCCGCGGGTGCCGCGGGTGCCGCGGGTGCCGCGGGTGCCGCGGGTGCCGCAGGTGTCACACCCGAGGCGCGTGCGCCGGCCATGACGGCCGGCTCGGCGGCCGGCTCGGCGGCCGGCCCAACAGCGCAGGCACGCGTACCCGTACCCACACCCGTTTGGTTGACAAGGTCAATCTTCTTGCGCATGATGGATGACATTATCAACCAATCCACCCACCCATCTTGACCACTCTCCCCTCCCCCGGCACGCCCCACCCCACCGCCACCCGCCGCGTGCAGCGCGTGCGCCACGAGCTGCGCCGCCGCGAACTGCAGGTGCGCCAGGTGCAGCCGCTCGGCCCCGGCTTTGTGCGCATCGTCTTCGGCGGCGACGAGCTCGAGGGCTTCACCAGCCTGTCCTTCGACGACCATGTCAAGCTGCTGTTCGATGCCGCGCCCGGTGCCGATCCGGTGCGCCGCGACTACACGCCGCGCCACTTCGACCCGGTGCGCCGCGAGCTGAGCATCGAGTTCGCGCTGCACGAGCAGGGCGCCGCCACCGACTGGGCACGCCAGGCCGCGCCGGGCCAGCGCCTGGCCATCGGCGGCCCGCGCGGCTCGATGATCATTCCCACCGACTACGCCTGGCACCTGCTGGCCGGCGACAGCACGGCGCTGCCTGCCATCAACCGCCGGCTGGAGGAACTGCCGGCCGGCGCCCAGGCCCTGGTGCTGGTGCAGGTGGCCAGCCCCGCCGATCAGCGCCCCTGGCACAGCGCCGCCCAGGTGCAGACCCAGTGGGTGCACAGCACCGAGGCCTGGCTGGCGGCCCTGCGCGCCCTGCCCCTGCCGGCCGGCGAAGGCTTTGCCTGGTGCGCCGGCGAAGCCCAGGTGATGGCCCAGGCCCGCGCCCTGCTCGTGCACGAAAAAGGCGTGCCGCGCGAATGCCAGCGCGTCTCGGCCTACTGGAAGCTCGGCGCGCAGGCGTTTCACGAAGACATCGAGGGCTGATCGCACCGGCCCCCACCCCCACACACGGCACCCCAGGCAGGGGCCAGTGTTCCTTGAGATTGACGATGTCCTCGCCTTAGCGCAGGTCGAGACTGAGGTCACCTTGTCATCAAGGCCCTCGCAGCCGTCACGCGCCGGGCGCAGGCATCGCCCACCGATGCCGCCGGACAGCCGCTGCCCTCTCCACGAAAGGATCACACCATGGCTGCTGCCGCGAACCACCGCTTCTGGGTCGACATGTGTCTGGAATGCGTTCGACAGGATCACACCGATGCCCCGGGTGACCAGACCGGGCCGTTTCGCTCGGCCCGGGCGATGGGCATGGCCCTGGCCGCGCCCCATGAGGTGAACGCCCTGGCTGCGGGCCTGCCGCCGCTGATGGCGCTGGCACCCGAGCCGGGGCTGGTCGGCCTGTCGACCGCTCAACTCGAGGTGGCCTGCTGCGCCGCTTGCTGCGAGGTGCTGAAGCTGCGCTATCCGCACCAGGCAGCCCTGCTCGATCCGGCCTGGCTGTACTGGCTGCAAAGCAGCGGGTACAGCCTGTCGGAGAACGCGGTCTCGAAGGCCGAGACGGCCGGCCGCTTGGTGGGCCGGGCCATCGACCGCCTGGGCGCCGACGATGCGCAGTTCGCCGCGGGCGACATGTACAGCCCGTCCGGCCTGCCCTACACCCACGCCGCGCCGCCCAATCAACCCAGGCAGGGTTTCGCGGGGGCCGACTGGGGCTTTGTCAACTACCTGCTGACGCAACGGGTGGCCGGCTTTCCGCCGCCACCGGGGCGCTGCTCAGCCACCGAGGTTGAAGACACCCAGCACTTCCGGGACGACTTTGCCAAGGTGCAGGCCAAGGGTGGCCTCAACCGCGGCCCGGCACCCATGGGACGAAGCGACGACGAAGAGTTCATCGGCATTGCCTGGGGCTACGACGGCCCGCCCAAACTGGGCACGCCCCCCCGCCTCTACATGCAGGCCGTGCTGAGCGTGCTGGATCGGCTGGCCCAGGCGCCAGCGCCCGCACCCCGCCTGACCCTGGCCCAGGAGCTGGAGCTGATCGCCGGCGTGGGCCTGGCCATGGCCGAGGCCGGCATCGACGCCTGGTACTACAAATACGCCCCCACCCACATGATGTGGCGGCCGGCAGTGGGCATTCCACGCGCTGAAGCCGGCAATGGCGTGGCCGACCCGCGCTTCTTTCCGCTGGGCAGGCCCGACACCAACAAGCGCGGACTGGCACTCACACCCGACTTTCCGGCCTATCCGTCGGGCCATGCCACCTTTGGTGCGGCGGCGTTCCAGGTGCTGCGGCTGTACCTGGTGCACAAGGGTCTCGCCCGCTTTGACGCGGACGGCACCGACGACGTGCCGCTGGCCTTCATCTCTGACGAGTTTGACGGCGTCAACACCGACCCGCGCACCCAACAGCCGCGTCCACGTCGACCGGTGACCAACCCGAGCTTGTGGCAGGCCATCGTCGACAACTCGGTCAGCCGCGTCTACCTGGGTGTGCACTGGCAGTTCGACGGGCTCACGCGGCGCAACGCTGAAACCCGCAGCGACGAGTTCGAGCCCGACCCGGCCGCCCTGGTGCCGCGCCTGCTGGGCCGCACCGGTGGCGTGTGGCTGGGCGCGCAGATTGCCGGCCAGGTGGCCCGCAGACTGGGCGTGCCGCAAACGGTGATCGAGGACTCGCGCCTGGCCTGAGGGCCAGGTCCGCCCAAGGCCTGGGCCAGGCAGGATCGGACGCGGCCGTCCTGGCCGCTGTTGCAATCGCCCAGGCCCGCCCCCCCCACATGTGGCAGCATGACAGGCCCGGCTCACCGTCCGGCCGGATGCCCACCTTGCCACGCCCGCCATGCACACCGAGCACAGCATCACCGTCCAGGCCCCTGCCGCGCGCATCTTTGCGCTTTACGAGAACGTGGCCGGCTGGCACCTGTGGGACCCTGACACGCGGCAGGCGTCGATCGCCGGGCCGTTTGCGGTGGGCACGCGCGGCTCGCTCACGCCCACGCAGGGCCGCACGGTGCCGATGCTGATCACGCAGGTGCAGGCCGATGCCGGCTTCACCGTGGAAGCACGCATCCCGCTGCTGTGCATGCGCTTCGAGCACGAACTGCAGCCCGTGGGTGGCGCGGTGCGGGTGACGCACCGGGTGCACTTCTCGGGCCTGCTGGGCTGGGTGATCGGGCCGATGATGATCCGGCGGCTGAACCACGGCCTGCCAATCACCCTGGACAATCTGCGGCGTTGCGCCGAGGCCGCCCGCTGAGGCGCGCAGACGCCCCCCTGACCACCACCACGCGCCCGCCGGCGCGCCACTGCATGACCACCGCCTCGCTCTCGCCCGAATGGGTTCCGGTTGCCAGCGCCGAGGGCGCTTTCGATGCCTACCTGGTGCGCCCACCGGGCGGCCGCAGCGGCCCGGGCCTGTTGCTGCTGCAAGAGATCTTTGGCGTCAATGCCCACATCCAGGCGGTGGCGCAGCAGTACGCGCTGGCCGGCTTCACGGTGCTGGCGCCCGATCTGTTCTGGCGCCAGCAGCCGCGCGTGGCGCTGCGCTACGACGGCGCCGACCGCGAGCGCGCGATGGCCCTGATGCGCAGCGTGCAGCGCGAGCAGGTGGTGGCCGACATGGCCGCCAGCCTCGGCGTGCTGCGCGCCCAGCCCAGCTGCGGCCCCAAGGTGGCCGCGCTGGGCTATTGCATGGGCGGCCGGCTGGCCTTTGCCGCCGCGGCGCTGTGCGGCGTGGACGCTGCGGTGGCGTATTACGGCGGCGGCATTGCCGACCAGCTCGACCTGGCGCACAAGATCCGCTGCCCGATGCAGTTTCACCATGCCGGGCGCGATGCCCACATCCCGGCCACCGCGGTGGCCTCGATCGAGGCCGCGATGGCCCTCACGCCCGAAGGCGCCGAGTGCCACCTCTACCCCGAGGCCGACCACGGCTTCAACTGCTGGGACCGCGCCTCGCACCACGCGCCCAGCGCGGTGCTGGCGCTGTCACGCAGCCTGGGCTTTCTGGCCCGGCTGTTCTAGCTAGAACGCCATGCGCACGCCGGTGGCCGCACCGGTCTGGCCGCGGCCGGCCGCCGGGGCGTTGCCGGCGGCGGCGTTGCTGACGCCCAGCGCGCTGGCGCCGTCGTTGCCGATGTGGCCGACGGTGGCGTACAGCGCGGTGTTCTTCGACAAGGCGTAGCTGCCGCGCACGGCCAGCAGCGTGGCGCCGTTGGGGCTGTTCTTGACGTCGAGCTTGAAGACCTCGGCGTCCACGGTCCACAGCGGCGCGGGCTTCCAGCTGGCGCCCAGGTACCACAGGTCGCTGCGCGGGGTGGTGGCGCTGCCCTCGTTCTTGCGCGAGATCAGGCCGGCACCCAGCTTCAGATCGGTGTTCACGCGCCACCAGCCGGTGACGGTGCTGCGCGTGTCGGTCAGCGTGCTGCTGGTCAGGCCGGCAAAGGCGCCGGTGCCGCCGCGGATCTGGTCCACCGCCGCCGTCATGCCCCAGGGGCCCGCGTCGTACTTGAGCAGGGCCGACCATTGCCGGCAGGCCTGGCTGTCGGTGGCGCTTTCACCGGCGCAGTTGGTGCCGGCCGGGCTGGGGCCGGCGTTCACGGCGTCGCGGCCGGGGCTGTAGGTGGCACCGGCCGTCAGCGGCCCGAAGGTGCCGCGCCAGGCCAGCGCGTTGTCGACCCGCGCATTGGGCAGGTAGCTGTCCATCGAGCCCGAGCCGTAGGCATTGGGGCCCAGCAGGTCGGCATCCAGCTGCGACCAGAACAGCATGCTGTACTGGCGGCCCAGGCTCACCGTGCCCCAGGGGCCTTGCAGGCCCACGAAGCTCTGGCGGCCGAAGAAGCGGCCTCCCTGGTTGGAGGTGCCGGTGTCCACGCCCAGGCCGGCCTCCAGCGTGAACAAGGCCTTCAGGCCGCCGCCCAGATCCTCGCTGCCGCGAAAGCCCAGGCGCGAGGGCGCGCTGCCGGTCAGGCCGGGCATGCGGGTCACCGAGCTGCCGGCTGCGCCCACATCGGTGAGGCGCTCCACGGCCAGGTCGATCAGGCCGTAGATCTGCACGTTCTGCGCCTGGGCGCCCGCAGCGCACAGCAGCATGGCCGCAGCGGCCAGCATGCGGGGCGTCATCGTCTTCTTCATCGTTGTCTCCTGAGGCAGGGTGGAAAAAAGAGAAAGTTCGGGGGGCTGATGGGTGCGAGGGCCCGCGGCCTCAATCGCCGGCGGCCAGGCGCGCGTCGATCCAGCTGAACGCGTTCAGCACGTCGTAGTTGCCGGCATGGCCCTGATCCCAGTGGAGGGCGAAGTCGGCGGTCTTGACCTTGGCATCGGCCTTCAGCGCGCGGCTGATGTTGTAGGCCACGGTGAACGAGGTGTCGCGGTCACGCGCGCCGTTGCGGATGCGCCAGTGCCTGGCAATGCCGTCGGTCTTGCCGATGTAGGCCAGCGCGTTGATCAGCCTGTACTGGCTCAGCAGGGCGTCGCGCTGCGGGTTCGCGGCCCAGGTGTAGCCGGTGTTGAGCAGGCCGACATCGCTTTGGCGGGCGTTGATCGCGTCGCCACCGTTGTTGTTGTTCCAGCCGTACTCGGTGAAGTTGGCATACACCTGCGCCGCGGTGCCGAACAGGTTCGACTCGCCGCCGCTGTAGTTGCCAAACACTGCGGCTCCGGCCTTGGTGGTGTCGGCCGTCAAGGTGGCGGCCAGGGCGGGCGTCTGGCCCACCTGGTCGAAGCTTGGAACGGCCTTCAGGCGCGCCTGCTTGGCCACGTACTTCAGGTAGTTGCCCAGATTGAAGTAGGTCACCGTGCCGCCCGCGTCAACGTTGACGAAGTCGTTCTGGTAGTACAGCGTGCCGCTGCCGCCGGCCACGCCATTGGCCGCCGTGCTGCCGTAGGCGCCGTAGGCCACGATCGACCTGCCCGACAGCACGTGGGCACTGGCGGACTTCTTGAACTCGGTCTGCAGCGCGGCCAGCATGTTGTCGCTGGTGAGTGCCGTGCCGTCGTCGTTTTTCAGGCCCAGGCCGGCCTGGTAGGCCACGAACCTGTTCATCAGCTCGAGGCTGCCTGCGCTGTCGGGGTTGGAGGCCCGCACCAGCTCGGCGCCGCTGGCGTCGACGATCAGGCCGGCCTTCTGGTCGGCCGAGACCGCCGTGCGGGTGTCGAGCACGTTGAACATCCACTCATAGGCGATGTCGGCACTGCCCATGTCCTGGATCGGGCAATAGGCCACCACGGCATAGACGCTGTCGCTGATCGCGCTCTTGCCGTTGGCATCCACGCCGGCGGCGCCGATGGCCTTCAGGTAGGGCAGGTAGTCGGCATGGTCGCCGGTGGCGCCCAGCTGGGTGACCTGGGCCCCACCGCCGCTGGTGCCGTTGACCACGATGCGGCTGGCATTGCCCGGCATCACGGCGTCGTTCAGGCGCAGGTAGCGCACGGCCGCCTTGGCGTCGACGATGGCCGCCGGCGCCTTGCCCTGGTAGATGCCGTCGCTGTAGCTGCCTTCGGGCGCGGTGGCGCCACGGCTGCGCGAGGCCATGTTGATGTAGACGAAGCCGCGGGCCAGCGCTGCGCCGATCTTGTCGGTGTCGCTGGTGCTGACATAGCTGCGGCCGGCAACGATGTCGGCGCCGCGGTAGTTGGTGCTGGTGATGGCGGCCGCGCCGTCCCAGCCGTTCAGGCCGCCCTGGTAGCTGGCAAACCAGCCGGCGTTGTTGACGTTGAGCAGGATGGGGTTGTCATGCCGGGCGGCGTCGACCTCGCGCACGAAGATGTTCAGGTTCTGGTAGCCGCAGGTCTGGTTGTCGACTGCCGAGCCGCGCTGATTGGGCGCCAGGGCCATCGGCTTGCCCACGTAGCACTGCTCGCGGTACCAGCGCACCGGCGTGGCCACGCCGTCGAGCGTGACGGTGATCGTGGTGTACCGGGTCTTGTCGAAGACCAGCTGGCTGTCGTAGACGCCCGGGCCGGCCGTCTCGGTGGTGCTGGGGGTGGTGGCCGGCGTGGCGGCGGCGGCCGGGCTGTCGGCGCCGGCATTGCAGCCGGCGATCAGGCTGCCGCCGGCCAGTGCGGCAGCCGCCAGGGCCAGGGTGCGGGACTGAAACGGAATCTTCATGGGCTTGTCTCCTTGGCCTGTGTCGGCCTGTCGATGGGTGGGTTGTTGTTGTTGCGCCGGCCGGCGGGCGCCCGGGGTCGCTCAGTTCGAGGCGATGGCCTGGGCCTGGGCGCCGCCGGCCACCGAGTAGGTGAGCGGCAGCTTGCGCGTGGCCAGAAACTGCGCCAGCGTCTCGCCGCGGAAGGCCGCGTACACCGCGGGGTTGGGCACGCCCAGCACCGCGGCCATCTTCTCGAGCACGAAGAAGCTCACGCCGCGGCGCACCATCTCGATCCAGCGGCGCTCGCGCACCAGCGCCTTCTCTTCGTCGCTGAGGCCGCGCTCGCTGGCCAGGGCCTCGAAGTCGTTGACAAAGCGCTCGCGGTGCGCCGGCAGCACCAGGTCGTGCAAGAAGGCGTTCAGGCGCAGGTTGGCGTGGCTGCGCGCATGGGTGAAGGGGTAGGTGCCGGCGAGATCGCCCGCGCCTTCCAGCTCATGCCCGATGTGCCGGCGGTAGTCGGCCACGGCCTGCGCATCGGGCGCGCCGCCCAGATCCTCGAACACCAGCGTCGCGATGTTGGTGACCGAGGGCGCATAGGTCTGCTTGTGCACCAGGCGCACCTGGGGCGACAGCGCGCCGCGCATGATCAGCCACATGATGACCTCGGCGCCCTCCATGCCGCCCTTGGCCGCGTACTCGGCGATGCGCATGTTCGCCAGCGTGTCGGGGCTGTGCTCGAGCAGCTCGAGAAACTCGGCGTCCCAGGCCTCGTTGAGAAAGCCCGCGCGCTCGCCATGCACCTGGTGCGACAGGCCGCCGGTGGCCATGATGGCCACGTTCAGGTCTTCGGGGTAGCTCTCGATGGCGCGGCGCAGGGTCTGGCCCAGCTTCCACATGCGCCGGGCACTCGGCACCGGCAGCTGCAGCACGCCCACCTGCAGCGGCACGATGCGGCCGGGCCAGGGCCCCCGGGCATCGCCCAGCATCGACAGCGGCGAGAGCAGGCCGTGGTCCACCGGCTTGCCCTGAAAGAACGACAGGTCGAACTCGTCGGCCACCATCGCCATGCCGATGTGCTGGGCCAGGCCCAGGTGGCCGATGGCCGGCGCCACGTCACGCGGGCCGCCGCCTTCGTCGGCCGCCAGGTAGCGGTCGTCGATGCCCAGGGCAAAGGCCGAGTAGTGATCGAAGAAGAAGGACGTGACGTGATCGTTGTAGATCATGAAGATCACGTCGATGCGCTTCTCGTGCACCCAGCCGCGGATGGCATCGAAGCCGTCGAAGATCGGCTTCCAGCCCGGGTCGTCGTGCTTGCCGGTGTCCTTGGCAAAGCCGATGGTGGGCGAATGCGAGGCGCCGATGCCTCCGATGATGCGGGCCATGTCAGCGCCTCACTTGCCTGCGGCGTGCCGGGCGATCAGCGCCTTGGCGTCCTGCAGCATCTGCGTGCCCTTCAGGCCCTTGGCGTCCATCTCCTTGACCCAGTCGGCCGAGAGCTTGTCGCCCATGGCCTTCCACGGCGCCAGCTCGGCCGCAGGGATCACGTTGGTGGTGTTGCGCGCGGTGAGCTTCTTGCCCTCGGCATCGGCCTGCAGGAAGGCGCGGCCGATCTGGCCCGACAGCGCCTGGCCCGAGTTGGCGTCGATCACCTTCTTCAGCTCGGGCGGCAGGGACTCGTACTTCGCCTTGTTCATCGCGAACACGAAGGTGCTGGTGTAGAAGGCCGGCTGCGCGGGGTCGGTCTCGGTGTGGAACTTCACCAGCTCCTGGATCTTCACCGAGGGCACCACCTCGTAGGGCACCACGGCGCCGTCGATCACGCCCTTGCTCAGCGCGTCGCCCACCTGCGGCACCGGCATGCTCACCGGCGTGGCACCCAGCATGGCGATGAACTTGTTGGTCAGGCGCGTGGGTGCGCGCAGCTTCAGGCCCTTCAGGTCGGCCAGGCTCTTGACCGGCTTGCTGCTCATGTGGAACACGCCATCGCCATGCACATGAAAGGCCAGCGGCTTGACGTCCTTGAATTCCTGCTGGCTGTGCTGCTGGGCGTAGTCCCACAGCGCCTTGCTGGTGGCCTCGGGGCTTTGCATCATGAACGGCAGCTCGAAGGCTTCGAGGCTGGGAAAGCGCCCCGCGGTGTAGCCCGGCAGCGTCCACACCACGTCGGCCACGCCGTCGCGCACCTGCTCGAACAGCTGCGGCGGCGTGCCGCCCAGCTGCATGCTGGGGTAGATCTGGCACTTCAGGCGGTTGGCCGACTCCTTGGCGATCTTGTCGCACCAGGGCGTGATGAACAGCGTGTTGGCAAACGAGCTGGCGGGCAGGAAGAAGTGCAGCTTCAGCGTCACCTCCTGGGCCTGGGCCTGGGCCTGGGCTTGGGCAAACGTGGGGCTGACGAGCGCGCTCAGCGCCAGGGTGGCCGCGGCCACCAGCGAACGGGTCTTCATGTCGTGTCCTTCGGGAGAGGGTGTGGGGGGGGTCAGGTCAGGCGATGGACCAGCGTGAGCGCCAGCGCCGGAAACAGGATCAGCAGGGCCAGGCGCACGGCGTCGGTGATCAGGAAGGGCACCACACCGCGGTAGGTCTCGGCCATCGGCACATCGCGGGCCAGGCCGTTCATCACGTAGACGTTCAGGCCCACCGGCGGAAAGATCATCCCGATCTCGCACACGGTGAGGATCAGGATGCCGAACCACAGCGCCTTGTCGGCCGGGTTCAGACCGAAGAAGTCCATGCCCATGATCACCGGGAACAGCGTGGGCACGGTGAGCAGGATCATGCTCATCTCGTCCATCACGCAGCCCAGCAGCACGTAGAACAGCATCACCCCGGCCATCACCAGCAGCGGCGAGAGCTGCAGATGGCCGACCACCTGGGCCAGTTGCGCCGGCAGCTGGCTGAGGGCCAGCGCGGCATTGATCATGTCGGCGCCGATGAAGATCAGGAAGATCATGCCGCTGGTCTGCGCCGTGGTGCGCACCGCCTCGGCGGCCTTGGCGCGGTTGATCTCGCCGCGGGCCAGCGTGATCAGCAGCGTGAGCACCACACCGATGGCCGCGCCCTCGGTGGCCGTGAACAGGCCGCCGTAGATGCCGCCGAACACCACGCCGAAGATGGCCAGGATGGGCCACACGCGCAGCCCGGCCTGCAGCACCTCGCCGGCCGGTGCGGCCTGCGCCGCGGGCGCATGCTGCGGATGGATGCGCACCATCACCGCGATGGCCAGCAGATAGCCGGCAGCCGCCAGCAGCGCCGGCACATAGGCGGCCAGGAACATCTTGGTGATGTTCTGCTCGGTGAGGATGGCGTAGACCATCAGCGTCACCGAGGGCGGCAGCAGCACGCCCATGGTGCCGCCGGTGGCCAGCGCCGCGGTGGCCAGGCGGCCCGAGTAGCCGATGCGCCGCATCTGCGGATAGGCCACCTGCGCAATGGTGGCGGTGGTGGCCACGGTGCTGCCCGAGATCGAGCCGAAGGCCGCGCAGGCCAGCACGCCGGCCATGGCCATGCCGCCGCGAAAGCGCCCCAGCAGCGCATTGGCAAAGTCGAACAGCGCCTTGGCCAGGCCGCCCTGCACCGCCAGCCCGCCCATCAGCATGAACAGCGGAATCACCGACAGGTCGTACACCGACACGCGGCCATACACCGCGCCCTTCAGGTGCGACAGCAGCGGCAGCCAGCCCGACAGCGCCACATAGCCCACGGCCCCGGGCACGAACATCGCGATGGCGATGGGCACGCGCACGGCCATCAGCACCAGCATGGCGCCGAACATCAGCAGACCGATCTGGAAGCTGCTCATGCGGCCTCTCCCCGGCCCAGCAGGCGCTGGCACTGCACCAGGCCGATCAGCACGCACAGCGCCAGGCCCGGCAGCATCAGCGCATAGGGCAGCCACAGCGGCAGGTCCATCAGCATCGAGCGCTCCTGCGCCGCATGGATGTCGATGCCGCCCACCGCCACGCGCCACAGCACCAGGGCCATCACCACCGTGTACAGCGCGGTGCCGGCCAGGTCCATGCGCTGCTGGGCCGCCGCGCTGGCGCGGGTGGTGAAGAAGTCGACGATGATGTTGGCGCGCCGCATCTGCGTGTAGGGCAGAAAGCAGGCCACCACCACCGCGCCGCCCAGCTGCACCAGCTCCACATCGCCCAGGATCGGGTGGGCAAACAAGGCGCGGCCGATCACGCTCACGGTGGTCATGCCGGCAATGGCCAGCAGCACCAGGGCGCCGAGGGCGGCGCTGGCATCGCACAGGCGGCCCAGGGCATCGCCCGGCGGGGATGAAGCAGAACTCATGTTGTCTCCTCGTACGCTGTCCCGCTGACGGGATCGAATCCGGCGGCAATGTAGGTTTGGCCCTGCCGGGCGAGAAGATGGCGCGAACGCCGGGGCGATAACGAATGGTTATCATCTGGCGATGAAGCTCACCAGCCTGCGTGCCCTGGTGGCCGCCATCGAGGAAGGCAGCCTGCGCTCGGCCGCGCGGCGGCTTGGCGTCACCCAGCCGGCGCTCACCAAGCTGATCCGCGAGCTCGAGCGCGAGCTGGCCACCACGCTGCTGCTGCGCAGCACCACCGGCGTGCTGGCCACCGCCCAGGGCATGGTGCTGTACGAGCGTGCGCTGGCCGCCGAGCGCGAGCTGGCCCAGGCGGTGGATCAGATCCAGCAGCTGGGCGGGCGCATGGCCGGCACGCTGACCATCGGCGCCGTGCCGCTGGCGGTGATGCTGCTGATCCCCGAGACCGTGCGCACCTTCGGCCGCGAGTTCCCGCAGATCCAGCTGCGCGTGGTGGAAGAGCTCTACATCGCCCAGCTCACGCGGCTGCGCAAGGGCGAGGTCGACATTGCGCTGGGCCCGCTGCCCGAGCAGCTGCCGGCGGGCGAGTTTGCGGTCGAGACGCTGATGCCGATCTCGATGGTGGTGGTGGTGAGCAAGGGCAACCCGCTGGGCCGGGCCAGGCGCCTGGCCGAGCTGGGCAAGGCGCCGTGGGTGTACACCGGCAGCGGCCCCGAATCAGGCTATGCCCGGCTGTACTACGAGCGCCACGGCCTCGAGCCACCGCCCGCCGCCGCGCTGGTGAACAGCACGCTGGGCCTGCTGTCGATGCTGGCCGGCGGCAACTGCGTGGGCCTGATGCCCTACCAGATCGCCATGCACCCGATGGCCCAGCAGTACCTGGACATCGTGCCGGTGGCCGAAGGCCCGCTGAAGCTCACGCTGGGTGCGCTGGCGCGCACCGACACCGCGCTCAAGCCCAGCGTGCGGCACTTTCTGGCCCACCTGCACCGCGCCGCGCACCACCTGGGCGGCGGCCCGGCCTAGCCCTTTTTTGACGCGGCCAGCTGCGCGCTCTTGGGCGCCGGCTTGCGGGCCGCCTTGCGCACCGGCTTGCGCGCCGGCTTGGCGGCCGGCCGGGGCGGCGTGTCGGCCCCGGGCTCGGGCCTGGTTGTGGCCGGGCTGTCGGCTTTGGCGGCGGGCCGGGGCGCGGGCGGCGCGGCCGGCCGGGGCGGCGGTGGCGGCATCAGCGCGCTGCCGGCCTCGTCCAGCCACAGCAGGGTCTCGGCATAGGCCATGTAGCGGTTGAGGTAGGCGGGCGAGAGCTGCTGCATGCTCTGCAGCGCGCGCAGCACCAGGCGCTGCGAGTTGAGCGGGCCGGCACCCTCGGGCACGCTGGCGGCCGACTGGCGCACCTGCCGCTCGGTGCTGAGCTGGCCCCACAGCTGGCGAAACTGCGCCAGCGTCTGCTGCGTGCCCGGCAGGCCGGCGGCGGCACGCGCCTGCGCGGCATGGGCCAGCAGGCCGCCCAGCGGCGTGCCCGAGGCGGCCGGCGGGGCGGGCGGTGCGACGGGTGCGGCGGCCGCCGCCGGCCGTGGCCCCAACGCCGGCCGTTCAGCGGGCGGGGCCGGCACCGGGGGCATGGGCGGCGCTCGCGGCGTCAGGGGCCGCAGCGGCGGCCGGTGCGGTCGCGGTCGCGGTCGCGGTCGCGGCCGCGGAGCCGGCTGCGGATGCGGCCGCGGCGCCAGGCGCCGAGGCGGCCATCGTGGGCGCCCGCGGCACCGGTGCCATCTCCACCCGCCGGTTGCGTGCGCGGCCGGCGGCATCGGCGTTCGAGGCCACCGGTTGCTCGGGCCCGAAGGCGGCGGCAAACAGGTACGCGGACGGCATGTTGAACTCGATCAGCGTGCGCGTGACGGTCAGCGCGCGCTGGGCCGAGAGCTCCAGGTTGTCGACGTACTCGCGGTTGCGGGCGCGCAGCAGGCGGTCGTCGGTGAAGCCGCTGACCATCAGCATTTCGCCGCGTGCGCTCAGGTAGGCGGTGAGCGGCGGCGCCAGCGACTTCAGCAGCTGCCGGCCCTCGGGCTGCAGCTCGTCGGAGTTTTGCGCAAACAGCACGCTGCCGCTGATGCCGATGCGGCCGTTGACCAGGGTCACGCGGCCCGTGGCCAGCGGCCCGGCCAGCGCCTGCTCAAGGCTCAGGCGCTGCTGCTCGGCAGCCTGGCGCTTCTTGACCTCGTCCTGCAGGCTGCTGGCCAGATCGAGCTGCGCGCCCAGCACCAGCACCAGCATCAGCACAAAGGCGCCCAGCAGGCCGGCCATCAGGTCGCCAAACACCGCCCACACCGGCGTGCTGGCGTCCAGGCCGTCCTCGGCCAGGCCGGCGTCGAGCGGGTCCAGCGCAGCCATCAGCCGGGCTCGGCGGCAAACAGCGAGGGCTGGTGCGCCAGGCGCTGCAGGTCTTCAACGATCTGGCGTTGCGACAGCAGGCTCAGGTCGATGACCTCGCGCGCCTGGGCCACGTAGTAGGCCAGCTGCTCGTCGCTGCGCGCGGTGGCCTGGGTCAAGGCGGCCTCCAGGCGCTCGAGGTGGGCGGTGAGCACCTGGCTGGAGCTGCCGAACTGCGCCACCGCGCCGCCAAAGGCCTCGCCCAGGCCGGCCACATCGGCGGCACTGCCGGCGATCTGCGCGGCACTGTCGGACAGGCGGTTGGACTCGGCCTGCACCTGCTCGCCAAACTGCGCGGCGGTCTGCGCCAGCATCGCGCCCGACGAGGCCACCAGGCCGTCGATGGCGCTGCGCTGCTCGGTGGCAGCGGCGTTGACGGTGGCCAGCAGGCCGCCCAGGGTGTCGAGGATGCGGCTGCGCTCCTCGAGCAGCGCGTTGTCGCGCGCCATGCTGTCGCTGAGCTTTTCGCGCAGCTGGCCGATCACCTCGGCCGCCGCACGCGGCGCCTCGGCCACGGTGGCCATCACCGCGGCCATCTCGGCCAGGGTCTCGCGCGACTGGATCTCGGCCTGCGCCTGCAGGCGCTGCGCGGTGGCCTCCAGCGTGGCGCAGATCTGCGCCTGCTGGGCCTGGGCCTGGGCGCCGGCCTGCTGCCACTCGGCCTGCAGCGCGGTGGCGATGCCTTGTACCGTCTGGGTCAGCGTGGCCTGGCGCTGGGCGTCCTGCGCGGCCAGCGCATCGGTCCAGCCGGCATGGGCGGCGTCGAGCCGCGCCAGCACCTCGCCCGCCTGCGTGGCCAGCGTGCCGGCGGCGCCATCGAGCGCCTGACGCAGCGAGTCAGCGGCCTCGGCATTGCGCTGGCGGTGATCGGCCAGGGCCTCGCCCCAGCCTTCGGTGACCCGGCCCACCGCGCCGTCAAAGCGCTGCGACAGGCCTTCCAGCTGCGCCTGCAAGGCGCCGGCGGTGCGCTCGTGCAGCGCCGTGGTGTCGCGGCCGATGGCGTCCATCGTGGCCTGCACCACCGGCTGCAGCGTGGCACCGGCTGCGCGCGCGCTCTCGGCCAGGCTGGCGCGCAGCGACTGGTCGACCGAGGTCGCCAGCGCGCCATAGGCCGCGGCGGCTTCGTGGTGAAACTGCGCCTGGCCCGCGCCCAGCTGCGTGGCCAGCGCCTGGTGCTGCTGCGTGAGCTGCTCGCCCAGCGTGTGCAGTTGCTGGGCCAGGCCGCTGGCGCTGCTGGCGCTGTGCTGCGCCACCTGGGCCATGGTGTCGCGGCTGTGCAGGGCCATGGCCTCGGTCACGGCCTGGCCCTGGCGCGCCAGCTCGGCCATGGCTTCGCGGCTTTGCGTCACCAGCTCGGCGCTGGCGTCGCGGCTGAGCTGCGCCACCTCGGTGGACAGGCCGCGGCTGAGCTGCGCCATGTCGGCGCTGAGGCCACGGCTGAGTTGCGCCACCTCGGCGGCCACGCCGCGGCTTTGCTCGGCGACCTCGGTGGCCACGGTGCGGCCCTGCTCGGCCACCGCGCTGGCCAGCAGCCGGCTCTGCTCGGCCAGCTGGCTGCCGGCGGCCTGGCTTTGGGCCGTGACCTGCGCCAGCACCTGGCGGCCCAGGCCGGCCAGCTCGGTGGCCACCGTCTGGCTGTGGCGGGCCAGCTGGCTGGCCACGCTCTCGCTGTGCTGGGCCACCTGGCTGGTGAGGGCCTGGTTCTGCTGTGCCAGCTGGCTCATCAGGCCCTGGCTTTGCTGGCCGAACTGGGTGATCAGGGCCTGCAGCTGCGCAGCCACGTCGGGCAGTGCCTGGGCCTGCTGCTGCTGCAGGCGCAGCGCCTGCTCGCGCTGCTGCAGCGCCCGCTCGCGCTGGTGCAGCGCCCGCTCGCGCTGGTGGGCCGGGCCGAAGGGCCGCAGCGCCCCGGCCAGGGCGGCATCCAGCGCCTGGGCCACGGCCACGCGCTCGCGCCGGCACAGCGCCGACACCAGGCCCAGCATGGCCGAGGCAGCCACGCCGGCCACCGAGGTGCCGAAGGCCACGCCCAGGCCGCGCACCGGCGCGGTGAGCGCGGCGCGGATGGCCGCCAGATCGGTGGTGGCCTCCAGCGCCGACACGGCGCCCTTGAGCGTGACCACCATGCCCACAAAGGTGCCCAGCATGCCCAGCAGCACCAGCAGGCCCACCAGATAGGGCGTGAGCCCGGGGCCGGGCAGGCCCACGCGCTCGCCGGCAATGCGCAGGCGCACGGCCGGCGCCAGGCCGGCGGGCAGACGGGCCAGCCAGGCGTCCAGGGCGCCGGCATCCGCCGGTGCCGCGCCGGTGGACAGCTCGGCCAGCGCATCGCCCAGGCCCAGGCTGGCCTGGTGAAAGCGCCGCAGCTCGAGCCCGCCGACGGCATAGGTGGCGCCGATCAGCAGCGTCATCACCAGCGCCAGCGGGTTGGACGGTACATAGCCCGCGGCCACCCAGGCCACGGCCAGGCCGCCCACGGCGTAGGCGCCCAGCGCGGCGCGGGTCCACTGGCGGCGCGTCATGGCCGGTCTCCCGGGGCCGCCGGGGTGGGCGCCACCGGCGAATCCGCCGCGGTGGCCGCGGTGGCCGCGCCGGCGTTGGCCTGTTTCAATGCTTCCATCATTCCCTCGATCGGCTTGAGCCGGATGTCCAGCTCAGCCAGCAAGACCCTCTGCACCGTGGCCCCCAGGCTGGCCACATCGGGCGCCGCGCCGGCCGTGGCGCTCACCCAGTCCAACTGCGCCTGGCCCGGCTGGCCCAGTCGCTCGGCATGGCGCTCCAGCAGCGCCGGCACGCGGCCCAGGGCGTGGCGCTCGCGCTGGGCCAGGGCGTCGTCCAGCACCGCGTCCAGCGCCGCCAGCCGCGCCAGCGGCGGCGAAGCCACGCCCAGCGCCGCGCGCACGCGCTGGCGCAACGGGCCCAGGGCGGCGGTCATCGCGCGCTGGTGCTGCTGACAACGCAGCCGCAAAGGCGTGAAATCCGTCAAGGGCTCGACCGCCCCGGCTCCGGCCACGGCCCCGGCCACAACGGCCGGCTGCGCCGCCAGCACCTCGTCGCTGGTGATGGCCCGCGACAGCGTGCTGCGCACCCGCGCCAGCTCGTCGGCCGCGGCCCGCGCGGCCCTGGCCGCCAGCCCGGCCGACGCCTGCACCGCCGACGCCGGCGCCTGCAGCGCGGTGGACAGTGCGATGGCATCCGTCCATTCCAGCCAGGGGCCCAGCCGCTCCGCCACGGTGAGCGGCGGTTCGGGCAGATCGACCTGGGCCAGGTCCGAGAGCAGGCGGGTCAGCGTCGAGCGGGCGAAACGGTTGCGCGGCGGTGCGGACGCCATGCCGAAAAAACGGTGGAACCAGGCCCGGAGTCCGGGCCGCGAAAAGCGGCGGACTCTACCATTTCCGGCCACCTCGCCCGCTGGCCACCCAGGTGGCCCGGCCGGCGGCCAGGCGCCGCACTCAGCGCACCGGGTAGGCCTGGCGCAGGGCCTCGTACTGCGGGCGGGTGATGGCCATCATGAAGCCGTGGCGCAGGCCGGGCGGCATCTCGAAGCGGTTCCACTCGGCCACGCCGGAGTTGCCCCAGGCCTCGATCCAGGGCCCCTGCAGGCGCGGCGCCATCGACAGGCCGTAGCTGGTGCCGGCGTACTGCTCGTAGTAGAGCAGCCAGTCCAGGCCGTTGGGCGCGCGGATCAGCGTGGGCGCCTCGCGGAAGGCCGGGCTCAGCGGCGGGCCGGGTTCGGGGTAGGGGCCCAGCAGCGCCGGGGCGCAGCTCATGCGGATGGTCTTGCCGGTGGTCCACAGGTAGGACGGAAAGCGCTCGTCCTTCAGCACCGCGCAGTAGCCACCTTCCGGGTTGGCGACCATGAACACGTCGATGGTGGCCATGGGCCAGGCAAACAGCCGCCGCGGCGGGCCCTCGAACTGCTGCAGGTCGGGCGACAGCAGGTACAGCGTGTGCTGGCTGGCCCAGTAGCGCTCGGGGTCGTCGGGTGTGCCGGGCACGTTGGGTGTGTGCCATGTCAGCAGGTAGCGGCGCGAGGGCGCGTCGTAGTAGAGCTTGGGCGCGCCAATGCGCTGCATCGGGTGCGGATAGCCCGGCGTGCTGGCCAGATCGGGCCGGTGGCTGCCCAGCGGCGACCAGCGAACCAGGTCGTCCGAGACCCAGAAGCGGATCTCGGGGTCGTCGTCGCTGCGGTTGCCCACCAGGTAGTAGCGGCCGTCATGGCCCTGCACGATGGACGGGTGGCCGCGGTAGTCCGGCGACACCGGCTGGCCGCCGTTGAGCCGCTGCCAGTGCAGGCCGTCCTGGCTGATCGCGTAGTGCAGCACGCCGTAGCGCTCGCTGGTCATGTGGGCAAACAGGTAGTGGGCGCCGGCGCTGCCCGGGGCCGCGGGCGCCACCGTCGGGTCAGCCGCCGCGGCGCAGGGCGCCACCAGGCCCAGGGTCAGCAACGCACGCGCCAGCCTGCGCTGCACCCCGGCGCGGCGGGCCCCGCGTTTGACAAGCGTGATCCAGCTTTTCATCGCAATTTGAATGGTGATAAATGATTCAAGCCACGGAGCCCAGCCATCGCCTGGCCTGCCGCCGGCGGGCCGCTGGCAGCCCGGCGGCCACCCATGACGGCCTGTGAAGGCCGTGCCGGCATTGTGCGCAGCCGCGCCTTGCGGTGTCGCTAGGTGTTTTAACCATATCGCTTACTAACAATCTTGTTCGCGATAATTTGCCACCCAGAACCAACCCACCCGGGGGAGACACATGCCAGGCCCGACACCGCCCATCAGCCCATCCACGGAGCGCCCAGCCACTGAGCGCCCGACCGCCGCGCCACCGCCGGGCCCGCATGGCGCGGCCCGGCGGCGTCACCCGGTGGCCTGCGGCGTGCTGGGCCTGGCGCTGGCGCTGGCCGGTTGCGGCGGCGGTGGCTCGGCCGCCCAGGCCGCCGCGCCGGCCCCCTCCACGCCTGCCAGCGACGCCAGCCGCAGCGGCACCCTGCTCACCGAGGCCGCGGCGTTCTACCCGCGGCTGCTGCGCCTGTCGCACCAGGCCGATGCCGCCGCCAATGGCCGCATCCTGGCCAGCGTGACCTCGTTTCCGGACGGCCGCGGCGAGGCCAGCGTGTTTGCCAGCGACGACGACGGCCGCAGCTTCCGCAAGATCGGGGCGGTGCGCGATGACGGCTGGGCGCCGGGCCTGTGCTGCGGCTCGATCTTCGAGCTGCCGCAGGCGGTGGGCGCGCTGCCGGCCGGCACGCTGCTGTGGTCGGCATCGGTGGGCCAGGAAACCGCCGACCAGCCGATGCAGCTGCCGGTCTACAAGAGCCTGGACGCCGGGCGCAGCTGGAGCCTGCTGTCGCGCTGCGGCCTGGGCCGCGGCCCGCGCGGCAGCCTGGGCGGCGTGTGGGAGCCCGAATTCGCGCTGGCGCCCGACGGCAGCCTGCTGTGCTTTTACTCCGACGAGACCCAGCCCACGCCCGACCAGAACCTGATGCTGGTGCGCAGCCGCGACGGCCTCACCTGGAGCGAGCCGCAGCCGCTGTTCACCACGCAGCCGCACAACGCGCGCCCGGGCATGGCCGTGGTGCAGCGCCTGGGCCCCGGCGCCGGCAGCCGCCGCTATGCCATGGGCTACGAGGTCTGCGGCATGTTCGTGGCCAGCCTGCCCGGCAATGACTGCAAGGTGTACCTGAAGACCTCGGTGGACGGCCTGGACTGGTCGCCCACCCAGGCCGAAGGCCAGCTGGTGCGCACCGACGATGGCCGCTACCTGCGCGCCGCACCCACCCTGGCCTGGGTGCCGGTGCGCGACCGCCTGCTGCTGAGCGCGCAGTTTGTTCACCACAGCGATGGCCGCCATGACGCCGCGGCCTCGGGCGCCACGCTGCTGCTGAGCAGCACGGCCGACGGCAGCGGCCCGTGGAAGGCCTTTGCCGCGCCGCTGGCCGCACGCCAGATGGCCACCGATGCCAACTGGTGCCAGCACTATTCGTCGGCCCTGCTGCCCAGCCTGGACGGCCGCAGCGTGCTGATGATGGCCAGCGATTTCGACACCAGCGACCCGCGCCGCCCCTGCCGCACCTGGTTTGCCCGCGGCACCCTGCCGGTTGACTGAGCCCCCGGCCCGCCCTGACCCAGCAAAAAGGGGCGGCCGGTGCCGGCCGCCCGCCCCTGCAACTCAGAACTTGGCGTTGAAGCTCACGCCGTAGAACTTGTCGTCCGAGCGGATGTCGTGCGGGAAGCTCTCGTTCTGGAAGTAGCTGTAGTACTTGGCGCCGGTCAGGTTGTTGGCATTGAAGGCGACGTTGAGCGACTCGCTGATCTTGTAGCCCAGCGAGAAGTCGACGCGGCCATAGGCCTTGACCCGGTTGTAGGTGGGCGCGTTGCCCGAGCCGCAGCTGGCCACGCTGCGGCCGTCCTCGGCCTGCGAGGCCAGCAGGCAGGTGAACGGGCCCTCGTTGAACTTGTCGCGCCAGGTGTAGGTGAGCCGGCTGGTGAAGCCGAACATCTCGTACATCAGGCCCAGGTTGAAGCTGTGCTTGGACACGCCCAGCAGCGGCTTGCCGTAGAGCGCGTCGCTGGCGGTGTCCACCCGGCTGTCGGCCAGCGTGTAGTTGCCGAACAGGCCCAGGCCGCCCATCGCGCCGGGCAGGAAGTCGAGGAAATACTGGCCGCTCAGCTCCAGGCCCTGCAGCGTGGCCTGGCCCAGGTTGCGCGGGCGGTTGATGTCGTACTCGATGCCGCCGATCACCTCGGGTGCCGACGAGCGCGCCACGCGGTTCTTGAGCACCCGGTGGTAGACGGCGGCCTGCAGGTAGTTGCCGCGGCCGAAGTAGCGCTCGAGCGAGAGGTCGTAGGCGGTGGAGCTGGGGTCCTTCAGCTCGGCATTGCCGCCACTGCCGTTGGGGCGGATGTTGGCATTGCTGGGCACCGAGTAGGTCAGCGCCGGGTTCAGGTCGCCCAGGGCCGGGCGCGACATCGTGACGCCGGCGCTGGCGCGCAGCAGCAGGTTGGGCATCAGCGCCAGCTTGGCGCTGGCGTTCGGCAGGAACTTGCTGGTGCTGGTCGAGGCCTTCAGCGGCGTGAGCGCGCCGTTGATCTGGCCGGTGCCCGAGAGATCGCGGTCCGAGCGCACGAAGCGGCCGCCGAACACGCCGTCCAGCCGCATGCCGGCCACCTGGGTCTCGAAGCGCGGCTGCACATACAGCGCATAGGTGCGCTCGGTGGCGTCGAAGTTGCTCAGCGGGTTGAACGCGGGGTCGCCGGCGGCGGCGCCGTACAGCTGGCGCAGCGCGTCGGTGTTGTTGCGCAGGTAGTCGGCGTTCGGCGTCATCCAGGCGTTGCAGCCGTTGATCTGCGGGATGCAGTAGGGCGAGCGCACGAGAAAGTCACCCGGCAGCTGGGTGGCCGAGCTCACCTGGGTGACCCGGTTGCCGCCCGGCGAGCCGGGGCCGCCGGTGAACGACCGGAAGGCCGAGCTGCGGTCGGCCATGCGCAGGCCGAAGTCGACCGAGCTGAGTGCGCCGCCCAGGTCGTAGCTGCCGTTGAGCGCCAGCGCGTCGAGCGTGCTGGTGGCGCGGTTGATGTCCTGGTAGAGCGAGTTGGCGAAGCGGAAGTCGGTGGCGTCGCCCAGCGGATTGCCCGGCATGCTGGTGGTGCCGTAGCCACCGGCATCCACCCGCACATCCACCGCCGCCACGGTCTTGCCGATGTCGACAATGATGTTGCGGTTGCGGTTGCGCGAATCCATGCGCGAAAGGTCCAGGTTCAGCGCCAGGTTGCCCGCGCTGTAGCGCCAGCCGAGCGCCAGCAGACTCTGGTCGGTGGCCTGGGTCTTGGCCTGGGTGCTGGTCAGGCCCGGCACGTTGTTGAAGGTGGCCGAGATGCCATTGCACAGGCGCTGCAGGCTGGCCGTCGGGCCGCCCAGAAAGCCCGCGCCATCCACGCGCGCATCAAAGCAGTCGGTGCCGGCGCGCGCATTGCTGATGCTGCTGGCGGCAAACACGTCCGAGAAGATGAAGTAGGTGCCGAACTTGCTGCGGTAGCCGGCGTACAGCGCGTCGACATAGAACTCGTTGTGGGCGTCGGGCTTCCACTGCAGCGCGGCACTGACCTGCGGGCGCTGGTAGTCGCCGCTGTCGGTGAGGCCGCCCACGCAGGTGGGCAGCACGATGCCGGCCGCACCCGCCGGCCCGTTGCTGCCCGAGCGCGGATCGCAGTTGAACGAGATCGGGCGGTTGAAGCTGTGGTCGGCATAGGACAGGTCGAGCAAGGCGCCGAACTCGCCGCCGGCCAGGCGGCCACGGTGCGAGGCCAGCAGGCCCAGCTTGGTGCCGGGCTTGTCGACCAGATCGCCCTGGCTGGCGCGGCCGTTGAGCACGAAGGTGGTGCCCTGCGCAAACTCGAGCGGCTTGCGCAGGCGCAGGTCGATGGCCCCGGCCACGCCGCCCTCGATCAGGTTGGCACCGGCCGACTTGTAGACGTTGGCCCGCGCAATCACCTCGGCCGGCAGGTCCTGGAACGAGAAGCCGCGGCCGACCCCGGTGAACATCTCGCGGCCATCGACCGTGGTCACGATGCCGCCAATGCCGCGGATCAGCGGATTGACGATCTCGTTGTTGAAGCCCACCACCGTCTGCACGCCGGGCACGCGCTGCAGGGCTTCGGCCACGGTGTTGTCGGGGAACTTGCCCACGTCGTCCGAGACGATCGACTCGATCACCTGGTCGGCGTCGCGCTTGGCACGCACCGCCTCGTTGCGGCTGGCGCGCTGGCCGACGATGAGCACCGCCTCGGGCTTGGCGGCGCCGGCTGCGGCGGCCGGCGCCGGCTGGGCCATGGCCTGCTGCATGGCCGCGCTGCCGAGCAGCAGGCTGGCCATGGCCACGGGGGTGAGTGTGAAACGCTTCATGGATGCCTCCTGAGGCCGCCACCGGTGAATGCCACCGGTTTCAGCCAGTTATAAACAACTAAGTTTGTTAGTTTTAACGTGCCGCGGCCCTGATCCGCAGCGCCCTCCGGGTGCCATCTTGGGCACCCGCCCTGTCTCCCTCAATGGGACAAACCATTAACAACAAGTTTTTTTGTTTTAAATGACACACCCGGGCGGCGTTGGCGTGATCGCAACCAGCCCGGGCTGACGCTCAAGGCGCCAGAAAGCGCAGCTCGCGCTGTTGCAGCCGGTTGATGCGCTGCTGGCCCTTGGCCAGCGTGGCCTCCAGCGGCTGCCCCGACACCACCACCGCCGCCACCGCCTCGCCCAGCAGCCCGATCACCCTCGACTGACGAGCCACGCTGGCCGGCAGGCCCACGCCGGCCTGGGCCACCGGGCCCAGCGCCGCGCGCATGGGCAGCTGCGCGAAGCCGGCACTGTCGATCGCCGACTGGCGCGCCGGCAGCTGCCCGGTGCGCGCCCAGCTCAGGCTCTCGTCGTGCAGAAAGCGCAGCCACTGCAGCGCCGCGTCGCGCTCGGCCAGCGTCTGCCGCGGATTGCGCAGCATCACCCACACATGGCTGTCGGCCCAGGTGGCGGCCTGGCCGTGCAGCGTGGGCTCGGGCCGCGCCTCGTAGGCCTGGCTCAGCGCATTGCCGGGCCGCGCCGCGCGGGCGCTCAGCTCCCCCAGCAGCCAGGTGCCGTTGGGCATCACGCCGCCGGCACCGGCCATGAAGGCCTGCAGCGCCGCGCTGTAGTCCATGTGGCGCGTGGCCAGGCCCTCGGCGTAGAGGGTGCGCATCAGCGCCACCGCCGAGCGCACGGCGGGCGAGCCCAGGTCGATGGCCGGGGCCATGCCCGGCGCCGGCTCGCTGAACAGCGCCCCGCCCTGCTGCTGCACCAGGCCCAGCAGCGTGCGGGCAAAGAAGGCCGGGTCGTTGAGCGTCAGCCACACGAAATAGGGCTTGCCGGTGGCCGCCTTGAACTGCCGCGCCTGGGCCAGCAGCTGGGCCGGATCGGCCGGCAGCCGGGCATGGCCCTGCGCGTCCAGCAGGCCGGCCTGGCGCATCAGCCCGGTGTTGACATGCCAGACCATGGCATGGGTGTCGAACGGCAGCGCATACACCTGCCCGGCCACGGTGACGCCGCGGCGCGCATGCGGGGTGAAGCCGGCCACGTCGATGCCGTGGCGGGCAAAGCCCTCGTCCAGCGGCTGCAGCAGGTCGCGGCGCACAAAGTCGCCCAGCACCGAGCTGTGCAGGATGGCCACCGTGGGCAGGTCGCGCCCGACGATGCGCGCGCCCAGCTGCTGGTAGTAGGCGCTGTGCTCGACCACCTGGGTCTGCACCTGGATGCGCCCGGCATGGCGGGCATTGAAGCGCTGCGTCAGCACGGTGATCACGCCGCATTCGCTGCTGGCCTGGGCCGGATCGAGCTGGCCGGCGAACTGCGCCTCGCAGCTGCCGAAAAAGCGCGCCGAGCTCAGCGTGACCGGCGGCGCGGCCGTGGCCGGCGAAGCCAGAGCGGCCATTGCCAGCGCCGCCAGCAGGCCGGCCGCCAGGCGCCCCGGGCTTGCGCGCCGGCTCATCGCGCCGCCTCCCGCACGGCGCCGCCGCCGGCCACCGCGGCCACGATGTGGCGCTGGAAGAAGGCATACAGCACCAGCATCGGCAGCGCCGCGAACACCGCCTGCGCCATCAGGAAGCCCAGCCCCTCGGACTGGGCAAAGTTGCTCTGCGTGGAGGCCAGGCCCAGGGTCAGCGTGTACATCTCGGGTCGGGTGGCCGAGATCAGCGGCCACAGGTAGTCGTTCCAGCACGCCAGGAAGCTGAAGATGCCCAGCGTGGCCTGGGCCGGCAGCGTGAGCGGCAGGATCACGCGCCAGAAGACGGTCCAGCGGCTGGCGTTGTCCAGCAGCGCCGCCTCTTCCAGCTCGCGCGGGATGGCCTTGAAGAACTGCACCATCATGAACACGCCAAAGGGCGCGGCCAGGCGCGGCAGCACCAGGCCGGCATAGGTGTTGTGCAGGTCCAGCTGCGCAAACAGGCGGTGCAGCGGGATCACCACCGCGGGCTCGGGCACGGCCAGGCCGGCCAGCACCAGCGCAAACAGCCAGCGCCGCCCCGGAAACTCGCAGCGCGCAAAACCGTAGCCGGCCAGCGACGACAGCAGCAGCACCAGCACCGTCTGCACCACGGCCACCACGGCGCTGTTGAGCACCCACTGGAACACCGCCGGATGGGCCACGATGTCGGCATAGTTGGCCAGGGTGAAGGGCGAGGACAGCAGTGCATCGCTGCGTTCCATCAGGTCGGCGTTCGACTTGAACGACAGCGCCAGCACCCAGGCCAGCGGCAGCGTCCAGGCCACGGCCAGCAGCACGGCCAGGGCCAGCAGCAGGCGATCGGTCAGGCCACCGCGCAGCGGCGCGTTCACCGGGGCCGCGTCAGGCTGCGCCTGGCGCCATTCGGCTTGAGGGCCACGTTGCTGGCGGCTCATGCGCCCTCCCCGTGAGGCCGCTCGGCCCAGCGCTGCACCGCCACACCCAGCACCAGCAGCACGAACAGCAGTTGCGCGGCGGCCGCCGAATAGCCCAGGGCCCACTGGTCGAACAAGGCCTCGTAGACAAACATCACCAGCGTGCGCGTGCTGTGGTTGGGCCCGCCCTGCGTGAGCAGCTGCACCTGGCCAAACACCTGCAGCTGGCCCAGCACCTGCACGATGGCCACCAGCACCAGCGTGCGCCGCAGCGCCGGCAGCGTGATGTGGCGAAAGCTCGCCCAGCGGCCCGCGTTGTCGAGCGCGGCGGCTTCGTACAGCTCGCGCGGCACCTGCTGCAGTGCCGCCAGCAGCAGCATCATCGGCAGCCCCACGCCCCACCACAGCGTGACCAGCGCGATGCAGGGCAGGGCCAGGCTCTCGCTGCCCAGCGGCGCCGGGTCGGGCAGGCCGAGGGCCATCAGGGTCTGGCCCAGCAGGCCGCGCTCGGGCAGCAGCACCAGGCGCCAGATCAGCGTGACCACCGTCACCGACAGCACGCTGGAGGCAAAGAAGATGCCGCGCAGCCAGGCGCCCAGGCGGCCCGGCCGGTTGAGCACCAGGGCCAGCGCCAGACCCAGCCCCACCATCAGCGGCGTGCACAGGCCGGCAAACAGCACGGTGTTGACAGCCGCGCGCAGGAACACCTCGTCGCCCAGCAGATCGGCAAAGTTGGCCAGGCCCACAAACTGGCCGCGGCCCGACAACAGGTCTTGCGCCTGCAGCGACAACCACAGCCCCTGCAGCACCGGCACCCCCAGCAGCAGCACGTAGCCGGCCAGGAAGGGCAGCACGAAGGCCCAGCCCACCCAGGCCGGCCCGGCCAGCGGCGTTGGCGCCAGCAGGCCGGCGCGGGCCGGCGGACTCACGCGGCCTCCGCATGGTGGGCGTGGCCGGCCGCGTCGAACACATGCGCCCGGTCCAGGTCGAGCGCCAGCTGCACCACGTCGCCCAGCGCCGGCACCGGCTGGCCGGCCAGGTCGGCCACCACCACGCAGGCCTCGGCCGGGCCCGATGACCCCGGGCCCGCAGGCCCGGCGCCCGCTGGCCCCAAGCCCACATGCACCAGGCTGCGCTCGCCCAGGCGCTCCACCAGCTCCACCCGGCCGGCCAGCGGGCCCCGGGCGGCCAGGCGCAGGCCCTCCGGCCGCACGCCCAGCGACAGCCCGCTGGCCGCGCCGCCGGCCAGCGCCGCGGCCGGCACCTGGGTGGTGGCCACCGTGCCACCGGGCAGCGCCAGCGCCACGCGGCCCTGCGCATCGGGGCGGCGCTCGGCCGGCAGGAAGTTCATCGACGGGCTGCCGACGAAGCCGGCCACAAAGCGGTTGGCCGGCCGCTCGTAGATCGCCATCGGCGGCGCCACCTGGGCGATGCGGCCGCCATCGAGCACCACCACGCGGTCGGCCAGGGTCATGGCCTCCACCTGGTCGTGGGTGACGAAGACCATGGTCGCGCCAAGGCGCTTGTGCAGGCGTGCGATCTCGATGCGCGTGCGGTTGCGCAGCTTGGCGTCCAGGTTGGACAGCGGCTCGTCAAACAGGAAGGCCTGCGGCTCCTTGACCACGGCCCGCCCGATGGCCACCCGCTGGCGCTGCCCGCCCGACAGCTGAGCCGGCCGGCGCTGCAGCAGCGGCTCGAGCTCGAGCATGCGCGCCGCATCGGCCACGCGGCGGGCAATCTGCGCGGCCGGCAGGCCGATGTTGCGCAGACCGAAGCCCATGTTGTCGGCCACGCTCATGTGCGGGTACAGCGCGTACTGCTGAAACACCATGGCCACGCCGCGCTGGCCCGGCGGCAGTGCCGTGACATCGCGCCCGCCCAGCACGATGCGCCCGGCCGAGCAGCCCTCCAGCCCGGCCAGCATGCGCAGCAGCGTGCTCTTGCCGCAGCCCGAGGGGCCCAGCAGCACGACGAACTCTCCGGCCTCGATGCGCAGCGAGAAATCGGCGATCACCTCCACCGCGCCGTAGCGCTTGGCCACGCCCTGGAACTCGATGCCGGCGCTCACTGCCCGTGCCCGGCCTGCGCGCCGTACTGCCGCAGCAGCTCGGCCTCGCGCTCGCGGTAGGGCCGGCCGTCCTGGTGCAGCACATCGTGGAACCAGACGATCGGCGCCTGCAGCGTATAGGGCTTGAGCCACGAATCCCAGGGCATGCGCGTCTGGCTCTTGCCATCCACAAAGCCCCAGTTGAGCATGCCCACGTTCTCGCGCCGGGCGATCGGCAAGGCGGTGTCGAAGGTCGAGCCCAGGCTGCGCGCCATGTACTCGGTGCAGATCAGCGGCCGGCCGTGGGCCTGCAGCTGGGCGATGCGGGCCTCGAAGCGCTCGGGCCAGCTGTAGTCGTGAAAGCTGACGATGTCCGACTGCGCCAGCTGCACCTGCTGCACGGCGTTCAGGCTGCTGGAGGCCGGGCTCCAGTCGTCACCCAGCCAGAGCCCGCTGGTCAGCGGCTGGGTGGGCTGCTGCCCACGCGCCCACTCGAACACCTGGGGCAGCAGCCGGGCCACGCGGGCGATCTTGTCGGGGGCCTCGCGCGGCTGGTAGTAGCCCATGCCGCCGCCCTGGTTGTCGGGCTCGTTCCACAGGTCCCAGTGGCTGATGCGCGCGTCGTGCGCAAAGGCCGCCACCACATCCTCCACATAGGCCCGCAGTGCCGGCCATTGCGCCTCGTCGGCGAGCTGGGCCGCCGACGGGCTTTGCACCCAGCCCGAGTTGTGCACGCCCGGAATCGGCTCGCGCTGCGGCCCCAGGCGCGGCTCGGGGTCCCAGCACGAGTCGAACAGCACGAACATCGTGCGGATGCGGTGCCGGTCGGCAATGTCCAGGAACTGGTCGATGCGCTGCTTGAAGCCCGCCGGGTCCTGGGCCCACAGCAGATCGTGCAGAAACACCCGCATCGTGTTCATGCCCAGGCCGGCGGCCCAGCCCAGCTCGAGGTCGATGCGCGCCAGGTCAAAGCTCTCGGCCTGCCACATGGCCAGCTGGTTGATGGCCGTGGCCGGCACGAAGTTGGCGCCCAACGCCCAGGGCTGGGCCTGGTGCCAGGCATGGGCGCGCTCGGGTATCCAGCGCTGCAGGGGGGTGGCGGGGGCTTGGGCTTGGTTCATGTCACGCGGCGAGAGAGAGGTCGGGGTGGGGTTGAAAGCGGTAGACCAGCCGTTGCCGCCAGACGCGCCCCGGCCGCAGCACGCAATCGGGCCAGCCGGGCTGGCCGGCATGGTTGGGGCTGTCGGGCAGGTACTGCGGCTCCAGTGCCAGCCCGGCGTGCGGCAGGTGGGGCCGGCCATCGCGGCCCAGGCTGTGCGGCAAGAACTCGCCGGCATAGAACTGCAGGCCCGGGTAGCTGCTGTGCAGCGACAGGGCCAGCCGGCCATCGCCGGACCACAGCTGCGCCACCGGCTGAACGGCCGGCGGCGCGCCGTCCAGCGGGGCAGCGCCGGCATCGATCAGCCAGCAGTGGTCGTGGCTGGCCGGTGATGCGGCGCCGGCGCGCAGCTGCGCCAGCGCCTGGGCAATGTGGCGCGGCCGGCGGAAGTCAAAGGCCGTGCCGGCCACCGCGCCGAACTCGCCGGTGGGGATCAGGTCGGGCCCGACCGGCAGGTAGCGGCTGGCCGGGATCTGCAGGCGGTGCGCGCCGATGTCGCCCGCCCCGTCGAGGTTGAAGTAGGCGTGGCTGGTGGGGCCCAGCGGCGTGGCGGCCGTGGCCGTGGCCTGCATGTCCAGCGTCAGTTGCAGCGGCGCCTGCAGCTGGTAGCGCAGGCGCAGATCCACCGCGCCGGGATAGCCCTGCTCGCCAGCGGGCGAGTGCAGGGCCAGCTCGAGGCAGTCGGCGGCCCGCGCCTGCACCTGCCAGCGCCGGCGATGCCAGCCCTGCGTGCCGCCATGCAGGTGGTGCGGGCCCTCGTTGGCGTCCAGCGTCACCAGGCGGCCATCGAGCGCAAAGCGCGCCTGCGCAATGCGGTTGGCCAGGCGGCCCACCACGGCACCCAGGTAGCCGGGCTGCACCTGGTGCTGCGCCGGCGTGGCATGGCCCAGCAAGACCTCGCGCAGGCCACCATCCAGCGGCACCTGGCACGACAGCCAGGTGGCCCCGTGGTCCATCACCGCCACCTGCAGGCCGTCGGGCGAGCGCAGCGTGAACACCTGGGCCTCGCCGTCAGGCTGCGGCAGCGGCGAGCGGGAGGCGGTGGCGGCAGCGGTGGCAGCAGCGTTGGTGTCAGCGGTGGCGGCAGCGGTGGTGGCCTGGGCGTCGGTGCGGGGCATGCCGCCATTGTCACCAATTGATTGGTTATTAATGATTCGGCTTTACCCTAAGCAACCGCTCTGACCCACGCTGCAGCGCCAACGCGCGCCCGCGCCGCCGGCCGGCACCCCATAAACTCGCCAATCCTTTCGGTCCAATCGAGCAAAGGGGCGGGACATGGTGGATGTGGCGGGCAGCCGCGTATTGATGGTCGAGGGCGATGCCGCCCTGGCCGTGGCCAAGGCTTTGGCCTCGAACACCCGGCAGATGATGCTGGGCCTGCTGACCCATCAGGTGCTCAACGTCTCGGAGCTGGCCTCGGCCATGAACCTGCCGCACTCCACGGTGAGCTTCAACATCAACCAGCTGCAGGCGGTGGGCCTGGTCTCGGTGGAGGTGGAGCCGGGCACGCGCGGCCAGCAAAAGCTGTGCTCCAAGCGCTACGACGAGGTGCGCCTGCGCCTGCCCGGCGCGGCGGTGGAGTCCAACGCCAACGTGATGTCGGTCAGCATGCCCATCGGCAGCTACCGCCATGTCGAGGCCAAGCCGACCTGCGGCCTGGTCAGCGAGACCAAGATCATCGGCATGCTCGACGAGCCGCGCTCGTTCTTCGAGCCCGAGCATGTGTACGCCCAGCTGCTGTGGTTCGGCGGCGTGGGCTACGTGGAGTACGCCTTCCCCAACAACCTGCCCTACGGCGCGCTGCCCACGCACCTGGAGCTGTCGGTCGAGATCTGCTCCGAGGCACCGCAGTTCAACGAGGACTGGCCGTCCGACATCACGCTGTGGATCAACGACGTGGAGGTCGGCACCTGGACCTGCCCGGGCGACTACGGCGGCTCGCCCTCGCTGCTGATGCCCAGCTGGTGGCAGGTCGACCGCACCACCCACGGCCTGCTCAAGCAGTGGAGCGTGGGCCCCAGGGGCGCGATGATCGACGGCGTCGAGCTCAGCGCGGTGCAGATCGAGCAGCTGGCGCTCACCCAGACCAACCACATCAAGGTGCGCCTGGGCGTCAAGGACGATGCCCGCCACCGCGGCGGGCTCAACCTGTTCGGCCGCAAGTTCGGCAACTACCCGCAGGACATGGTGATGCGCGTGGGCTTCGATTTCCCGCGCGGCGGCGGCGCCGGCAGCGCCTGATCGGGGCGCCCCGGGCTTTTCATTAGTAACAACACTATTTGTTATTAATGAGCCGAGCGGCTAGCATGCGCCGCTGCGGCCGGATGCCGGCCGCCTGCCCGAGACCCCCCACCATGCACCCGCACCGCCCCCTGCCCCCGCCGCCCGCCGCCGCCTGATGGGCTGGGCCGCGGCCACGGCCGGGCTGGCGGCCACCGGAGCCTTCCTGCCCATGCCCCAGGCCGCACCCTTGCCCGCCGCCCCCTTGCCCGCCGACGCGTTCACCAACCCCGTGCTGCCGGGCCAGGAGGCCGGCGACCCCTGGGTGCTGTGGCACGAAGGCCAGTACTACATGACCGCCACGCTCGATCCTGGCGGCGGCCTGTGGATCTACCGCTCGCCGCGGCTGAGCGACTGGCGCCAGGCCGAGCGCCGCAAGGTCTGGAGCGCCGAGCCCAGCGGGCCGCGCAGCGCCATGATCTGGGCCCCCGAGCTGCACCACCTGGACGGGCGCTGGTACCTCTACTACACGGCGTCCGACCAGGTTGACGCCAACCACCGCCACTACGTGCTCGAGGCCGACCAGCCGCTGGGCCCGTACCGCGATCTGGGCCGCGTGCACAACGCCCACGAGCGCTACGCCATCGACGGCTCGGTGCTGCGCCTGGCCGATGGCCGCCTGTACTGGATGTACGCCGACGACGGCCTGTGGATCGCCCCGATGTCGAGCCCGGCGCGGGCCGACGGCCCCGGCGTGCGCATCGCCCAAGGTGAGCACGACTGGGAGCGCGGCTGGCACAAGCGGCCTGACGGCCGCTGGGAGGCGCAGCGCGAGCATTACTGGATCGAGGCGCCGCAGGCCCTGCAGCGCGGCGGCCGCGACTTCGTCGTCTACTCGGCCGGCCACACCGCCGCGGTGTACTACCTGGGCCTGCTCGAACTGGTGGGCCGCGACCCGATGCAGCCCGGCAGCTGGCGCAAGCATGCGCAGCCGGTGTTCGGCCCGGCCGCGGCCGGCCAGGGCCACGGCGGCGTGCATGCGCCAGGGCATTGCAGCTTCACGCGCTCGCCCGACGGCCGGGAGGACTGGCTGGTCTATCACGCCAAGGACGTGGACGCCAACGACGCCGCGGGCCGCACCATGCGCATCCAGCGCTTCGGCTGGTCGGCCGATGGCCTGCCGCAGTTCGGGCCGGCCATCGCCTCTGGGGTGCCGCAGGCCAGGCCCTCGGGCGAGCGCTGAGCGCCCGGCCGCCCGCCGCACCGCGGCGGCGAGAGGCCGCGCCGGCGCGGGGTTCGTAACGCGCTCGTACCCACGCGCCCGGGCGTTTGCCGCTATCGTGCGTCGCTTTGACGGCACGCCGCCCCTCCTGCCGGCGCGCGGCCGCACGATCCGGAGGAGACCGATGAGTTTTGACACCGTTCTGGCCCGCGTGGTGGCCTGGGTGGGTGCTGGCGCCCTGCACTGGCGCCGCCTGCAGGGCACCGTGCGCACCCAGGCCGTGGGCAGCGCACCCGAGATCCCGGCCGAGCGGCCGCAGGGCAGCATCCCCACGCTGAAGATGCCCACCGCCCAGGGCTGGGCTGCCGGCCAGTTGCCCAGTGCCGCGCCCGGCCTGGCGGTGAACGCCTTTGCCGCCGGGCTGAAGCACCCGCGCTGGATCCAGGTGCTGCCCAATGGCGACGTGACGGTGGCCGAGGCGCTGCAAAGCGCCGGCCAGCCGCGCACGCTGTTCGATCACGCCATGGCCGCCACCATGAAGCGCGCCGCCGCGCTGGGTGACAGCCCCAACCGCATCACGCTGCTGCGCGACGCCAACGGCGACGGCACGGCCGAAGAGCGCTTCACGCTGCTCGAAGGCCAGCGCCAGCCCTTCGGCATGGCCTGGCTGGACGGCCACTTCTACGTCGGCAACACCGATGGCGTGATGGCCTTCGCGTTCACGCCCGGCGCCACCCGCATCAGCGGCGAAGGCCGGCGCCTGGCCACCTTCAAGCCGCGCGGCCACTGGACCCGCAGCCTGCTGCCCAGCGCCGACGGCCAGCGCCTGTACGTGGGCGTGGGCTCGCTCAGCAACATCGCCGAGCATGGTTTCGAGGCCGAGGAAGGCCGCGCCTGCATCTATGAGCTCGATCTGGCCAGCGGCACCAGCCGCATCTTTGCCAGCGGCCTGCGCAACCCGGTGGGCCTGGCCTGGGAGCCCGGCAGCGGCGCGCTGTGGACGGTGGTGAATGAACGCGACGGCCTGGGCGACGAAACCCCGCCCGACTACCTGACCTCGGTGCGCGACGGCGGCTTCTACGGCTGGCCGTACTGCTACTGGGGCCAGACGGTCGACGACCGCGTGCCGCAAGATGCCGCCAAGGTGGCCAGCGCCCTGCAGCCCGACTACGCGCTGGGCGGCCACACCGCCAGCCTGGGCCTGTGCTGGATGCCGGCCGGCACCCTGCCCGGCTTCGATCAGGACGGCATGGTCATCGGCCAGCACGGCAGCTGGAACCGCAGCACGCTCAGCGGCTACCGCGTGGTCTTCGTGCCCTTTGCCCAGGGCCGGCCGGCTGGCACGCCGCGCGACATCCTGTGGGGCTTTCTGGCGCCGGACGAATCGGTGTCCTACGGCCGCCCGGTGGGCGTGGCCATCGGCCCCGACGGCCGCTCGCTGCTGGTGGCCGACGATGTGGGCGATGTGATCTGGCGGGTCAGCGCGGCGCGCTGAGCCGGGGGCCGGCGGCAGGCCGGCCTGCCGCACCCCGGCGGCACCCGGCGCCCCGGGGTGGCCGGCCTGGGTGAAACCCTGCGGCCGCCCGGCAAACGGCGCGCCAGGCCTGGGGTTGTCAGCATCTGCAGGCACACCATGCACTACCCTTGGCGCCGTGCCGCCGCCGCGTGGCACGCCTGTGGCGGGGCCAAACCGCACGGGCCAGAACAAGCATCGACAGGACAAGGGCAGATCTGGATGGGCAGCAGGTTGGGGGGGGCGCAGCGCCCCGTCGCGGCAGCGCGCGGGCCGCGCCAGCGCAGTGGCTGGGCTTGGTGGCTGACCTGGTGCTGTGGCTGGCCGCTGCTGTGGGCCCTGCTTGCGCCGGCGGCCGCCGGCGCGCCGGCGCAGCAGCCGCCGCTGCAACTGCTGCCCCAGCCCAGCGGCAGCCTGAGCCTGTGGCCGGCCGTGCGCTGGCTGCACGACCCCAGCGGCCAGCTCGACCTCGACGCCGTGCGCGACGGCGGCGCGATGTTCGTGCCGCCACCCATGGCCAGCGGCACGCTGGGCCTGCAGCGCGGCGCCGCCTGGCTGATGGTGGCGCTGCAGGTACCGCCCGGCGGTGGTGGGCAGTGGGTGCTCGAATCCGAGCAGCCCTCGGTGCAGCACCTGGCCTTCTACCTGCTGGACGACGCCGGCCAGCTGCTGCTGCAGGCCCGCCTGGGCTCGCTCGAACGCCAGCATGGCCGCGTGCCCACCGCCCAGCTCGAGCTGCAGCCCGGCCGCAGCTACCAGCTGCTGCTGCGCGCGCAGTCCGAGAGCCCGCTGATCCTGCCGCTGCGCCTGAGCCGGCCCGGGCCCTACATCGACCGCACGCTGGCCGCGCAATCGCTGCAGGCCCTGCTCACCGGCCTGAGCCTGGCGCTGCTGGCCTACAGCCTGGGCCAGGCCTGGTGGCACCGCGACCGGCTGAGTCTGCGCTACGCCTTTCTGGTGGCCAGCTCGATGACCGTGTCGCTGGCCCAGTTCGGCCTGGCGGCGCAGTTTCTGTGGCCGGGCCATGACTGGGCGCTGCGCCACGGCGCCGGCCTGGCGGCGCTGCTGGCGCAGTGCGCCAGCTTTCTCTACAACGAGGCGGTGCTGCGCCACCAGCCCGGCTGGCGCGGCTTCAGCACCACCATGCGCGCCGGCGCGCTGGTGATGCTGGCCACCGCCCTGCTGTTTGCCACCGACCTGATCGGCGTGGCCGGCCTCAGCGCCGTGGCCGGCACGGTGGGCATGATGCCGGCGCTGCTGGGCCTGTCGCGCGCCTGGGCCCTGCTGCGCCAGCGCGACGCCACCGGCGCCTACCTGCTGCTGGCCTGGCTGGGCTACTACCTGGGCATCTTCACGCTGATGGCGGTGTCCTATGGCCGGCTGCCGGCCACGCCGTGGACGCTGCACGCGTTCCAGCTGGCGGCGGTGTTCGACCTGCTGCTGTTCCTGCAGGTGCTGGTGCTGCGCCAGCGCCAGCGCCTGGCCCGCGCCGAGCAGCAGGTGGCGCTGCAGGCCGGCCAGGCCGCCCACCTGCGCAACCTGGCCGAGACCGATGTGCTCACCGGCCTGCCCAACCGGCGCGGGCTCGAGGCGCTGCTGCCGCCGATGCTGGCGCGCGCCCAGGCCGGCCACGGCCTGGCGCTCTACATGATCGACCTGGACGGCTTCAAGGCCATCAACGACACCCACGGCCATGCCATGGGCGACCGCCTGCTGCGCGCCATGGCCGACCGCCTGCGCCAGCACATCCGCCAGCACGATGTGCTGGCCCGCCTGGGTGGCGACGAATTTGTGCTGGTGGCCGAGGGCCTGCAGCACAGCGTGCAGGCGCAGGAGCTGGGCCAGAAGCTGCTGCAGGCCCTGCAGGCGCCGCTGCTGCCCGAGCACAGCGGCCTGGCACTGAGCCTGACCGCCGGCTGCGCCTTTGCCGAGCACGCCACCGCACCCGACAAGCTGCTGCGCCGCGCCGACCTGGCCATGTACCGTGGCAAGCAGGCCGGCCGCGGCCGGGTGGAGGTGGACTGCCTGAGCGCCACGCTGTTCTGAGCCATCGCCCGGACGGCGGCCCGCCAGGCCCGCGGCACCGCGGCTCAGCGCAGCCGCGCCGCCCAGCGCTGCCACCAGGCGCGGCCGGCCGCACCGGCCGCACCGGCCATACCGGCCACCCCGACCGCTCCCGGCCAGCCCGACAGCCTGCGCACCGGCGGCGCCACCGGCCGCGGCGCGGGCCAGCACAGGCTGCAGGCCGCAGCGGCGGTGCCGCCGGCCGCCACGCTGCCGGCACCGGCCACCCGGCCACCCAGCTCGCGCTCCAGCGCGGCCAGCGCCCCGGCCAGTGAACCGGCCAGCGCATCCGTCGGCGCGCCGGCCGGCGGCCAGGTTTCGCCATCCACCGCGCCCAGGCTCAGCGCCAGCGCCTGCATGGCCAGGTTGTCGGCCTGCACCAGGGCCTGCACGCCGGCCACGCCGGCGGCGGTGGCGGCGGCCAGCACGCTGGCCAGCAGCTGGCGGCCCAGGCCGTGGCGGCGCCAGTGGCGGTCGACCAGCAGCGCCAGCTCCCAGCCGGGTGCGTCGTGCGCCGGTGCGGCGCAGGCCTCGGCCAGCAAGCGGCCCGGCTGGTCGGGATGGGCCACGCCCCAGGCCTGCAGTGCGCCGGCCTGCAGCGCCAGGCGCCAGCGCTGCGCCGCGCTGGCGGCATCCACCGCGCCATGAAAGCGCCGTGCGCGTGAGGCCGGGTCCTGCGCCTGCCACAGCGTGGCCACGCGCGCGGCATCGGCCGCGACCAGGGTTTCAACGACAAAGGTGCGGGCCATGGCTCAGTCCATCAGCGGCGCCAGCGCCCGCTGCAGCCGCTGGCGCTGGACCGGCGTGGTGAGGGCTTCCAGCAGCGCGGCAAAACGCGCATCGCGCACGCCCGAGCCGATGTACTGCCAGCGGTAGGCCTGCAGCAGCACGGTGCGCAGGCGCTGGCGCTCGCGCTCGGGCAGGCGGCGCGCGATCCACTGCTCGAAGCACGCCGCGTCGGCCTGCGCCTGGGTCTGCACGATGCCGTCCACCGCGGCCACCAGCACGATCAGGCCGTCCACGCCCTGGTCGCGGCCGATGGTGTCCAGCGTGCGGTGCACGCGGCGCCACTCCAGCTCGTCCAGGATGGCGTGCTGCGACTCCTCGCGCCAGTGGTACAGGAAGATGTCGCGGAAGATCGGCGACAGCCCGGGCTGGGTGCCGATGCTCTGGCGGTAGTGCACCTGCGTGAACAGCTCGATGTGGCAGGTGAGCGCCAGCACCGACCAGTCGGGCGCCTGCATCACCGCCATCGCCACCTCGTCGGGCCGCGCCGTGAAGTGGTAGCCCGGCGGCATGGCCTGCGCCATCATCTCGTCGACCCGGCGAAACAGCGCCTGGTGCTTGAGCTCCTCGTCGGCAAAACGCACCAGCGCCTGCAGCGCCACCTGGTCGGCAAACCAGTGGCTGCGGCTGAGCTCGAGCATCTTGGCGCCGATGAAGCGCTCGACCAGGCCGAACATGTTGGCGTAGGTGCGGCCCTGGATCTGGCTGAGCAGGCGCTGCTCGTCGGCCGACAGCCCGTCCAGCCGCTGCACCTGCGACAGCGCATCGGGCAGGAACTTGTGCGCCAGGTCGAACTGGCGGCCACGCAGCACGTCCTCGTCGATGTCCCAGCGCACGCGCTGCGACATGGCGATGCAGCGCGCATAACGCGCCTGCTCGGCGGCCAGCGGGTCGGCATCGTCGTCGGCAGCGTGCCCGGGTTCGCGGCCCAGCGCGTCGTGCAGCAGATCGGCCTGCGCGAGATCGGCATGCACCAGATCGGCCTGCACCAGATCGGCGCCGTGCAGCGCGGTGTCGAACAAGGGGGTCATGGCGTCGCTCCTGGGGGGTGTGATGCCCTGTTCCACGGCCTGCCCGCGCCGCGCCGGACAGCGCCGCGCCCCGGCGTCATCCGCATCGATGAGCACCACGCACCTGGGGGGGCCCGGCCCCGCCGGCGCCTGTCCGGATCGCCGCCGCGGCTGCGTGGAACCGGATCCACCCTTCAACCCCGCACCCCAGGAGATCGACCATGAAATCCCTCGAACTGAAGCACAAGGCCCCGCGCATCGCCTTGGTGATCGGCAGCGGCGGCGTGCGCAGCGCCTCGGCCATCGGCGTGATGCGGGTGCTGCAGCGCGAGGGCCTGGCGCCGCAGCTGCTGGTGGGCTGCAGTTCGGGTGCGCTGATCGCCGGCGTGCTCGCGCTGGGCGTGTCGGTGGCCGAGGCCACGCACATGGTCACCAGCGCCTGGTCGCAAGAGCTCACCCAGCAGCGCCGCTGGCGCGCCTGGCTCGAGCTGGCGCTGCCGCGGCTGCTGCACTTCGGCCCGCACTTCGCGCTGCGCAAGGCCACGCTGATCCGCCAGCGCCTGGACGAGGCCTTCGGCCGCCAGCACATCGAGACCCTGCCGCTGGCGCTGCGCGTGACCGCCACCGACGCCGCCAGCGGCCAGGCCGTGGTGCTGGGCAGCGGCCCGCTGGCCCAGGCCATCCAGGCCAGCATGGCGGTGCCGATGGTGTTTCCACCGGTGCAGGTGGGCCCGCGCCTGCTGCTCGACGGTGTGCTGTCCGACCCGCTGCCGGTGTCGGCCGCGGCCGATGCCGACCTGGTGCTGGCGCTCGGCTTCGAGGGCCGGCTGCCGCGCCGCGTCAACCATCCGGCGCGCCTGGTCACGCGCATCAGCACCACCATGATCAACAACCTGATGGCCGCCCGGCTGGATGCCGCGCGCCGCAACGGCCCGCCGATCCTGCAGCTGCAGCTGGCGCTGCAAGGCCCCGTGGGCCTGTGGCAGACCAGCGCCCTGCCGGCCATGGTGGAGGCCGGCGCCCAGGCCATGCAGCAGGCCCTGCCCGAGCTGCGCCGCCAGCTCGCCCGGCCGGCCCAGCCGAGCCCTTTGGCTGCGGTGGCCGCCGCGGCCTGAAGGTGGGCGGCCGGTGCGGGCTGCATCCGGCGCAGGCGTCCGCGCAGGCCGGCACGCGGCGGCACCTGCGTCCACAGGCGGGGGGACGGGCCGCCGTGCCGCGTCAGCGGCCTGTCCGGCCCCTGGCACCCAGGCCGTGGAACCAGGGCACCCCCCCATCACCGCCATCACGCCCACCACCGCCATCACCCGATCCCGGAGCCGCCATGAACCACCCCCTCCCCCGCCAGCCCGCACGCCCCGCCGCCGCCCCCCTGCCCTGGCCGGGCCGGCTGCAGCTGCCACCACTGCTGTGCGCCGGCGTGCTGGGCGCCGGCCTGCTGGGCGGTGCCCTGCTGGCCATGCCCGCGCCACTGCCAGTGCCCGGTGCGCGGCAAGCCGCCACCGGCCACACCGTGCCCGCCAGCCCGGGCCAGGCGCCCATCACGCCCATCACGGCCACCACGGCCAGGCCCGGCAGCCCGCCGCCCGACGCGGCGCGGCACGGCAGCGCCGCCGACGAAGGCAGTGCCGACTGGCTGGCCGCGACCCAGGCCTTCCAGGCCGGCCAGCATGCGGCGGCCTTCGGGCGCTTTGCCGGGCTGGCCCAGGCGGGCGATGCCGAGGCCGCGCGCATTGCGCTGTTCATGCTGGACCACGGCCACCGCCTGTACGGCCAGGATTGGGGCACCACGCCGGCCGAACACCGGCGCTGGCAGCAGATGGCCCGCCAGGCGCAGGCCGGCGCCCCCGACAACGGACACAGCGGCGAATGAGCACCCTGCCCGAGGCGCGGTCGACCCGGCCCTGCTGTCCGGCCATCCGGCCCCCTGGCCGCCGCTGCGCCATGGCCACGCCGCCCTGTACGACCTCTACGACCTCTACGACCTGTGCGACCTGTGCGACCTTTACGACCTGTACAACCTGAGCGTGGCCTTTGCGGCCGATGGCGGCCAGGTGCCGGCGGTGTCGCTGGTTGACCGCCGCGACGGCTGGGTGGTGTCGCAACAGCAGGCAGCGCAGCAGCGGCCACGCGAGCAGTCGCTGCAGCAGCGCCCGCAGCGCCCGCAACCCCTGCAGCCCTTGCAGCCCCTGCAGCCCTTGCAGCCGCTGGGCCAGGTCGACCGGGTGCAGCGCCAGATCCAGCGGCAGCACCTGTGGCTGAGGGGCCGGGTGCAGCGCCGGCCGCGGCGGCCGCTCAGCGCGCTGCCAGGGCCGAGGCCGGCAGCGCCGGCAAGGCCTGCAGCGCGCGGGCGCTGCGCTGGGTGTGCGGGCTGTCGGGGCCCAGGGCCTCGGCCAGCAGGGCCAGCGCGCGGCGCTGGGCCTGCGCTGCCTCGCCCTGGCGGCCGTCGCTGGCCAGGCGCTGGCCCAGGCTTTGCCACAGCCAGCCTTCATGCGCACTGGCCGGCGTGGCGGCATAGGCCTGGCGCGCCAGGGCCAGGCCCTCACGCAACTGCTGTTCGGCCTCGGCCGCCCGGCCCTGCGGGCCCAGCGCCTCGGCCCGCAGGCGCATCAGTTCGAGCCAGAAACCGTCGGGCACGGCCTCCAGCGATGGCGGCTGTGCAGTCGTTGCGGGCTGTGCAGTCGGTGCAGTCGGTGCAGTCGGTGCGGGCTGTGCGGGCTGTGCGGGCTGGGCCGCCTGTGCCTGCCGCATCGATGGCGGCCGCCGCGCCAGCAGCTGCGCGCTGGCGGCTTCGGCCGCCGGCCAGTCCTGGCGTGCCAGCCACAGGCGCAGCCGGGCCAGCTGCCAGGCGCGTGACACGCTCAGCGTCAGTTGCGGCAGCGTGTCGGCAGCGCCGGCCGCAGCCTGTTGCAGCAGGCGCTCGGCCTCGTCCAGCGCACCCTGGTCGATGCGGCACATGGCCAGCCCGGTCTGCGCGGCCCTGCGCAGCACGGCCGGCAGCTCCGGCTTGTCGGCCAGCGGGCCGAACAGCGCCGCCGCCTCGGCGGCCCGGCCGATGGCCTGGTGGTGCCCGCCCAGGTTGATCTGCAGCGTCGGCGGCACCGGGCCACCCGGTGTGCGCTGCTGCAGCAGCGCCAGGGCCTGCTCGCGCAAGGCCAGGCCCTGGCGATGCATGCCGAACACGGCATACAGCGCACCGTGGTTGCTGATCAGCGTGGCGGCACTGCCGGTCTCGCCGCGGCCCATGCGGCGCATCAGGCCCAGCGCCTCATGGAAGGCCGCATCGGCCGGCGCAAAGGCCTTCTGCAGCCCCCACTGGTGCGCCAGCTCGCCCTGCAGCAGCGCACGCCGGCGCCAGAAGGGCAGGCCGGCCTCGTCGAGCACGGCAATGGCCGCGACCACGCTGCGCAGCACCACGGCCGGCGCCCGGCCACGGCGGCTGTCCACATAGGCCTGCATCAACAGGCAGTGTGAGCGCACGTCGGGGTCTTGCGCGCCCGGGGCCAGGCCCAGCTGCAGCGCCTGGTCGGCCGCCGCCGGCTGGCCGCTCAGGTCCAGCGCGTTGGCACGCAGGCAGTGCAGCTGGCGCTGCACCATGGCGCGCGGGCCGGTCAACGGTGCGGCCAACGCGGCGTCCAGAATCGCCAGCGCCTGCGGCGGGCGGCCCGCGTTGAGGTGCCAGGTGGCCAGCGCAAAGGCACCGGTGGCCTGCAGCAGCGGGTCGGGCTGGTGTTCAACATAGCGCGTACTGGCCTCGAACAGCTGGTTCAGCGTGACCGGATGGTCGCGGTCCACGCTGTCCATCAGCACCGTGTTCATGAACTCGTGCGAGGCCTCGCCGCGCGCCAGCAGCGCCAGCGCCTGCTGCCGCTGCGCCTCGGCGCGCTGCCACTGCCAGGCCGACAAGCCGCCTCCCAGCAGGCTGAGCAGCAGCACCGCGGCACTCACCGACACCCCCAGCACATGGCGGCGCAGCTGGCGGCCCAGGCGGTAGCGCCAGCCCGGTGGCCGCGCCAGCACCGGCTCGTGGGCCAGGCTGCGCTGCAGGTCGGCCACCAGCAGGTCCACGCTGGCATAGCGCTGCGCGGGGTCCTTGGCCAGGGCCTTGGCCAGCACCGCGTCCAGGTCGCCGCGCAGCAGGCGCGGCGGCACCGGCACGGCCCGGCCCGCGTGCCTGGCGCGCTGGGCGGCCACGCTGGCCGGCGGCACCTCGGCCTGCAGGATGGCGGTGGCCAGATCCTGCCCCGGCTGCCAGTTCAGCGTGTACGGGCGTTTGCCGGCCAGCAGCTCGAACAGCACCACGCCCAGCGCATACACGTCCACCGACACACCCGCGGCCTGGCCACGGGCCTGCTCCGGCGCGGCGTACTCGGGGGTCAGGGCGGCACCCCACTGGCGGGTGAGCGCGGCATCGGCCGTGCCGGCGGCCGAGCCATCGCCCGCGTGGGCCGGGTCGGCCGCGTCGGGTGCGATCAGCTTGGCCATGCCGAAGTCGAGCAGCCGCACCTGGCCCGCCTCGTCCACCAGGATGTTGGCGGGCTTGAGGTCGCGGTGCACCACCAGCTGCGCGTGGGCATGGGCCACGGCGGCGGCCGCCTGCACAAACAGCGCCAGGCGCTGCGCCAGCGTGCTGCCGTGCGCCTGGCAATGGCGGTCGATGGCCTGGCCGCGCACCAGCTCCATGGCCAGCCAGGGCAGGCCGGCTTCGGTCTGCCCGGCCTCGTACAGCCGCGCGATGTGCGGATGCTCCAGGCTGGCCAGCAGGGCCCGCTCGCGCAGCGCGCGCTGCAGCATGGCCGGCGACCAGCCCAGGAAGGGCAGCTTCAGCGCCACCTCACGCGCCGGCGCCGCGTCGCCGCGTGCGGCGCGCCACACCCAGGCATGGCCGCCGCGGCCCAGCTCTTCCAGCAGCAGATAGGGGCCGACCTGATCGCCGGCGCGCAGGCCCGCGCCGGCGCTGGCGGGCTCGGCCAGCGCCTGGGCCAGCAGCGGCAGCGGCGCCTGCAGGAAGCTGTCGGTCTCGATGCGGGCCTCGGCGTCGATCCAGGCGTGGTGGCGCGACAGGCAGGCGCGCTGCGCCTCAGCCAGCTGCGCGTACCAGGCCTGGCGCTCGGCGGGCGCCAGCGCCAGACCCTGCTCGAGCAGGGCATTGAGCTCGCGCAGGCGGGCCAGGTCGGGCGAAGCGGGTTCGGTCATGGGCAGGCCCCGGCGTGGCGCGACAAGGCGGTGTTGCAGACGTGCGAAAAAGCGGCCAGGCCATCACGCGGCATGGCCATGGGCCCATGGCAGGAGACCGATGGCGGATGGCGCCACCCCGTACCACGGCAAACGCGCGTCAAAGCGGACAGCGCCGCCGCACGGCGCCAGGCGGGCGCTGCCGCCGCCGCCGCGGCTACAGCGCCAGCAGCTCGCTCAGCAGCAGGCGGGCGCGCTCCCAGTGCCGGCGCACGGTGCGGTCGGTCACGCCCATGGCCTGCGCGATCTCGAGATCGGTGAAGCCGCCGAAGTAGCGCATCTCCACCACCTGCACCAGGCCGGCATCGATCTGGGCCAGGGTCTGCAAGGCCTCGTGCACCGCCTCGGCCTCGTCGGCGCCGTGGTCGAGCACGGCCGAGTCGCGGGTGTCCAGCGTCAGGTGCTCGGCGCCGCCGCCGCGCCGCTCGGCGCGGCGGCGGCGGATGAAGTCGATGACCACGTGCCGCATGGTGGTGGCGGCATAGGCCATGAAGTGCTCGCGGTCGTTGAAGCGCGCATCGGTCTCGCGCTGCATGCGCAGATAGGTCTCGTTGACCAGGGCCGAGGTGTCGAGCAGGGTGTTGCGCCCGCCCGAGGCCAGGCGCGATCGGGCCAGGCGGCGCAGCTCGCGGTACAGGTTCGGAAACAGCTCCTGCGCCGACAAGGGCAGGACCGGGCTCGATGAGATGACACTGGCATGCATGCCGTAACCCCGCTGAAGCGGACCGAAGCCTCGGCCCATCAAGCGGCGAATACTAGACCTGGCGGCAGTGCCCGTGCATTCCCAAAGGCAACAGGGAAATAACACACAGGAAAGCGCGCCATCGCCCTCGCCTGGCTCAAGACAGGCGAGGCCCGGCATGCTATTGGCGCGCGCCATCCACCGTCTGGTCTTGCAGACAAAGGGCGCGGCCTGCACCATGGCGAACCCGGTGCCGCCACCGGCCTGCCAAACCCCTGGCCCGGCGCACCTCGGGCCAGCCTCACCACCAAGAGCCTCACCACCAAGAGCCTCATCACCAAGAGCCCCTTCACCGAGAGCCCGCCATGCCGCACCCCGACCACGACACCCTGGCCGCGCTGAACAAGCGCTTCATCCACAACTTCGTCACCAACGATGTGCGCTCGCACGACGCGATCCTGCACCCCGACTTCTGCGCCATCTACACCGCCGGCCAGCATGTCGACCGCGCCACCTACCTGCAGGACTGGGCCAGCGGCTTCGATGCCGCGCTGATCCCGTACTGGGACATGCGCGACCAGCGCATCCGCGTGATCGGCGACCTGGCCCTGGTGGGTGCCACCAACCGCTGGATCCGCATGCGCCAGGGCGTCGAGACCCTGGGCATGACCTGCTACACCGACACCTATGTGCGCACCGCCACCGGCTGGCTGTGCGTGCTGGCGCAGTTGACGCCGGTGGCGCCCGAGCACCACCCGGGCGACGAGGGCATCGTGGTGCGCTACCTGGCCGGCGTGCGGCAGGACTGAACGCCGGGCTGCGCAGCGCAGCGCGGTCGGCCGGGCCGCGGGCCGCGTTCCGATGTCCGGATGGGCCGCGGTTTTGCGTTGAACCTTCGCGTTGAACCCTTGCGTTGAACCCTTGCGTTGAACCCGCCAGCCCGCCGCCACGCCACCGAGTTGCCGCCATGCAGCGCCCCAGCCGCGACCCGCAACACCTGCGCCGCCTGAACGCCCTGCTCGAGCAGGCGCTGGCCCTGCCCGTGGCCGAGCGCGGCCCCTGGCTGGCCGGCCGCGGCGACGACGACCGCGACTTCGTGCCCGAGCTGGCGCGCATGCTCGAGCGCGCCGCCGCTGAAACCGATCAGTTCATGCGCCGCCCCGTCGCCGCGGTGATGGATGCGCTGGACACGGCCGAGAGCCTCGACCAGGCGGGCGACCTGATCGGCCCCTGGCGCCTGCTGCAGCCGCTGGGCGAAGGCGGCATGGCCACCGTGTGGCTGGCCGAGCATGCCGACGGCGCGCTGGCGCGTGCGGTGGCGCTGAAGCTGCCCCACCCGGGCTGGAGCGCCGGCCTGGTGCAGCGCATGGCCCGCGAGCGCGACCTGCTGGCGGCGCTGGCCCATCCGCACATCGCCCGGCTGTACGACGCGGGTGTCAGCAGCAACGGCCGCCCGTGGCTGGCGATGGAGCATGTCACCGGCGAGCCGATCGACCGGTACTGCCAGCGCCATCAGCTGCCGCCGGCGGCGGTGCTGCACCTGGCGCTGCAGGTCTGCGATGCGCTGGCCCACGCCCATGCGCGGCTGATCGTGCACCGCGACCTCAAGCCCGCCAACATCCTGATCACCGAGGGCGGCGAGGTTCGCCTGCTCGATTTCGGCGTGGGCAAGCTGCTGCAGGGCGACGGCCAGCACAGCCCCGCGCCGCCCACGCTCACCCAGGCCATGGGCGCTGCGATGACGCCCGACTACGCCAGCCCCGAGCAGGTGGCCGGCCAGCCGGCCACGGTGGCCACCGATGTCTACTCGCTGGGCGTGGTGCTGTACGAGCTGCTGAGCGGCCAGCGCCCCTACCGGCTGCAGCGCCGCAGCGCGGCCGCGCTCGAGGAGGCCATCCTTGCGGCCGATGTGCCGCTGGCCAGCCGCCGCTGCAGCGACCGCGCGCGCTCCCGGGCACTGCGCGGCGATCTGGACGCGGTGCTGGCCAAGGCCCTGGCCCGGCCCGTGGCGCAGCGCTACGCCACCATCAGCCTGCTGGCCGACGACCTGCGCGCCTGGCTCGGCGAGCAGCCGGTACTGGCCCAGGCGCCCACCCGGCGCTACCGGTTGGGCAAGTTCGTGCGGCGCAACCGCTGGCCGGTGGCCATGGTGGTGGCGGTGGCGCTGTCGCTGCTCAGCGGCCTGGGCCTGGCGCTGTGGCAGGCCCAGGCGGCGCGGCTGGAGGCCCAGCGCGCGCACCAGGCGCGGCAGTTCATCACCAGCCTGCTGCGCGAGGCCCAGCCGCGCCAGGGCCAGGCCGCGGGCGGTGCGCTGAGCACGGCCGATCTGCTGGCCCGTGCCGGCGAGCGCATCGACAGCGAGCTGGCCGACGACCCGCGCCTGGCCGCCGAGCTGGGCATCCTGATCGGCGAGCAGCTCGATCTGCTGGGCGAGCCGCAGCGCGGCGAGAACGTGCTGCGCGAGGCCGTGCGCCGCGCCCAGGCCCAGCTCGGGCCGCGGCACCCGCTCAGCGTGCACGGCCGCGCGCTGCTGGCCGGCAGCCTGTCGGTGCAAAAGCCCGACGAGGCCCTGGCCCTGGCCGAGGCCCTGGTGCCCGACGCGCTGGCCGGCCTGCCGCAGACCGCGGGCGATGCGGTCGAGGCGCTGAGCCTGCTGTCGTTCCAGCGCGCCAAGCTCGACCAGGTGGCGCCGTCGATCGCGCTGCTGCAGCGCGCCGCCGCGGTGGCCGAGCAGCACCTGGGCCGCGAACATGAGCAGACGCTCAGCACGCTGGGCCTGCTGTCCAACACCCACGGCCGCTTTCGCCAGTTCGAGCGCCAGCTGGCGGTGGCCGACGAGGCCATGCAGCGCGCCCAGGGCGCGCTCGGCTCGGCGCGGCCGCACAACACGCTCAGCGCGGTCGAGCGCTGGTACGGCGAGGCCTTGCGGCGCAACAGCCGGCCGGGCGATGCCGTGCCCATCCTGCGCCGCGTGGTGGCCGACCAGCAGACGATGGACGGCGCCGACACGCCGCGTGTGCGCAACGCCCTGTACCAGCTGGGCCTGGCGCTGGCCGAGGCCGGCGCGGTGGGCGAGGCCCTGCCGCTGATGCGCCAGGTGGTGGCCATGGAGGCGCGGCACAACCCGCTGTTCAACGAAGACCGCATCAACCTGCGCAACGCCCTGGTGGTGGTGCTGGGCTTTGCCCGCCGCGGCGCCGAAGTGGAGGCCGTGCTCGACGAGCTGCAGTCCCTGCACCGCGAGGCCCAGCCGGCCTCGCCCGCCCACGGTGCCAGTGCCGCCAACCTGGCCCAGCTGACCCCTGACAGCGCGCGGGCCGTGCTGGCCAGTGCCCGCATGGCCCGGGTGATGGCCTACCGTGGCCGCTTTGCCGCGGCCGAGGCCGAGCTGGACGGGCGCCTGGACGCGCTGGCCCGCGCGCAGCCGCCCGAGCCCGCCCTGCGCAGCGATCTGTGGCAGGCGCTGGCGCTGACCGCCCGGCTGCGCGGCCAGACCACGCTGGCCCTGCAGCGCGCCGAGCGCGGCTGGGCCGATCCGGCCCTGCGCGAGGCTCGGCCCGACAGCCGCGCCGCCCTGGCCGCCGAGCTGGCGGCCGCCCGGCTGGCGCGCGGCGATGCCGCCGGGGCGCTGGCCATCAACCAGCAGGCGCTGGCGCTGTTCAGCCAGGCCCAGGTGGCGCCCTCGCCGCCGTCGGCCACGGCCTGGATCACCCAGGCGCGGCTCGAGCTCGGCGCCGGCCGGCCGGCCCAGGCACTGGCCCTGCTGGCGCCGCTGGTGGCCGCCTGGGCCGAGGCCAACCCCGGCAGCGACTGGCATGCCGAAGCCCGCCATTGGCAGGCCGTGGCCCTGGCCGCACTGGGCCGCCACGACGCCGCGCGCGCCGAGCGCCAGGCCGCGCAGCCGCTGCTGCAGGCCTCGGCCGTGCCGGCCCTGCGGGCGCTGGCCATGCGCTGAGCGCCCGCCGCCGTCACAGCCACAGCCGCCAGCCCAGGTAGAAGCGGTGGCCGATCGCGTCGTAGGTGCTGGCGTCGGTCTCGGTGCCGGTCACCGTGCCCGGCAGGCCGGTGATCACCGGCGGCGCCTGGGTGTCGAACAGGTTGTTCACGCCGGCGTAGAACTGCTGCTGCTTGCGCCACTGGTAGCTCAGCTGCAGGTCGAGGTAGGTCTTGCGCGGCACCCGGGCAAACTCGCGCGCCACGCTGTCAGGCCACACCTCCACCGCGCGGAGGACAGCCGGGCCGCAGGCCGGCGGCGGCGCTGTCCGGGCGCGCCGGGCGGCTGCGTGATACCGGCAAGCCCTGGTGCCCGACACCGCGGCGCCTGCCCGCGGCCCGCCGCGCCCCAGCCTCGCCACCCCCACCCCGCCTGAGCCCCGCACAGCCCATGAAAACCGTTCTCCAGCACATCCTGCAACGCAAGCGCGCCTATGGCCGGCTGCCCTTCTTCGACTTCTTGCGCGACGACACGCTCAGCGTGCGCCAGCGCCTGGCCTTCTACCCCTGCATGGCCAGCTTCATCATGAGCTTCGGCGATCTCAACCGCCATGTGCTGCGCGTCGAGCCCAGCAGCGACCCGCACCAGCAGATGCTCAACGCCCACAGCCACGAGGACGACCACCACTGGCCCTGGTACCTCGAAGACTTCAGCAAGCTGGGCCACGACACGCCCACCACCCCCACCGCCTGGCTGCGCTTTCTGTACAGCGACGCCTGCGCGCGCAACCGCATGCTGTCGCATGAGCTGGCGCACCTGATCTGGGGCGCCACGCCGCGCGTGCGCCTGGCCGTGGTGGAGGCCATCGAAGAAACCGGCAACGTGCTGTTTGCGCTGACCACCCCGCTGGCCGAGCGCCACACCCGCAGCACCGGCGTCACGCTGCGCTACCTGGGCGAGTTTCACTTCGCGCTCGAGTCGGGCCATGCCATGAACAGCGACCACGCCGAGCTGGTGTCGATCACGCTCGACGAGGCCCAGCGGGCCGATGCCCTGGCCCGCTGCAACCGCGTGTTCGAGCTGTTTGGCGCCTGGGCCGACGAGCTGCACCGCTACGCGCTGGCCCGGCTGGCGGCGCCGGGCCCGGCCCACGGCCTGCACGCGGCGGCCGCGGCGGTGGCCGCGGCAGGCGCACCGGGCTACCTCTGAATGGCGGCCCGCACCATGCACGCCGCCGCCGTCAAACCAGCCCGGGCCCGCCACCCGGCCGGCCTGGCACCCGCAGGCCGTGCACCCGCAGGCCGTGCACCCGCAGGCCTGTCCCCCGGCGGCCGGCGCGGCAGCGTGCTGGTGCTGGTGCTGGTGGCCCTGTTGAGCGCCTGTGGCGGCGCGGAAGGCGACGACCCTGCCGAGCCGGTGGCCCGCTACCGGCTCGGCAGCGCCAGCCCCAACACCCATGTCGGCGAGCTGCAGGTGAGCAGCCTGGACGATGTTCACACCGAGCTGCGGCCGCCCGACGCCTTCTCGGCGCAGCCCTACTGCCTGGTGCGTTACCAGGCCCGCGCGCCGCTGCACGGCGACACGCGCTACACCGTCAACATCGCCTTCAGCGCAGCCGATGCCCAGGTGCTGGCCGTGACCCTGGGCCACCGCGCCAGCGCGTGGTCGGTGGCCGCGTTCAACGTGCCGGCCGACCAGGCGCAGATCGACCGGGCGCGCCGCCAGGTGCAGCTGCAGGCCCTGCGCAGCACACAGGGGCTCGAGATGGGCTGGCACGCCACGGTCAGTGGCCAGGGCCGCTATCCGCCCGCGGCGGGCACGGCGGCCTGCGGCTGAGACTGGCGCGCGGGCGGGTCAGGCCTGCGGTGCCAGCGGCTCGGGGTCGAGGTCGAGGTCGACACGCTGGCGCAGCAGCTCGAAGCGGTGGCCCGCGTCGCGCAGTTCGTAGAGCTTGCCGCGCGCGGCCTTGAAGGGGCGGTGCAGCACCAGCAGCCACTGCTGCTCGAAGCTGCGAAACAGCATGCCGTGGCCCGAGCCGCGGCCCAGCCACTTGGGCCCCTGCGTCCACGGCCCGAACAGCTCGCCCGAGGGCGAGTGCGCCACGGTCTGGAAGTAGCCGTCGCTGCCCCAGCTCGACCACAGCATGTGCAGGCTGCCATCGCCGCTGCGGTAGAGCTGCGGGCCGTCGGTGACGATGGCACCGATGCCCTGCTGCGGCAGCGCGTGCGGCGAGGCGTCGCCGCGAAACAGCAGCCGCGGCGGCCCGCTGGCGCGCAGATCGTCGCCCAGCGGCACGGCCGACATGGTGCCCACGCGCAGCTGCACCCACTCGTGCGCGTACACCATCCAGGGCTGGCCGCGGCGGTCCTGGAACAGCGTGCCGTCCAGCGTCATCAGCTCGGGCGGGGCCACCGGCTCGCCGCCATGCAGCAGCGTGAACGGCCCGGCCAGCGTGTCGGCCGCGGCCAGCACCGTGCCACGGCGGTGCAGCGGCCGGCCGGTGGGCGTGCCGGTGGCCGCGCCGGCCGAGGGGCCTGCCGGTGCCGCCGGCGCGGGCAGCGCCAGGCGCTCGTTGTGCACGGTGACGAACATCACCCAGCGGCCGCGCCAGCGGTGCACCTCGGGCGCCCAGCCGCCGGCATCGGCCCAGCCGCCCGGCGGCAGGCTGAACACCACGCTCGGCCGCGTCCAGTGCCTGAGGTCGCGGCTGCGGTAGGCCATCACGCCCACGCCGGGCACGCCGCTCACCGCCTCCTCGTTGCTGGTGTAGAGCCAGTAGGTCTGGCTGGCCGCATCGGCCACCATCCACGGGTCGTGCAGCGGCATCTGCGGCAGGCTCAGCGGTGCCGCCTCGCCGGCCCCTGCCGCCACCGAGTCACGGCTCCAGCAGCCCGCCGTGCCGCCCACCACCACGCCGGCCATTGCCGAGCCCATCACCAGACTGCGCCGCTTCACTGCCCTTGCTCCGTCCACGCTCCAGCGGGCATCATCGCGCCGCGCGGGCGGCCCGGCAGCGCCGGTACGCCGCCGGCGCCAATCGCTCAGAATCTTGCGCGATCGGGCGGCGCTGCCACCGGCACGGGGCATGGGCATGGGCATGGGCATGGGCATGGGCCGTGGCCCGGGCCTGTCGAAATGCCGCCGGCCCGATCGTCGTGTGCCTGTGCCGGCCCAAGCCGCCCTGCGCGGCCGCTCCGGCGCAGCCCACCCGGCAACCTCTTGATCAAGGAGCAAGCGTGACCCACCCCTCCCCCACCCGCCTGCTGCTGCTGGTGGCCACGCGCAAGGGCGCCTGGCTGCTGCACGGTGATGCCGAGCGCGCGCACTGGACGCTGGACGGCCCGCACTTTCTGGGCCACACCATCAGCCACCTGCAGCTCGACCCGCGCGACGGCCGCACCCTGCTGGCCGCGGCGCGCACCGGCCATCTGGGGCCCACGGTGTTTCGCTCCAGCGACTTCGGCCAGACCTGGAAAGAGGCGCGCCAGCCGCCGGCCTTTGCCAAGCCCGGCAACGGCCTGCCGGCGCGTGCGGTCGACCACAGCTTCTGGCTCACGCCGGGCCATGCCAGCCAGCCCGGCAGCTGGTATGCCGGCACCTCGCCGCAGGGCCTGTTCCGCTCGGAAGACGGTGGCGAGAGCTGGGCTCCGCTGCCCGCCATCAACGACGACCCGCAGTTCCGCGCCTGGATGGGCACGGTGCAGGACGGCACGCCCGACGGCCCCAAGCTGCACTCGGTGATCGTCGACCCGCGCGACGCCTCGCACCTGCTGTTCGGCATGTCGGGCGGCGGCGTGCACGAGTCGCACGACGCCGGGCGCAGCTGGACACCGCTGATCCAGGGCATGGAGGTGGTCGAGGGCGTCGACGCGGCCGACATCAGCTGCCACGACCCGCACTGCATCCGCCTGTGCCCCAGCCAGCCCGACCGCCTGTACCAGCAGAACCACTGCGGCATCTACCGGCTCGACCGGCCCGGCCGGCAGTGGCAGCGCATCGGCCGCAACATGCCGGCCGAGGTGGGCGACATCGGCTTTCCGATGGTGGTGCACCCGCACGATGCCGACACCGCCTGGGTGTTTCCGATGGACGGCACCGACGTGTGGCCGCGCACCAGCCCGGACGGCCGCCCGGCGGCCTATCGCACCCGCGATGGCGGCCAGAGCTGGCAGCGGCTGGACGCCGGCCTGCCGCAGCAGCAGGCCTGGTGGACGCTCAAGCGCCAGGCCATGACCGTGGACGCCCTGGCCGACCCGGCGCTGTACCTGGGCACCACCAGCGGCGAGCTGTGGATCGGCCACGCGGGCGGCACGCGCTGGGCCAACATCGCCCGCCACCTGCCCGAGATCTACGCGCTCGAAGTGGCGGTGCTGCCGTGACGGGGCGGCCGTGAACGTGCTGGTGCCCGGCGCGCTGCGCAGCTACACCGGCAGCACGCGGCTGCAGGCCGATGGCGCCTCGCTGCTGGCGCTGTTTGCCGAGCTCGACCGCCGCTACCCCGGCCTGCGCTTTCGGGTGGTGGACGAGCAGGACCGGCTGCGCCCCAACATGCGCATCTTCGTCAACGGCCAGGGCGTGCGCGACCTCACGCACGCGCTGCAGCCCGATGACGACGTGGCCATCGTGCTGGCGCTCAGCGGGGGGTAACAAGCTGTGAATGAACCTGCTGCGCGGGCACATGGCGGCCCTGCGCGACTCGCCGTACGGGTGTACGGCTGCGTTGCTCGAACCACCCTGAGCCCGCTCGCGACGGTTCCTTCACACCTTGTGAGCCGGCGCCGGGCGGCCCGTCGCGCTCAGGCCGGCGCCGGCCCGGCACCCGTGGCGGGTTCGTCAGCCGGCTCGTCGGTGGGCTCGTCGGTGGGCTCGTCGGCCGGCGTCACCAGGCGCTCGCCGGCGCCCGGCCCGCGGCTGGGCTTCTTGCCGGCCAGGCGCGCCGCCTTGCGCTCGGCGCGCTCGGCGTCGCGCACCTGGCCTTCGGCCCACCAGGCCGTGAACTCTTCGGGAGTTTCCAGCGTGATGCGGCCCCAGGCACCGCTGCGAAAGTCGTTCAGCGCGATCTCGGCGGCCTTCTGCAGATCGATGCGGCCACCGGCCATCAGGGCACCGCGCCGGCGGCCGATCTCGGCCAGCAGTTCGTCGTCGGTCAGGCCCTCGGTGCCGGCCAGCTTGTAGCGTGCCACCAGGCGATCGGCAAAGGCGCCGCGCACGCTGCCCAGCAGCGCGGTGGCCACTTCCTGCTCGTCGTAGGCATTGCGGCCCACGCTGCCGCCGGCAGCCAGGTGGTAGCCGCTGCGCTCGACGGTGATGCGCGGCCACAGCATGCCGGGCGTATCAAACAGGTAGAAGTCGTCGGCCAGGTTGATGCGCTGCTCGATCTTGGTGATGCCGGCCTCGTCACCGGTGGCGGCGCGGCGCTGCCCGACCAGGCTGTTGACCAGGGTGCTCTTGCCCACATTGGGCACGCCGCAGATCAGCACCCGCAGCGGCTTGGTCATGCCACCGCGGCGCGGCACCAGCTGGCGGCAGGCGGCAATGAGGGCGCGCGCCGGCGCGGCGGCGCTGGCGTCCAGGCCCAGGGCCTGCGTTTGCGCCTGGGCCTGAAAGTGCGCCAGCCAGGCCGCGGTGCGCCCGGCATCGGCCAGATCCTGCTTGTTCAGCACCTTCAGCGCCGGCTTGCCGGCGGTCAGCTCGGCCAGCAGCGGGTTGCTGCTCGAGCCGGGCAGGCGCGCATCGAGCAGCTCGATCACCACGTCGATCTCGGGCACGCGCTCGATGATGGCCTTGCGCGTGGCGTGCATGTGACCGGGAAACCATTGGATGGACATGCGAGACCTGGCTGCGCTGCAAAGGGGTGGCGGGGGGTGGATTGTCGTTGTTTCGGCGCGATCCGGCCTTGGCGACAATCGCGCCCACGACAGCCGGCCTGACAGGCGCGGCCGGCCGGCCCTGTCGAACCCCCTGCAGCCTCACCGCCCCGCGAAAGACGTTCCCATGAAGATCCTCGTGCTCAACGGCATCAACCTCAACATGTTCGGCAAGCGCGATCCCCGGCAGTACGGCACGGCCACGCTGGCGCAGATCGATGCCAGCCTGGTGGCGCTGGGCACCGAGCTGGGCGCCGAGGTGGCCTGCTTCCAGACCAATCACGAGGGCGAGATGGTCGAGCGCATCCACGCCGCCCACACCGATGGCACCGAGGCCGTGCTGATCAACCCCGGCGCCTGGACGCACTACAGCTACGGCATCCGCGACGCGCTGGCCATCCTGTCGGCGCCGATCTTCGAGGTGCACATGTCCAACATCCATGCGCGCGAGGCCTTCCGCCACCACTCGGTGATCAGCGAGATCGCCAGGGGCCAGATCGCCGGCTTTGGCGTCGACAGCTACCTGCTGGCGCTGCGCGCGGCGGTGTCGGCGCTGCAGGCGGCCCGGGGCTGAGCGGCAGCGGCCGCCGCCTGGGGGTGGCCGCAGCTGCGGCCGACCCGAATTGCGGCTGGCCGCAGCTGGCGCCTTCGTGTGGAAGCGGATGCAATCGGTGTCGCGACCGAAGCATCCCTTTTCAGGAAGGACCCCACACGTGAACGCGATCCAGGCCAACAGCCCCCTCTCGAACCAGGCCATGCTGCCGATCGACCGCAGCAACCCCACCAACGCCAGCACCCAGATGCAAGGCGGCCGCGCGGTGTTCGAGAACGACAACTACCGCATCAGCGCGGGCGACGACAACACCGTCAACATCGTCAACAAGAACACCGGCGAGAGCTACAACGTCTGGGGCGACCCGCACGTCAACATCGACGGCAAACACGCCTTCGACTTCTGGGGCACCACCACCTTCCAGCTGGAAGACGGCACCAAGCTCACCATCGACACCACCCAGGCCGGCAACGGCATGACCCTGGCCAGCAAGCTGACCATCACCAATGGCGACTACGGCGTGCAGATCAGCGGCGTGGACACCAACACCCGCGGCGACCTGAAGATCGACGAGGCCGCCGGCTGGGGCGAAACCCTCGACTGGGTGCGCGACGACGGCAACGTGCTGCACGAGAACCCCGCCGGGCAGGGTTTCCTGGGCATCGACGCCCAGGGCACCATCAAGAAGGTCGACCAGGCCTACATCAACCAGACCGATCTCGACCTGCTGCGCATCGCCAATGCCGGCAACGCCGGCAACCCGCCGGCCCAGGCCACGGTCGACCAGGGCGGCGCGTTCATGGCCCAGCTGTTCAACGCCTTCTCGGGCCTGGTGCAGGCCTCGCTGAGCGGCGCCTTCCTGGGCGCGCTGAACCAGCTGCTCGGCGATGCCGACAGCGGCCGCGCGCTGGAACCCGCGCAGCGCGACAGCCACCGCTTCACGCTGACCATGGTGCGCCTGGAGTTCTGAACCCAGGCCAGCGCCAGCCCCTGCCCGCGTGGCGGGGGCCGAGATGAGGCGCCGGGCGATGGCCATCGCCCGGCCGACCCCGGCCAGGCCGGGTCAACCCAAGGACATGCCGTGACACCCGCACTCGACACCGCCCGCACGCGGTCCAGCGAACCCGCGCCCACCACACCCGCCACCGACAGCACCGTGTTCGCCCAGCGCGGCGACCACTGGGCCGACCTGGCCGAGCGCCATGCGGTGGATGAACAGGCCCTGCGCGCGGCCAACCCCACCCTCTCGGACGCCCTGAGCCTGGCGCCGGGCCAGGCCGTGCGCCTGCCCGACCGGGCCGAGGCGGTGGCCAGCGTCGGCACGGCCGGCATCAGCGCGTCAAGCGTCGGCACGGCCGGCATCAGCGCGTCAAGCGTCGGCACGGCCGGCATCAGCGCGGCCGGTGGCCGCGAGGGGCTGGTGCAGGCGCTGCAGGACAAGGCCTATCAGGCCGGCCGAGCGGCCCCCCAGGCGGCCTTTGACGGCACCGTTCTGCGCGCCGTGCCCACCTCGTACGAAGCCGGCGCGCTGGACCACCGCTATGGCGGCCCGGGCCGCAGCAACGCACGCGGCCAGGGCATGCTCTACACCGCACCCGACCCGACCGCCCTGCTGCGCGAGAACGCCGCCTACGCCCGGGCCGGCGAGCACCCGCTGGCCCTCAAGAGCGTGGTTGAAGTGCACTACACCGCCACGCCCGACGCCCAGGGCCGCGGCGGCGTGGCCGACATGGCCGAAGGCGCGCGCCGGCAGGGCCTGCCGGTCCAGGCACTGACCGAGCCCAAGGGCGGCAGCCAGCCCGGCTGGCTGCACCAGCTGACCGGCGAGCATCCCTACACCCTGGCGCAACAGGCGGGCAAGGGCGCCTCCGACAGCGGCGCCAGCGCGCTGCGCGCCCCGGCCGCGGTGGGCGGCGAGCAGATCGACATCGTCTCGCGCAACACCCGGCCCGATCAACTGCAGCCGGCCGCCGTGACACGGCATGACGCCGACGGCCGCGCGGCGCCGCGCGTGCCGGCCACCGGCGTGGTGCACGACATGCCGGCCGATGCACGCCGCTACCGCGATGGCCCGCTGGACAAGCCCGCCGGCGCGCGGCCGCCCACCGAGGCGGCGCCAGGCCAGCCCGGCCAACGCCAGTTTGCGGCCACCGATGTGGCCGGCCAGGCCCTGGCCGCCGCCAACGAGGGCCTGGAAGGCCGCGCCGGCTCGCGCATCGACCGTGTCCGCCAGCACCTCAGCGGCGCCCGCGACGGCTACCCCCGCGCCGCATCCACGCGCTATGGCGCGGCCGGCGGTGCGGCCGCCACGCTGGTGGATGCCGGCCTGCGCGCGGCACGCGGCGAGTCGGTCAACGGCGCCCAGCTGGCCCAGGACACGGCCGTGCAGACCACCGTGGGCGCAGCAGCCGCCAAGGGCGTGGACGCCCTCACGCCGCGGCTGGGCCTGGTGAAGGCCGGCGGCGCGGTGGGCGCCCTGGTGCAGGCCGGGGCCAGCGGCTACACCAACGTGCAGGCCTACCGCGCGGGCACCCTCAGCGGCAGCCGGGCGGTGGCCAACACCGTGGTCGACACCGGCACGGCCGCCGCCGCCGGTGCCGCCGGCGCGTGGGCCGGCGCGGCGGTGGGCTCGGTGGTGCCCGTGGCGGGCACCGCCATCGGCGCCGTGGTGGGCTTTGGCGTGGGCCTGGGGGCGCACTACGCCATCGGTGCGCTCGACCGCGCCACCGGCGTCACCCAGGCCGCCAAATCGGCGCTGGCCAACGGCCTGCAGTCGGCCGGCGACGGCCTGTCCAGGGCATGGAATGCCATCACGCCTTGGTGAGGCGTGGGCCGCACCGTCCCGCCTTGGTGAGGCGTGCGCCGCACCATCACGCCCTGGTGAGGCGTGGGCCGCACCGTCCCGCCGTGGTGAGGGTGTGCAGGCTCGGCCCGCCCTGGTGAGCGCGCGGCGCGCCATCCGGCCCTGGTAAGGTGGCCGCCATGCCCGCACTTGCCCTGACCCAGCTGCCGCCCGAACTGCGGGCCCTGCTCGACCAGGCCTGGCCCGGCTGCCCCGAGGCGCAGTGCCGGGCGCTGCTGGCGCCTTGGGCGCATGCCCTGTTTCACGTGGTGTGGCCGGATGGCCTGTGGCCGTGGCAGCCGGCGCGGCGATGGTGGCGCCCGGCCGAGGGCCGCGCGTGGCGGCAAGCCTTCGGGCATCTGCTGGCGGCCCGCCGCGGCAACCTGCTCGAGTCGGGCGGGCCGCTGCTGTTCAGCCCTGAGCAGCCCTTCTTCGACACCCCGTGGACCCAGGCCACGCAGCTGCTGCGCAGCCCCGAGCCCGAGGTCTTCAGCGACGCCGAGTTCTGGGCCATCACCATGCAGCTGTGCGACGGCAACCAGGATCTCGCCACCGCCCACACCCGCGGCTGGGCCCGCGTGATGCGGGCGCAGGGCTGCAGCACCCGGGGATCGCGCCGGCGCGACAACTTCTGGAACGACGAACTGCGCCGCCTGCGCCTGCAGGCCACCGGCACCTTCAGCTGATGCGCTGCGAACTGACCTGCAGCGCGGGCCGTTCATTCACCCCTTGCGGGTGCCGGCGCCTTGCTTCGCGCCTTGCTTCGCGCCTTACTTCGCGCGTTACTTTGCGCCTTACTTCATCTGCAGGCCCTGCGGCGTGAAGCGCACGGTCTCGGCCGCCGGCCCCAGGATGGCCCGCAGGTTCTCGCGCGCCGACTGGCGCAGCTGGCTGGCCACATGGGCCTGCTGCTGCGGCAGCGTCTTGATCGCCACCGCCATGAAGGTGCCCAGCATGGCGCACTGCTCGTAGAGCCGGCGCCGGTCGCCGGTGCTCAGCTCGCTCAGGCGGGTCTGCATCACGGCGCTGGCGCGCAGCTGGTTGCCGGCGGCCGTCACCGCCGCGTCGCTCAGCTCGGTGCCGCTCATCACCATGTAGTTGCCGGCCACCACGGCCGCCACGGCGCCAGGCAGATCGTCCTGCGGCCAGCCCAGCTTGCGCTCGATCTGCTGGTACACCGGCATCAGCCGGGTGTAGACCTTCTGCAGCTGCTCGCGCTGGCCTTGCGGCGCCGCCTGGGCCAGCTCGGCCGCGCTTTGCGCCACCCGCGGTGGGCCCAGCGGCAGGCGCGCCACCGCGGCCGCCGGCCGGGCACCGCTGCGGGTGGCGTTGATCATGGCCTCCTGGTTGAGGAAGCTGTTGCTGATGAAGTTGGACATCGGCGCCGCGTAGGACTGCGCGAACTCGATGTACGGGTAGTTGGCCAGCGCCAGCGCCGGTGCCATGGCCACGGCGCCGAGCAGGCCGCGGGCGATCAGGGCGCTCACCCGCTTCATCACGACAGCCACTTGAAGCGCGAGCAGCTGCTCACCCACTGCGCGCTGCCGGCGGCGGTGGCCTGCACGCGAACGGCCAGATCGGTGCGCAGGCTGCTGCGGCCGATGCGCTGGGTGGCGGTTTGTGCCGGCACCACATAGACCGGGCTGACATCGCAGCCCGTCGTGCCGATGATCCTGGCGCCACCGTACGGGTCATCGGGCCACACCGGCGCGCTGGTGGCGCCATTGACGAACAGGGCAAAGGCCAGCCAGTTGCCGTCGGGCGACCAGACCGGGCTGCCAAAGCTGTGCGCAACGGGGTCGGTGGCGTCGGCCACCTCGGTGATCTTCTTCAATGCGCTGCCGTCCAGCCGGGCGGTGTAGACATGCGTGTCCACCGTGGCCGCATTGCCGGCCCGCGCTTCGTTCCAGGTGAAGGCCACCTGTGTGCCATCGGGGCTGACGACCAGGTCGGATTGGCCCGCGACCGCCGCGCTGCCGCTCGCGTCATTGGCCGGCAGATCCAGCGTGGCCAGCAACTGGGCGGTCGACTCGCCCGGCCCTGAGGCATACAGCTTGCGCCCCACCAGGTAGACATAGCGGCCGTCGGGCAGCCAGGCCTGCGGATCGGCCACCACGCTCTCGCCATCCAGCAATGAGCCGCGCTTGACCGTGGCCAGCGTGCCGGCGTCCAGCACCGTCAGCCGGGTCTCGAAGCTGGGCAGGCCGCCGTCGATCTGCGCCAGCAGGTACTTGCGGTCCTTGCTCAGCTTCAGGTCATGCGAGCCCAGGCCGGCCGTCAGCGTGGCGGCCGTGCCCAGCGGCTGCAGCGTCGTGCTATCGAACTGCTGCAGCGGGTAGCCGGCATTGGTGTCGCGGTTCCAGCGCAGCAGCAGGCCGCCATCGTCGCTCACCGACCATTCGTCGCTGTCCACCGTGCTGCCCGCCGTGTGCGGCAGCTCCTGGCGCTGGCCCGTCGTCAGGTTGAGCAGCACCGCCTGCGAGCCCAAGGGCGCGTTCATCAGCAGGCGGCCCGGCAGGGTGGTCTTCTGGTAGCTGGTGAACGCGACACCCGGGGTCTGCGACGGGGTGGACGGCGCGGCGGCGTCACCACCGCCGCCGCCCCCGCCGCACCCGGCGAGCAAGACGGCGATGGACAGGGAAAGTTGTCGGAAGTTCACCATGACGGATCCATGATCTGAAAGGACAGAAGCCCAGGGCGCCGTGAGGCGCCCTGGGCTCGGAGGGAGCAGTGGATTACTGCTTGCGGGCCACGCTGGACATGGCTTCACCGATCGACTTCAAGGCCGTCGACATCGTGTTCTGCAGCAGGTTGAACTCCTGCGTGGTGGCCTGGAACTCGGCGTTGAGGGTCTGCATTTCCTTGGCCGCGGCCTGCTGGGCGTCGGAGCTGCCGCCGGTCTTGGTCTGCGTCATGCGCTGCGACAGGTCCACCAGCTTGGCGGCCCGGTCACCCATCACGCTGCCCATGGCCTTGGCAATGGCCACCAGCCAGCTCTCGCCGCTCGCCTTGCCGCTGCTGCCCTTGCCTTCGCCCTTCAGCTCCTTGGTGGCTTCGGCCACGATCTGCTTGGCGGCGTCCTGGATGAACTGGGTCATCCAGTCACCGGCGATCTCCTTGGCCTGGCCCGCCGCTTCCGGCGTCACGCCCTGCTGGCTTTCGCCCAGCATCTGCTGCACGGCTTCCTGGATCTTCGACTTGACCTCGTTGGCCAGGAACTTGGGCATGCCATGTTCCTTTTGCAGCGTGTCGACGGCCTGCGTGGTGGCCTCGCCGACGGCTTGCTGCAGCATGCCGCCGATGGCCTGGCCGATCATCGAGCCGAGCGGCCCGCCCAGCACGCCACCGACGATGCCGCCCACGGCGCCCAGGATGCCACCCGAGCCGCCACCGCCCAGAATGCTGCTGACTGCTGATCCCATGTTGATCTCCAATTGAAAGTTCAGGTTCGCGGCGCAAGGCGCCGCAGGAATGGATGGATTGAGACGGAGAGGCATTGATCCCGGGTGCGACCGAAGCTGAACGGACCGGTATCGCTGCATGTCTTGTCGTCAAGGTTCGGCATGCAAACTCTGCGGCGTGGACAGGATGGATTAAACGGGGCAACGGGCAGGGGGGCCATTCAGGGCTGGCACTATTTCGAGATGTGAGCGGCTAGGGTTGACCGCACTCGGCGGCCACCGGCAGTGGCTGGGACGCGCCGCCGCGCAGCGTGCGCAGCCGCTCGCGCAGGCGCAGCGAGCGCACCTGTGCCCAGGTGCCGGCCTCCAGCGCATGGTGCTGCGACAGCTGGCCCTCGTAAGGGGCCAGGCCACGCAAGCCAAAGCCCAGCGCCTGCAGGCAGGCGCGGGCGCTGCGGTTGTCGGGGTGGCACACGCCCCACACGCGGCTCAGGCCCAGGGCGGTGAAGGCATGGTTGAGCAGCACCTCGCCGCCGCGCAGGGCCAGGCCACCGCCCCAGTGCGGGGGCATCAGGCGGCTGCCCAGCTCGACATCGTCGCGCCCCACGCCCAGCTGGCTGCTGGCGCGCGAGCGGTGCATGGGCATCAGGCTGAACCAGCCGGCAAAAACGCAGCCACCCGCGGGCCGGGCAGCCGGTGCGGCGGCCGGCCCGGTGGTCGGCCCGGTGGTCGGCCCGGTGGTCGGCCCGGTGGTCGGCCCGGTGGTCGGCGCCTGCGCGGCGCAGCGCCAGATGCCCAGGCCCGGATGGCGCCGGTAGAAGTCGGCCAGGCAGGCCACGAAGTCGCGCGCGCAGGCGGCGTCCTGCAGCGGATGGGTGTCGGTCAGCAGGGCGCGCACGCGGGCATCGGCATGCAGGATCTGGATGTCGGCCGCGTCGCCGGGCAGAAACTCGCGCAGCTGCAGGGTGGCGCTGCGGTGCTGAAAGGGCAGATGGGTCATGGGATGTCGCTGCGCGGTGCACTCCGGGTTTCGTGCTGGGGAGCGGCCCGGCGCACTCATGGCCTGGCGCGGGTGTCGACCGCGGCCGGGGCCGCAGCCGGTTGCGGAAGGCGCGCCAGCAGGCTGATGCCGCCGGCGGTCACGCCCAGCATCCAGCGCTCGCCGGCGTGATCGATCAGCACCACGCGTTCGCGTGCACCCACCGGCAGCGCACGCACGAAGTGCAGCGCCGCGCCGGCATCGGCCGCCGGCTTCAGGCCCAGGGCCTGCAGGCGCCGCCAGCCGCGCAGCAGCCCCCAGGCCAGCAGCAGCACGAAGGCCAGCGCCAGCACCGTGCTGGCCAGGTTGCGCATCAGGTCGGGCATGGCGAGGGCGTTTGCGGGTTGGGGTGCACGGTGAGGTCTTCGCCCGGGGCGGCCCGGCGGCGTGGTGGTGGCGGCGGCGGCGGCGTGGCCGGGTGGCGCTGGTGCGGATCGGCGCAATGCGCCTCCCAGCGCAGCTGCTCGCGCACGCTGTCGGCCCACACGATCACCTCGGCCAGCACGTCAAACAGGTCGGGCGGGATCACCTCGCCTTCTTCGCAGCGCGCCAGCAGTTCGCGCGCCAGCGGCACGTTGCGCACGATGGGCACGCCGGCCTGCTCGGCGGCCTCGCGCATGGCCCGGGCCACATGGCCCTCGCCCTTGGCGCTGACCGTGGGCACCGGGCAGCGGCCGGGCTCGAAGTCGATGGCCACGGCCACATGCGTGGGGTTCACCACCAGGGCATTGGCACCGCGCGCGGCGGCGGCCTGGTTGCGCTGGCTCCACTCGGCATGGGCCTGCTTGCGCTGGTGCTTGAGCAGCGGGTCGCCCTCGTTGTCCTTCATCTCCTGCTTGATGTCGCGCAGGCTCATGCGCAGCTTCTTGGTGTAGCGGTGGCGGGTCCACAGCGTGTCGAGCGCGGCCACCGCGGCAAACACACCCACGGTCCAGGCCAGGGTGCTGACGGTGGCCTGCCACACCAGGCCGCCCAGGTGCTGCACCGGCCGGTCGACGCCCTGGGCCAGGCGCATTGCATCGGGCAGCAGGGTGTGCGCCACGCCCCAGCCGATGGCCAGCAGCAGGGCGGTCTTGAGGATGCCCTTGAACAGCTCCATCAGGTTGTCCAGCGAGAACATGCGCTTGATGCCCTCGGCCGGGTTCAGGTGCGAGAGCTTGGGCGCGAGCTTCTCGAAGCTCATCACCGGGCCGGCCTGCAGGTACTCGACCAGCACGCCCAGCAGGGCCACCGGCACCAGCAGCAAGGCCACCAGCAGCACCGCCAGCTCGGCGCTCTGCCAGCCCAGCATGACCGCCACGTGACCGAACTCCTGCGCCTGCCAGCCCTGGCCGATGCGGGCCAGCAGGCTGTTGCACAGGGCCGCGCTGCGCTCGGCGGCCAGGCCCAGGCACAGCGCACCCATCACCAGCCAGGTGAGCAGCGTGGCGGTGCTGGTGAGGTCCTTGCTCTTGGCCACGTCGCCCTTCTTGCGGGCGTCCTGCAGGCGCTTGGCGGTGGGCTGTTCGGTTTTGTCGCCGCTGTCGTCGGCCATGTCGTCACGACCCGGTGGCCGGGTACTGCTGCTGCGTGGTTCAGGGTTCGAACGATGCCGCGTATTTCGTCTGTATTGCCGTAGCAGATGTAGCCGTGCGTATCCAGGGGGGGTGCATGTCGCCCATATCAAGGGGCAGAAGTCGCGGCCATCGGCCGGCCGGTTACGTTGGCTTGCATGGGTCATCGGCGCGGCAATCGGCACACGCATAGTCCGGCGCTTCTCACCGCAGGAATCCGCCACCGTGCCTTGCCCCCGCCGCATTGCCGCGCTGCTGATGGCCACCACCGTCAGCGCGTCAGCCCATGCCGCCGCCAACCGCTGCGACGGCATGCACGGCCTGGCCCGGCTCGAGGCGCTGATGCAGGCCGAGGCCGAGCCCGAGCCCGCTCCCGCCGAGCCCACCGGCCCGCGTGGCTTTGCCCTGGCCCAGCGCCTGTGCGTCACGCTGGAGGCCCGCACGCCCGACGGTGCCGGCAGCGCAGCCTGGGGCCACACGCGCGGCAACGCCGCGGCACCCATGCCCTCAGCGACAAGCGCACCCGCACCCGCACCCACACCCACGGCAACACCCACCGCCAACCCGGCGGCCGGCCGCCAGGGCCTGGCCCTGGCGGCAGCGCCCCGCGGGCCGCTGCCGGCCGAGCGGCGGCCGCTGCGTGCGCAGGACGGCCCGGCCCGCGAGCGCATCCGGGCCCTGGTGCCGCTGATGGCCGATGTGGCCCGCCGCCACGACATCGACCCGCTGCTGCTGCATGCGCTGGCGCATGTGGAGTCGCGCCACCAGAGCCAGGCCATCTCGCCGGCCGGGGCCCGCGGGCTGATGCAGGTGATGCCCGCCACCGGGCGCAGCATGGGCATCGCCGATGCCGACCGCGCGCTGCTCACGCCCCAGGCCAACCTGGAGGCCTCGGCCCGCTACCTCAAGCGGCTGCAGGCGCGCTTCGGCAACGACCTGCGCCTGGTGCTGGCCGCCTACAACGCCGGCGAGGGCGCGGTCGAGCGCCATGGCCGGCGCATACCGCCCTATGCCGAGACCCAGGCCTATGTGCGCAACGTGATGGCGGTGTACAGCCACCTGCGCCAGCAGCTGGGCGGGGGCGCGGCATGAGCGGCGGCAAGCCCGCCGGCGGCATGGTCGGCTACTTTGCCGTGGCCGACCGGCCACGCGAGGGCCTGATCGCCCGCTTCAGCGACCTGTTTCTGGTGGCCGGCATCGTGGCCATCGTGGCGCTGATGGTGCTGCCGCTGCCGCTGTGGCTGATCGACCTGCTGGTGGCGGTGAACATCGCCTCGGGCCTGGTGCTGCTGCTGGTCGCGGTGTACGTGAGCGGGCCGCTGGAGTTCTCGGTGTTTCCCAGCGTGCTGCTGATGACCACGCTGTTTCGGCTGTCGCTGTCGATCGCCACCACGCGGCTGATCCTGCTGCATGCCGATGGCGGCCACATCATCGCCACCTTCGGCAAGATGGTGGCCGGCGGCAGCCTGGTGGTGGGCCTGGTGGTGTTTCTGATCATCACCGTGGTGCAGTTCATCGTCATCGCCAAGGGCGCCGAGCGGGTGGCCGAGGTGGCCGCGCGCTTCTCGCTGGACGCCATGCCGGGCAAGCAGCTGTCGATCGACAGCGACCTGCGCTCGGGCCTGATCGACAAGGACGAGGCCAAGCGCCGCCGCCGCTCGCTCGAGCTGGAGAGCAAGCTGCACGGCAGCCTCGACGGCGCGATGAAGTTCGTCAAGGGCGACGCCATTGCCGGCATCGTGATCATCCTGATCAACCTGCTGGGCGGCCTGGCCATCGGCGTGCTGCAGCAGGACCTGAGCCTGGCCGACGCGGTGCACCGCTACTCCATCCTGACCATCGGCGAGGGCATGGTGGCGCAGATCCCGGCCCTGCTGGGCGCCATGGCCGCCGGCCTGCTGGTCACCCGCACCAACGACGACGAAAACGACCGCCACCTGGGCGACGCCATCCGCAAGCAGCTGGCGGCCAAGCCGCGGGTGCACCTGATGGCCGGCGGCATCTGCCTGCTGCTGGCCACGGTGCCGGGCTTTCCGCCGCTGGTGTTCGGCCTGCTGGGCCTGGTGTTCGGCGGTGCCGGCCTGTCGCTGACCCCGGGCGGGCGCGACTGGCTGTCGCGCCACTGGCCGGCGCTGCGCCCGCAGCGCGCGCAGGCCGCACCGGCCGTGATCAAGACCGTGCCGCCGCGGCTGCGCCCCTCGGTGCCGCTGCTGCTGGAGCTGCCGCAGGCGCTGCTGGCCGATGGCGGCGTGGCGGTGGCGCGCGAGATCGAGGCCATGCTCGATGCGCTGCAGATCGACCAGGGCCTGCCGCTGCCGCGCCTGAGCCTGCATGGCCGCCCCGGCCACGACGGCTGGCGCCTGCTGGCCCATGAGGTGCCGCTGGCCGCGGTGGCCGGCAGCACCGACGCGCAGCAGCTGGCCGCGGGCGTGCGCCAGGCGCTGCGCCGGCATGCGGCGCTGTTCATCGGCATCCAGGAGACCAGCGAGATGCTCGCCCGGGCCCAGGCCGAGCTGGCCGATGTGGTCAAGGAGGTGCTGCGTGCGCTGCCGGTGCAGAAGGTCAGCGAGGTGCTGCGCCGCCTGGCCTCGGAGGAGGTGTCGATCCGCAACCTGCGCGACATCCTCGAGGCCCTGGCCGAGGCCAGCCAGCGCGAGAAGGATGTGCAGGCGCTCACCGAGATGACCCGCATTGCGCTGCGCCGCCAGACCCACCACCGCTTGTGCCCCGGCGGCGAGCTGCAGGCCCTGCTGCTGAGCCCCGAGCTGGAAACCCAGCTGCGCCAGTGCCTGCATGTCAGCGGCGGGGTCAGCCAGCTGGCGCTGGCGCCCGATCTGGCGCGCCAGCTGGTGGCCGATGTGCAGGCCCAGGCGCAGGCGCTGCAGGCCCAGGCCGTGGTCTGCGCCATCGACCTGCGCTGGCATCTGCGCAAGCTGCTCGAGACCGAATGCTTCGACCTCCCCGTGCTGTCGTTCCACGAACTGCTGCCCACGCTGCGGCTCACGCCGCTGCGCCATCTGCCACCGCCGGAGCCTGCCCTGGCGGCACCCGACCCCCACGCGCCGCAGGCGGCGCTGCTTGCCGCATGACCCCCACCCACCGCATCGCGGCCGCCGCCTGGCTGCTGCTGGCCCCGGCCTGTGCCGCCCTGGCCGCCCACCTGCCCGAGGGCCTGCGCCCGCTCAGGCTGGAGGCGCGCGACCAGCCGCTCGACCAGTTTCTGCAGGGCCTGTTCTCGGGCACCGACATCGCCGTGGTCACCACCGGCGTGCAGGGCCAGGTGAACGGCCGCTTCGACGGCACGCCCACCCGGCTGCTGCGCGATCTGAGCCGGGCCTACAACCTGCTGAGCTACTACGACGGCGGCGTGCTGCACATCGCCCCGGCCGCCGACACGCAGACCCGCAGCTTTCTGCTCGCGCCGACCGCTGCGGCGCAGGTGCAGCGTGCCGCCCAGGCGCTGCGCCTGCCCGACGCCCGCAACACCCTGAAGCTGGGTGACGACGGTGCGCTGCTGGCCGTGGGCGCGCGGCGCTTCGTGCAGCAGATCGACGAGCTGGTGCGCCAGGTGCGCCCGGGCCTGCCCGGCGCCGCCGCCAGCCACTGGCAGGGCGCGCAGCAGCCGCTGCCCGACTACCGCATCTTCTACCTGCGCTATGCCTGGGCGCAGGACCTGCCGATGAGCTTTGGCGGCCAACAGACCACCCTGCCCGGCGTGGCCAGCATCCTGCGCTCGCTGGTGGGCCAGCCCGGCAAGTCGCCGCTGGCGCAGGCCAGCGATCCGGCCCGCGCCCAGGGCAGCCAGCGCGGGCGCGGCACCGCCGCGCGCGGGGCGGCCGCCGGCACGCTGGGCCATGCCGACGAGGCCAGCACCAGCCTGCGCGGCACCGAGGCACTGGTGGCCGCCCTTGGCGAGGCCGGCCAGGCGCCTGCGCTGGCCGCCATCGACAGCCAGGGCGCGGCCGCGGCCAGCCCGCGCATCGAGGCCGACCCGCGGCTCAACGCGGTGATCGTGCGCGACCTGCCCGAGCGCCTGGAGCGTTATGCCGCACTGGTGAAGGCGCTGGACATCGAGCCGCAGGCCCTCGAGATCGAGGCCACCATCATCGACATCAACACCGACCGGCTGCGCGAGCTGGGCATCCACTGGCGCTACAACCACGGCTTGTCCAGCCTGATGATGGGCAACGGCGCAGCCAGCGATCTGCGCCTGAACGGCCTGCAGGACGTGACGCCCAGCGCCAGGGGCGGCACGCTGTCGGCGGTGATCGGCGACCGCTACCCCTTCGTGGCGCGCATCAGCGCCTTGCAGAGCGACGGCGCGGCCAAGGTGGTGAGCAGCCCGCAGGTGGTGACGCTGTCGAACGTGGAGGCAGTGTTCGACAACAGCGCCACCTACTACGTGCGCGTGGCCGGCCGCGACGAGGTCGACCTGTTCAACGTGACCGCCGGCACCCGGCTGCGCGTGACACCGCATGTGTTTCGCGACGGTGGCGCCAGCCCGCGCATCAAGCTGCTGGTGCAGATCGAGGACGGCGGCCTCAGCGGCCAGAGCGTGGACCAGCTGCCCATCGTCGAGCGCTCGGGCATCAACACCCAGGCGCTGATCACCGAAGGCGAGAGCCTGCTGATCGGCGGCATGGTGCGCGACAGCGCCAGCGCCGGCACCGACAAGGTGCCGCTGCTGGGCGATCTGCCGCTGCTGGGCAACCTGTTCAAGAGCCAGCGCAAGGGCGGGCAGCGCATCGAGCGGCTGTTTCTGATCACCCCGCGCCTGGCCGGCAGCCGCGCCACCGCCGACGCCGTGGAACGCCTGCGCCAGCCCCTGGTGGACGGCGCCGCGGCACCACCAGCCGCAACACCGGCCGCAAGCACGGCCGCGAACACGACTGCACCACCGGTCACACCACCGGCCACCACACCGGCCACCACACCGGCCTCGACACCGGCCGCCCCCACGCCGGCCGGCGCGGCCCATCCGCAGGCCGCGCCGGCCCCGGGCGGGCTGTGAACCGCGCTGCCACGCCGCCATGTCCATGACACCCTCACCCCACGACCCGCGCCTGGAGCTGCGCGTGCTGTCGGGCCGCCAGGCCGGCGCCCGCGCCGCGCTGCATGCGCAGCAGCCGCTGCTGATCGTCGGCTGCAGTGGCAGCCAGCAGGGCGACACCCAGTTCGCCGACATCCTGTTGGCCACCGACAGCGAGGTGCAGGCCCAGCTGCTGCCCGATGGCCGCGGCCGCTACCGGCTGCAGCTGATCGAGGGCACGGCCGAGCTGGCCGGCCAGGCGCTCGGCCCCGCGGTCACCGCCCACAGCCTGGCGCCGGGCCAGCGCCTGCGCCTGGGCGGCGTGCTGCTGGCCTATGGCCCGGCGGGCCAGGCGCACTGGCCCGAGCCGGTGCTGCTGGGCGATGGCGAGACCGCCACCGCCGGCGCAACCGGCGGCCGCACAGCAGGTGCAGCGGGCCTGGCGCCCGGCTGGTGGCACCTGGAGCTGGCGCTGTTCGGCCTGGGCGGCCTGCTGCTGCTGGGTGGCCTGTGGCTGGCCTGGCCGGGCGGCACCCTGCTGCCGATGGCCCAGGCCCAGGCGGCACAGCCCGGCGCGCCGGGCCCGTTGCCGCCCGGCCCGGCCACGCCGCTGCGCGCCGGCGAGCTGATGGCCAGCGTGGTGGATCTGTTCCGCCTGAACGGCATTGCCGCCCAGGCCAGCTGGACGCCGCAGGGCGAGCTGCTGCTGCAGACCCGCGAGCCCGACGCCGCGCGCCTGCAAAGCGCCACCGCCGCGGCGCGCCGCGACCTGGCCCAGCTGCCGCCGCTGCGCATCGACAACCAGCCGCCTGCGCCACCGGCCACCACCGAGACCCCGGTCGACGACCCCGCCAAGCGCCTGGTGGCGGTGGTGGACAACGCCGACAGCCCGTTTTTCGTCACCGCCGACGGCAGCCGCTACTTCGGCGGCGCATTGCTGCCCAGCGGCCACCGCGTGGTCGAGATCGCCGAGCGCGCGGTGGTTGTCGAGCGCGACGGCCTGCGCACCCGCCTCTCGCTGTGAGGCCCACCTGCGTCAGCCACGGCACGAACCCACTTCAGCCAGGCCCTGAACCCGCGCCCGCCCGCACCCTGTTCTTCCCCCCACCCACCCGCCCCCGAAAGGACCTCTCATGACCTCATCCATCCTCGGCAACCTGGCCGCCTCGCCCCTCGCCAGCAACAGCACCGGCAAGAGCGGCTCGGGCTCCTGGTTCGAAGCCATGGCCGACGCCTGGGGCCAGGCGCTGGACAAGCAGGCCGGCGACATCGAGACCAAGTCGGCCGCGGTGGGCGCCGGTGGCGACAAGCCGGCCGACGTGACCGAGCTGACCGCCATGTCGCTGAAGATGAGCTTTCTGGCCAGCAGCTCGCACACCGCGGTGTCCACCGTGGGTTCGGCGCTCGAAACCATGGCCCGCAAGCAGTGATGAACCCGGGCCTTGCCCTGGGCCCCGTGGCCGAGATCCAGCTCGGCGCGGGGGCTTCGCTCGGCAGCCTGGGCCGGCCCGTGCCGATGGCCGAGGCCGCCGGCTTCGAGCGCGCCCTGGCCGGTGCGCTGCAGCGCAGCGATGCAGCGCCGCCGGCCGACGGGCCCGCCGCCGCCATGCAGCGCCTGGCCCAGCCCCTGGACCACATCAACACCGAGGCCGCCAACCTGGGGCGCGATGCACGCGCCGCCGCGGCCTCGGGCCAGGCCTTGACGCCGGGCGAGCTGGTCAACCTGACCGTGCGCTGCCAGGAGTTCATGTTCCATTGCCAGCTCACCTCGAACATCGCCAACCGCACGTCCGAGGGCTTGCAGCAACTGTTCCGCCAGCAGTCCTGAGGCACCGATGAATCCGCTGCGACGCCTGCGCGCCCTCCCCTTCAGCCTGAGCCTGGGCCTGAGCCTGCTGCTGGCCGCCTGCGGCGAGCAGACCCTGTATGCCCGGCTCGACGAACGCCAGGCCAACGACATGGTGGCCGCGCTGCGCCTGGCCGGCGTGCCGGCGCAGAAGCTGGCGCGCGAGATCGGCTTCGAGGTGCTCACCGACGAGGCCGACTTTCCGCGCGCGGTGCAGATCCTCAAGGCCCAGGGCCTGCCGCGCGAGGACTACGACAGCCTGGGCAAGGTGTTCAAGCGTGAAGGCTTCGTCTCCACCCCGGTGGAGGAGCGCGCGCGGCTGATGCACGCGCTGTCGCAGGAGCTGTCGCACACGCTGACCAGCATCGACGGCGTTCTGCAGGCCCGCGTGACCCTGGTGGTGCCCGAGCGCCATCCGCTGTCCGACAAGCTGCGGCCGGCGTCGGCCTCGGTGATGATCAAGCACCGGCCCGGGCTGCAGGTCGACGCGCTGCTGCCCAAGGTGCGTGCGCTGGTGGTCAACAGCGTCGAGGGCCTGCCCTACGACAGCGTCTCGGTGGTGGCCTTTGCGGCCGAGGCCTCGCCAGCGGCGGTGCTGCCGCCGGCGCAGCCGCTGGGCGTGCCGCTGGCGCTGGCCATCACGCTGGGCGTGGCCAGCCTGGGCGGTGCCGGCGTGCTGGCCTGGCGCCGCCGCCGCCAGCAGGGCGGCGCCGCCCTGGCGCTGGAGGCCGCCGGCCATGACTGAGCGCCAACGGCGCGCCCAGGTGGCCCGCCGCCTGCTGGACGACGCCCCCGACGAGGCCCGCACGCTGAGCTGGGCCCAGCTTGGCCAGGCCCCCGCCTGGCTGGCGCTGGACGAACCCGAGCTGCGCCAGCTGGCGCTGCGCTGCGGCTCGGTGCTGGCGGCGCCGGTGCTGCGCCTGTGGATCGCCGGCCCGCTGCGCCAGCTGGCGCGCTGCGCGCTGGGCGCGCCGTGGTGGCGTGCGCTGCGCACCGCACCGGCCTGGCCGGCCTTGCCAAAGGCGCCGGGCGGGCCGGCCGGTGGCGGCCCGCACGACAGCGCACACGACAGTGCACACGTCACCCCGCACGTCAGTCCGCACAACGCCATGCCCGACGGCCTTCCAGATGGTCTGCCCAATGGCCTGCCCGACGGCTTGCTGGCCAGCCTGCTGGACGGCCACACCGACTCCGCCACCAGCCCCCTTGCCGCCCATGCGGCCCACGCCGATGGGCTCTCGCTGCACGGCGCCGACCCGGCCCCCGAGCGCAGCGCGCGCCTGCGCCGCGAGCTGGGCGAGGCCGGTGCCACCGTGCTGCTGGCCAGCCTGCCGCACGGTGCGCTGCGCCATGCGGCCAGCCGCCGCCTGGGCAGCGTGGCGGCCTGGGTGATGCCGCAGCCCACGGCCCTGGCCGTGCTGGACGCCACCCTGGCCCTGCAGCGGCAACTGGCGCTGCAAACCACCACGGCGCCCACGCCGGCGCAGGCCGCCGCATGAACGGCTTCATGCTCTGGCATGCCCAGCCACCGCAGGCAATGGGCATCGTGTCCGATCGGCGCGTGCTGCGTGCCGCCGAGGTGCCGCCCCTGCTGCAGGCCCAGCAGTTGGTGGAGGCCCTGCAGGCACTGCAGGCCGGCACCCAGGCGCGCATCGACGCGGCCTGCGCGCAGGCCCGCGCCGAAGGCCTGGCCCAGGGCCTGGCCGATGCCCGCGCCGCCAGCGAGGCCGCCCTGGCCGATGCGCTGGCGCGGCTCACCCATGCCCACGAGCAGCAGCGCGCGCAATGGCAGCAGGCCCTGCCCGAGCTGGCCCTGGCCGTGTTTGGCAAGCTGCTGGGCGCGCTGCCGCCGCACGAGCCGCTGGCCCGCCTGGCCAGCCAGGCCGCCCGCGAGCTGCTGCCCGCGCGCACCTGGCGGCTGCTGGTGCATCCGGCCCAGGTGGCCGGCCTGCGCGAGCAACTGCAGGCGCTCGATCCCGACCACAGCGCCGGCCTGGCCGCTGCCGAGATCGTGGCCGACGCCACGCTGGCCGAAACCGACTGCCGCCTGCTCACCGAGTTTGGCAGTGCCGATGCCGGCCTGCACACCCAGCTGGCGCGCCTGGCCAGCGCCTGGGGCCTGGCGCGATGAGCCAGCCGCCCGCCCCCCGCCTCGGCCTGGCCAGCCAGGCCGAGCTGCGCCGCAGCCTGCAGCAGGTGCACACCGTGGCCACGCTGGGCCGCGTGGTGCAGGCCGGTGGCACGCTGCTGCGCGCCACTGGCGTGCGCGCACGGGTGGGCCAGAGCTGCCGCGTCTTCGATCCCCAGCAGCCGCACGAGCGTGGCCTGCTGGCCGAGGTGATCGGCTTTCAGGCCCACGAGGCGGTGCTGGCGCCGCTGGGCCCGCTGCGTGGCGTGCCGGTGGGTGCGGCGGTGGAGGTGCTGGCCGAGGTGGCCCAGCTGCCCGGCGGCAGCGGCCTGCTGGGCCGCGTGATCGACGCCTTCGGCCAGCCGCTGGACGACGGCCCGCCGCTCGACGGCCTGCCGCGCGTGCCGCTGTACCGCGACGCACCGCCTCCGCTGCAGCGCCGCCCGGTGGCCCAGCCGCTGGTGTGCGGCGTGCGCGCCATCGACGCGCTGCTCACCGTGGGCGAAGGCCAGCGCCTGGGCATCTTCGCAATGGCCGGCGGCGGCAAGTCCACGCTGCTGGGCATGCTGGCGCGCAGCACGCGGGCCGAGGTCAACGTCATCGGCCTGATCGGCGAGCGCGGCCGCGAGGTGCGCGAGTTCATCGACGACAGCCTGGGCGCCGAGGGCCTGGCGCGCTCGGTGGTGGTGGTGTCCACCTCCGACCGGCCGGCGCTCGAGCGGGTGCGTGCCGCCCATGCCGCCACCGCCATTGCCGAGGGCCTGCGCGCCGAAGGCCGGCGTGTGCTGCTGATGATGGACTCGGTGACGCGCTTTGCCCGCGGCCTGCGCGAGCTGGGCCTGGCCGCGCACGAGCCCGCGGTGCGCCGCGGTTATCCGCCCTCGGTGTTTGCCGAGCTGCCGCGGCTGTTCGAGCGCGCCGGCAACGACGCCCACGGCAGCATCACCGCCTTCTACACCGTGCTGGCCGAGGACGAGGAAGGCAGCGACCCGGTGGCCGAGGAGGTGCGCTCCATCCTCGACGGGCACCTGGTGCTGTCGCGCGCGCTGGCCCAGGCCCAGCACTACCCGGCCATCGACGTGCTGGCCAGCGCCAGCCGCGTGTTCAACCGCGTCACCGGCGCGCAGCAGCAGCGCGACGCCGCGCAGCTGCGCGCCTTGATGGCGCGGCACAAGGAGGTCGAGTTCCTGCTGCGCGTGGGCGAGTACCAGGCCGGCAGCGACCCGCTGGCCGACCAGGCCATCGAGCGCCTGCCGCAGATCCGCGCGCTGCTGCAGCAGGGCACGCACGAGCCGGCCGGCTGGGACAGCTGCCTGCAGCACCTGCGCGAGATCGTCGCATGAGCCAGGCCCTGGCCCGTCTGGCCGACGGCGATGCGCGCCAGTGGCAGCGCCTGCGCCAGCTGCATGTGCAGCGCGAGCGCCGGGCCCTGGCCCAGGCCCGCGCCGCCGAAGCCCGCGCGCGCGACAGCGTGAGCCGCCGCGAGCACGGCATCGCCCAACAGCACCAGGCGCTGCAGGCCCTGGCCCGGCACTGGGGCGGGGCCGGCTGCGTGGATCTGCCGCGCTGGGCCGGGCAGCTGGCGGCCCACCGCGCCGTGCTGCACGAGCGCCTCGAGCGCGACGAGTACGCGCTGATCGACGAGCAGCAGGCCCTGCACGGCGCCCAGCAGCAGGTGCAGCGCTGCCGCGCCGCGCTGGCACGGGCCCAGGCCCGCGAATCGGCGGTGGACGCCACCCTGGCCGACCGCCAGCGCCTGCGCCTGGGCCATCACGAGCAGCAGGCCGAGCTGGAGGCCGACGACACCCAGCGCAGCGGCGCGCCCCCGGCATGATCGGCCGGCAGCACCCCGGCCTTGCCGGCCTGGCCCTGCCGCCCGGGCCGCTCAACCCGCCCGGCAGCGCCACCGCGGCGCACGCCACCAACCTGCCCGGCTGGTGCCAGGCCTACCGCGGCCGGCAGCAGGCCGCGGCGGCGCAGGCGCCCGCGGCTGCCGCGACCCGTGCGCCGCGGGATGCGCTGGCCGATGCGTTGGCAGATGCGTCGGGCAGTGCGTCGATCAATACCTCGGGCAACGGCTCGGGCAACGGCTCGGGCAACGTTTCGGGCAATGACTCGCGCAATGCCTCGGGCCATCATGCGCCGGCCGATCCGTCAATGGATGACTCAGGCACATCGGCCATGTCCCAGCCGGCGCCACCCGAGGCCCCGGCCATGCCCTTGTGGCCGCTGCTGCCACTGCTGCCACTGCTGCCGCCACCTGCCGTGCCGGCCTGGCCCAGCCCCGGGTCGGCGCCGGCCGGTGTTGCGCGCCTGGCCGGCACGGCCACCGCGCAAGGCCTGCACCGGCAGCTGCAGCACCCGGCCGACGCCGGGGTGGCCAACCCGCGGGCCGCCATCGCCGGCGCCACTTGGACCCTGGCCCTGCCCGCCGTCGGCCCGCACTGGGCGCTGCAGATCCACCAGGCCGCGCCGCAGGCCGCGCTGAACCTGGTGCTGCAGGTGCCCGCCGCCGCCCTGCCCCAGGCCCGGCGCCAGCTCGACGCCCTGGAACGCCGCTTGCGCGCCGCCGGCCACGCCCTGCTGGGCCTGCAACTGCGCGCAGCCGGCGGCAGCGCACGCGTCACCGGCCCGACACCGCAAACGCAGACCTGAACGCAGACCTGAACGCCGACCTCAACGCCGACCTCAACCCCGACATGAGCCCGCTTCGCCGCCCCAGGCCCGCACACCGCAGCGCCGTGCAACGCACGGCCGAGCACAGCACGGCCCACCACCGCCCAGCCGGGTGCCGCACGACCGACCACCGCCCAGCCGGGCAGCGCACAGCCGGGTGCTGCCACGCTGAAGTTCCTCCAACGCAGCCAGCAGCCACGCCGGTCAGCGCGCCGGCATGCCGGCGCCAGACATGGCAGGCGCTGGCCGCGTGGGCATGCTCACGCGGTGGCCACCGGCCGATCCCATGAGCATCGGCGCCATCCAGCCCGTCCCGCCGGCCGATCTGTGGCAGGCCTGGGCCACGGCCCTGCAGGCCGACCCAGCGGCAGCCCCCGGGGCCCCCGGCGAAGGCGCCAATGGCACCGAGGCCTCGGCGCTGGCCGGGCCCGTGGCGCCGGGCGTTGGCGACGCGGCGGCCACCAGTGCCACCAGTGCCACCAGTGCCACCAGTGCCACCAATGCCACCAGTGCCGTCCATGGCCTCACCGCGCTCAACGAGGCCGCCGGGCTCAGCGGCCATCCCTTGAACGTCGCGGCCATCGTGGCCGACGATCCCGGCACCACGCTGGCGCCAGCCCCGCGCGGCAGCGACGCCGACGCGGCCGCGCCCGACCGCCCCCCCGAGGCCGCGATGCCGCTGCTGCTGGCCGGCGGCCTGCCGCGCCGCGAGGCCGTCGGCCACGCCAGCGCCCACGGTGCAGCGCCGGCCGATGGCGCCGCCGGCAACGGGCCGCTGGCCGACGCCGCGCCCTGGCTGGCCCGGCCCGGCCTCGACCCCGCAGCCGCGGTGCAGGCCCTGGCACCGGCGCTGCTGGCCTCGTTGACAGCCAGCCGCGGCGAGCTGCCACGCTGGCAAGCGGCCGATGCCGGCCAGTGGCGCGCGCTGTTCGACGCCGCCGGCCGCCAGCCGCCCAGCCGCGACGAAGCCGACGATGCCGATGCCGACACGCCGGGCGAAGGGGCCGGCCACGGCGGCCAGGCCCATGACTGGCTGGCCGCCCAGCCCGACGCACAGCCCGAAGCACAGCCCGACACCCATCCCGACACCCAGCCTGGGGCCGGCCCCGAAGCCCGGGCCGGTCAGCGCGCCGCCGACCCGGCCGACTGCCCCGCCTGGGCCCAGGCCGCCCTGCGGCAGCTGCGCCAGGCGGCGGGCCAGCCTGAATCGGCCGCCGCGCTGCGCCCGGCGCTGCAGGCCTGGGCCGTGGGCCGGCCGGTGCTGCTGGCCAGCCCGGCCGGCCTGGCCTGCCTGCAGCCGCATGGCGACGCCCTGCTGTGGCAGGGCCGGCGCTGGCCGGCGCGCTGGCGCAGTGTGCGGCCGGGCGGCGGGCTGCGCTGGTGGGCGCTGCGCCTGGGCCTGTCGCCGCAAGGCCAGCCGCGCACGCTGCGCGAGCTGTGGCCGGCCCTGCCCTGCGCGCCCGGCCAGGTGAGCTGCGAACTGCGCCTCGAGGGCCATGGCGGCGGCCTGGCGCGCTGGACCGAGGCGCTGGTGCTGGCCCAGGCCAGCTCCAGCCTGCGCGCCCTGCTGGCCGCGCGCCCGTCATTGCCCTGGCTGGTGTGCAGCCAGGCGCTGTGGCCGCAGGAGACCGGCGCATGATCGCGCCGGGCCTCCCCCAAGTGCGAATCCCGCAGTGCGAAGCACGGAGCGTCGCCCAGTGATCGCGCCGGGCCGTTCCCCCCCGGGCCACAGCCGCCAGACGGCGCCTGAAGCCGCCACCGTGCACACCGCCGCCGGCGCGGCCGAAGCCGCCTTGCTGCAGGCGCTGGGCGAGCAGGGCCAGGCCCTGGCCCTGCTGCACGGCGACACGCTGGGTGCGCTGAACGCGCCGATGCGGGCGCTGCTGCCGGGCACCGCCGGCGAGTCGGTGGCGCGCTGGGCGGCCGCCCTGCCCGGCCTGCCGGCGGCCCTGGCCGCCGCGCCGGGCCCGCGCTGGCGCTGCGGCAGCAGCGGCGAGTACCAGGCCCAGCGCACAGCACTGGGCGACGGCCGCATGCTGCTGCGCCTGGACGATGAGCGCGCCCACCTGCACCAGCTGCAGCGCCAGCTCGACGACCGCGAGGGCCTGCTGTTCACCTCGCGCTCGCTCACGGTCAGCGAGATGGGCAGCGTGCTGGCGCACGAGCTGAACCAGCCCATCGGCGCCACCGCCAACCTGTTGCGCGGCCTGAAGCTGCGCGTGGCGCGCCGCCATCCCGACGACAGCGACGAGCTGGCGGCCCTCGACAAGGCCTTGCAGCAGGTCAGCTACGCCAGCCAGATCATCGGCCGGGTGCGCGAGTACACCCAGTCGCGCCAGCCGCATGCCGGCCCGCTGGACCTGGTGGCCCTGGTGCACCAGAGCCTGGGCCTGCTCGACTGGGATCTGCAGCGCGAGGCGCTGCAGCTGTCGCTGCAGCTGCCGGCCACGCCGGTGCCGGTGCTGGCCGATGCGGTGATGCTGCAGCAGGTGCTGATCAACCTGCTGCGCAATGCGCTCGATGCGCTGCGCCTGGACCGCCCCGCCGCGCCCTGCATCGACATCACGCTGGCCGTGGCCGATGGCCGCGCCGAGCTGTGCGTGGCCGACAACGGCCCCGGCATCACGCCGCAGACCGAGGCCCGCCTGTTTCTGCCCTTTGCCTCCACCAAGCCCAACGGCATGGGCCTGGGCCTGTCGATCTGCCGCTCGCTGATCGAGATGCACCAGGGCCGGCTGTGGTTCACCCGCCGCGCCAGCGCGGGCTGCTGCTTTCACTTCGCGCTGCCGCTCGCGGCCACGGCGCCCTCACCCGCAACCCCCACACCCGCATGAGCAACCGACAGATCTACGTGGTGGACGACAACACCGAGTTCCGCGATTCGCTGCGCTTCTGGCTCGAGGGCCTGGGCTGCCAGGTGCGCGACTGGGGCGACCCGCGCGACGCGCTGCGCTCGCTGTCGCGCCTGAACACCGCCGGCCCCTGCGCCGACACCGGCTGCCTGATGCTCGATGTGCGCATGCCCGAGCTGTCGGGCCTGGACCTGCACGACGCCCTGCACAGCCAGGGCCTGAACCTGCCGGTGATCTACATGAGCGGCCATGCCGACGTGCCGCTGGCCGTGGCGGCGATGCAAAAGCGCGGTGCCGTCTCGCTGCTGGAAAAGCCGCTGGACGATGGCGCGCTGAGCGCGGCGCTGGACCGCGCCTTCACCACCGCCGAGCTCGACCTCGGCCCCGAGGCCGGCCTGGCCGGCTCGCGCGACGAGTTCGAACGCCGCATGCAGCTGCTGTCGCCGCGCGAACGCCAGGTGCTGGGCCTGGTGGTCAACGGTCGCATGAACAAGCAGATCGCCGACGAGATCCACCTCTCGCTCAAGAGCGTCGAGCTGTACCGCTCGCGCGGCATGCGCAAGATGCAGGCGCGCGCCGTCACCGAGCTGACCCGCATGATGGTCAGCCGTCGCGCATGAGCGCGCAGGGCAGTCCAGTGAGCGCCGCGGCCCCGGCCCCGGCCGCGCTCGCCCCCGCCGTGCAGCTGCATGCCGTGGCGCCGGCCCGGCCGCAGGCCTGGCAGTTTTCAGCCGGCGGCGCGCAGCTGTGGCTGGCCACCCGCGATGGCGCGGCGCCCGGCGTGCCGGCCTGCGCCGCGGCCGCCGCGGTGGCGCTGGAGCAGGCCGCCGAGCTGCTGGACGCCCTGGCCGCCTGCGGCCTGGTGCCCGAAGACGCCTGGCACTGGCCGCCCGCACCCGGCACGTCCGCACCCGGCATGCCCACCCCGGCCTGGCCGCCCGGCATGGCCCACGGCCTCTGGCAGGGCGCGCAGGCCCAGGCCCGGCTGGCCCTGCCCTGGCCCCTGCTGCGCGGGCTGGGCGTGGCGCCGGCGCTGGCCGGCCTGCAATGGCAGCCGGCCCTGGCCGGCCTGCAATGGCAGCCGGCCCTGGCCGAAAGCCTGCTGGCCGAATGGTGGCTGCTGGCCGACGAGCTGCAGGCACTCGAGCCCGGTGGCCTGCTGCTGCTGCCCGGCCCGGCCGGCACGCGGCTGCGGGCCATCGGCGAGGCGGCCACGGCCACGGCGGCGCCGGCCGGCCCCACGCCGCCGGGCACCCGGCACTGCCAGCTGGTGTGCCGCTGGCCCACGCCGCTGCCGCTGGCGCCGCTGCTGGGCTGGCAGGCCTGGGACGGCCCGGCCTCGCCGCCGCCGCCCGCCACCTGCCTGCTGATCGACGCGGCCAGCCCCGCCACCGTGCTGGCCCGTGGCCGCCTGCTGCCCTGGGGCAGCGGCCAGGCGCTGCGCATCGACGCGAGCTGAGCCATGGACCTGAGCAGTTTCACGCCGGCCTCGGCGCTGGTCACCGTCATCCTGATCGCCCTGGCGCCCTTTGTGGCGGTGATGATCACCTCGTTCACCAAGCTGGTCATCGTGCTGAGCCTGCTGCGCAATGCCATGGGCCTGCAGCAGGTGCCGCCCAATGTGGTGATGAACGGGCTGGCGCTGATCCTCAGCATCTACGTCATGTACCCGGTGGGCGTGGAGATGCAGGACCGCCTGGCCGCCCTGCCCGACACCGGCAAGGCCTCCACCAGCCAGATGCTGGCCGCCGCCGATGCGGCCAAGGAGCCGCTGCGCGACTTCCTGATCGCCCACAGCCGGCCGCTGGAGCGCAGCTTCTTTCTCAAGACGGCGCAGCGCAGCCTCAAGCCCGAGCGCGCCAGGACGCTGACCGAGCGCGACTTTCTGGTGGTGGTGCCGGCCTTCACGGTGAGCGAGCTGACCGTGGCCTTCGAGATCGGCTTCCTGATCTTTCTGCCCTTTCTGGTGGTCGACCTGGTCATCTCCAACATCCTGATGGCCATGGGCATGCAGATGCTCTCGCCCACCACCGTGTCGCTGCCGTTCAAGCTGCTGCTGTTCGTGCTGATCGAGGGCTGGGTCAAGCTGACCCACGGCCTGGTGCTCACCTACCACCCATGAACCACCAAGTCATCCAACTCACCCAGCACGCGCTGTGGCTGGTGCTGCTGCTGTCGGCGCCGCCCATCCTGGTGGCCGCCGTGGTGGGCCTGCTGATCGCCTTTGTGCAGGCCGCCACCCAGCTGCAGGAGCAGACGGTGCAGTACGTGGCCAAGTTCTTCGCCATCGTGGTCACCATCTTCATCACCGCCGCGCTGCTGGGCGGCAGCCTGTACCAGCTGGGCGACCGCGTGTTCAGCGAGTTTCCGGGCATGGTCCGGCTGACGCCCTGAGCGCGCCGCGGCAGACCGCGCGATGTACGAGACCTGGGCCACCCAGCCGGCCGACGCGGCGCTGACGCTGGGCCTGTCGGCCATGCGCGTGGCCACGGCGTTCCTGCTGCTGCCGCTGTTCACGCAGGACCTGGTGCCGGCGCTGGTCCGCAATGCGCTGTTTCTGGCGCTCGGCATGCTGGGCCTGCTGGTGCAGGACCTGCAGCCGCTGCGCCTGGGCCCCTGGCAATGGGCGCAGGCCTATGGCCTGGAGGCCATGATGGGCGCCGCGCTGGGCTTCCTGTTCGGCGGGCTGATGTGGTCCTTCGAGATGGCCGGCCAGCTGATCGACAACAAGGTCGGCGCCACCCAGGCCCAGGTGCAGGACCCGATGTCGGGCCACCAGACCTCGCTGAGCGGCGCCTTCCTGGCCCGCCTGGCCAGCTGGGTGTTCATGGCCAGCGGCGGCTTCATGCTGTTTGCGGCCCTGCTGCTCGACAGCTACGCCCTGTGGCCGCTGCACGGCCCCTGGCAGCTGCTGCCCGCCGGCCGCCTGGCCTTCGAGCACGAGTTCGGCCGTATGCTGCGCATGGCCCTGCTGGTGGCCGCGCCCTCGCTGCTGCTGCTGTACCTGGTGGACGGGGTGCTGGGCCTGGTCAACCGCTATGCGCAGCAGCTCAACGTGTTCAGCCTGTCGATGTCGATCAAGTCGGTGGTGGGCCACCTGGTGCTGCTGCTGCAGATGGGCAGCCTGGTGGCCCTGCTCAACGAGGAGCTGCTGGCCCGCCCCGCCATCGTGCGCGACCTGCTGCGCACGCTGTTCGGCTGAACGGCCGCCGAAATAGGGCCAGCCGCAATGCCCACCGGCCGGCGCGGCGGCTAAGCTCGGCGCCACTCCCCCACCCCCTGGCACGGCCATGATCGGCGCACCCTTGTCATCCCCCGCCCTGGCGCTGCAGGCGTCGGCCCACTGGCCCGTGCCGGGCCCGGCACCGGCCGCGCCAGGCACGGCCGCAGCCCACGCCCCGGCGGCCTGGCTCGACGGCCTGGGCCGGGGCGAGGCCGCCTCGCTGCATGCCGACCTGACGCCCGAACTGCGCGGCCTCTCGGTGCAGCAGCACGCCGAGCGTGTGCTGGCCGCGCTGATCGCCGGCTGACCGGCACGCCGTGAGCCCCGGCGAGCAGACGCCCCAGCTGCTGGCCCAGCCGCGCTGGACCGAGGCCGCGCAGGCGCTGATCCACGGCTGCGTGGATCTGGGCACCCAGCAGCAGGCGGCGGTGGCGCTGATGGAGCGGGTGTGCAGCGGCCTGGGCGATGCGCTCTACCCGGCCTTTCTGCGCGTGCTGGCCGAGGTCAACCAGCGTGGCGACTATGCCGCCCGCGCAGCCGTGGCGCAGACCCTGGCCCAGTCACTGAGCCAGGGCCGGCTGCCCAGCGGCCGCCGTGCCGGCTGGGGGGCGGCGCAAGGCCCCGAGCGGGCGGCCGGCCGCGCCACCACCGCGCAGGGCAGCCGCCGGCGCAGCCTGGGCCCGATCGAGTACCTGTGCCTGGCGGCCTGGCCGGCCCACCGCACCGCGCCAGGCGAGCCCGCCGACGCGGCCGAGCTGCCGGCCGAGCAGTTTCAGTGGCTGGCCGCCGCGGTGATGGATTTGCTCGACTGCGACCACCAGGCGCGGCGCCTGTACGCCGACCACCTGTGCGCCGTGGCCGACGACCCGCTGGACGGCACGCTGCCGCGCGATCTGCGCCCGGCACTGCGCCTGCTGGCCCAGCAGTGGCGCCAGCAGCCCGATGCCGGCCGCGCCTGCAGCGCCTTTGTGCAGCAGCTGGGCCGCAGCGGGCTGCGCTGAGCGCAAGCCCCCCCCCCCCGCAGGCCCCACCCGCAAGCTCAGCCGCGCCAGGCCGCCAGCGCCTGCGGCGCGTCGCAGCGCTCGGCCAGCTCGTCCACCAGCACGCGGTGGGCGCGCCAGTCCAGCGCACGCAGGGCCTCGGCACGCGCTGCGTCGTCGGCAGGCAGGAACGAGGCCGCACCCAGGTCGCTGAGCAGGCAGGCCTGGCCCTCGTCCACCAGGATGTTGTGCGCGTACAGGTCACCATGCGCCAGGCCGCGCGCATGCAAGTGGCCCAGCGCCGAGGCCACGGCCCGGGCGATGGCCTCGGCGCGCCGGGCCGGCAGCCGCAGGCCGGGGGCATACACATCGCGGCTGCAGCTGTGCATGCTGGGCGGCCCGGCCAGCGCCCGGCATTGCGGCGGCACGCGTCGCATCACCAGGCCCAGGCGGCCATCGGGATGGCCGTCGATCTGGCCCAGCTCGCCCACCAGGTGCGGGTGGCTGCCGGCGGCGATGCTGGCGGCCATCTCGCTGGCCGGCAGGCCGTCGCTGGTGACCGCGCCCTTGAACAGCTTGACCGCCACCGCCTGCGTGGCGCCCTCGGTGGCCAGCAGCGCGGCATGGATGTGGCCCGAGGCCCCCTCGCCCAGCAGGCCCTGCAGCTGCAGCCGGGGCCAGGCGATGTGCGGCGTGGCATCGGCCCGCGCGGCCTGCGCCTCGGCCGCCAGCGCATAGGGGTTGCCGCCATGCGCCAGCCAGGCCAGGCGCGGCAGGCCCAGCAGCGCCAGCGGCAGCGCATCGGCCACGCGCGCAAACAGGTTGGCCGACAGGCGGATCAGCTCCAGCCGCTGCAGCGCCTCCAGGCCCGCCGGCAGCCGGGTGAGCCGGTTGCCGGCCAGCATCAGCTTTTGCAGCCGGGTGCAGCGGGTCAGCGTGGCCGGCAGCTCGGCCACCCGGTTGTCGGTGAGGATCAGCCAGCGCAGCGTGGGCGCCAGCGCCTCGGCCGGCACCTGCGCAATCTGGTTGGCCTTGAAGCCCAGCGTGTCGAGCGCCGGCAGACGGCCCAGCACCGGCGGCAGCTGCGTGAACCGATTGCTCGACGCAAACAGCGTGTGCAGCCGGCTGCAGGCGGCCAGGCCCTCGGGCAGGCTGGTCAGCGCGTTGTCCGACACATCCAGCACCTGCAGCGTATCGGCCAGCGCCAGCACCTCGGGCGGCAGGTTCATGGACGGCGGCAGGCAGCGGCGGGCACAGGCGGGGCGGCGGCGGCAGCCACGCCAAGGTCAGCGGTGCCGCATTGTCGGCGGCCGGTGCGGCCGGTGCGGCCGTGCCATCGGCCCGCGCTGCAGCCAGCCCCTCAGCCGGCGGCCAGATGCACCGCCACCACCTCGGGCTGCTCGGCGTCCTGGTCGCGCAGGTCGCGGCCGACCAGGCCCACATCCAGCAGCGCAGCCTGCTCGCCGCCCACCTGCTCGGGCCGCACATGCACCAGGATGGCCGGGTGGTGGCAGCTCACCATCCAGCCGGGCAGGCCCTCGAGCGGATGCACGTCGAAATCCGCCGAGGCCGTGCCCGCCACCACCGGGCCCGCGGCCAGCAGCAGCGCCGTGGCCTGGGCCACCGCATCGGCCGGCGCACCATGCAGCAGCACGCAGCTGCCGTGGCGAAACAGCACCCAGCTCAGCGCGGGGTCGGGCAGCAACTGGCGCCACAGTTCGGTGGCTTCGGGCGCGAAGCTCATCCGTCGTATCCGGCCTTGTAGCCGGCCATGTAGGAGCTGTTGGCCTGCATCCTGCGGTTCGGCTGCCAGCCTGACCGGCGCTGCTTGTCGTTGCGGCCATGGCCCTGGCCCAGGAACCAGGCCTCGCGGTTGGCCACGCCCGAGGCATGGCCGAGATCGTAGGCGGTGGCGTACAGCACGAAGTCGGGGCGGCGTTCGGCATTGAAGCCATCGCTGTAGCCCCGCGCCTGCACGTCCGATTCCTTGATGCTGTGCTTGCGCTTCCAGCGCACCGCGGCAGCGGGGTAGGCCTTCAGGATCACCTCGCGGTTGCGCAGCACCGATTCACGCGCGCGCTGCACTTCCTTGGTATGGCGGGTCTTGTCGGTGACATCGCTCGGCGCCACGCCCGACTGCAGCGCGCTGCCGCCGCCATCGGCATAGTGAAACACGAAGTCCGACTCGGGCACCATGGCCAGGTCGAGCTCGATCTCGCCAAAGTCGGAGAAGCTCGCGCCGTGGTTCGAGGTGATGTCGGCCGGTGTCGAGCGCAGCGAGAAGAACTTGCCCACGCCCTTGCGGCCGTGCACAAAGCCGTGCATCTCGGGCGTGATGCTCGTCACCTTGGAGAAGCTGCGCATGTAGGACAGGTCGAGCTTGTCGTCGTTCGCCTTGCGCTTGTTGCCGAAGCCGCCGTCGAAGTGCATGCCGCTCTGCGCCTTGGCGCGGTCGGGCGCGGTGTGAAACAGCGGATTCACCGTGCCGCCCTTCTCGATCTGGTCGATCTCCAGCGGCGTGATGCCGCGGTAGGCCAGGCGCCGCAGCATGCGGCCCTGCACCTGGATGTACTCGGTCTTGTCCTTCAGCCCGTCCTTGGTCGACGGATCGAACTTGCGATAGACATCCTGAACCACGGCGTCGGCCTTGTCGGCCGTCTTCTGGAAGGCGGCACTGCCCTTGTGGATGCGGCCGATGACCGTGGTCTGGCCTTGCGCGCCCTCGGCCTTGACCTTGCGCCGGATCACGCCCTTGTCGTTGATCTTGAACGCCCTGGTGTCCGTCAGGCGCTTGACCAGCTCGGCGTAGTCCATCTCGGCGGCCTTCAGCGCGTCAGAGAACTTGGTCTGCTCGTCGATGCTGGCCTCCTGGCCCTTGAAGGCGGTCTTGGCCTTGGCCTTGGTGTCGCGGATCTCCTTCTTGTAGCCGGTGAACACCGAGACCAGTGTGGCCAGCAAGGGATCGTCGGCCGGTGTCGCCTTGTCGAGTTCGATCGCGATCTTGGTGCCGCCCACCCGCTGCACCACCGGCGCCAGGCCCGCCGGCAACGCGCGCAGTGCGGCCGGGGCCTTGCCGCTGCCCCCGCCCCCCAGGGCCAGCGCGGCCTGGCCCATGGCATCGGCCTCGCGCTCGAGCGCCGGGTCGTTGTTGACCGGTGCGCCGTAGGCCAGGCGCAGGCCTGGCCGCACCCGGCCCTGGGCCTGCTGCACCACGTGCCAGGCCTCGTGCGGCAGGTGCTGCTCTTGTCCGGGCGCCAGGTGGATGTCGCGGCCCTGGGCAAAGGCCAGCGCGTCCAAGCGCGCCGGCTCGGGCGAATCGTGGTGCACCCGCACATCGTCCATCGCCAGGCCCGACAGGCGCTCGATGCCCTCGCGCAGCGGTTCGGGCAGGCCGTTGCCCCGCCCGCCGTTGTGCACGCCGTTCTGCCCACCTTCCTGCTGTTGGCCCTGGCCTTGCCGGGCCAGATCGGCCAGGCGGCGCTGCCCGGCATCGGCGGCCGGCACGCCGCGGCGCTGCAGCACGGCCTGCGGCGGCTCAGCGGCCACCCGGCCGGGCGCCGACCGGGTGGCCGTGCCCAGCGGCGCCGGGTACGCCATGCCGGCGTGCGCCATGCCGGGCTGATGCATGCCGAGCTGATGCATGCCGGGCTGTGAGGCGCCGGGCTGCGCGTGCCGGGCGGTGCTGGCCGCGGGCCGGGCGCTGGGTGCTTGATGGGCGGGCATCGGCAATCCTTGGCAGGCGGGTGGGGTCACGGCACGCGCAAGGCGCAGGCGGCACTGGTGAGACGTGCGGGCGACTTGAAGGCGACGTAGGGGCGAGGCAGGGGCGGCGTGGGTGCGGGCTTGGTGCGGCGTGCGGGCGTCAGCGCGTGGCTGCCGGCCGGCCAGCGTGTCGCCAGAACGCCTGCGACGCGATGACCGCGTGAACCAAGCATGCCGCCAGACTGCCGGCCGCGCCGGCGCGGAAGGGCCTCAGATTAGGGGCGCCGACCATCCCGGAATCCGGTGCCGCGGGCGCGCTGACGGGCAGCGGACAATGCGGCCGATGCAGTGGGCAGTGAGTTCTGAACGGCACCGGCGCCAGTTCCGGCAGGCCGACGCCATGGCGCCGGTGTGCGGCGCCCGGCCGGTGTGAGGCGGCCAACGCCCGGCCGTGCGCCGGCCCCGCAGCCCACGCTGCTGCCGCACGAACGCCGTCGCCTGCGCTGGGCTGCCGTGGCCGGCCTGCTGCTGCACCTGCCGCTGCTGAGCCTCACCGACGCCGGCCACGGCCCCGGCCTGCCCAGCCTGAGCCTGCCCTGGCAGGAGCGCCGCCTGGCGGTGCCGGCCCTGCTGACCCGCCTGCTGCCGGGCGGCATGCCGGCGCCAACCGCGCCCGATTCGGCCCCACCGCGCGGCGCCCCGCCCACCGCGCCAGGCCCGGCCACCGCGGATGCGGCCCAGCCCTGGCCTGCGCCCCCGGCACGGCCGCAAGCGCCGGCCGCCGATGCCGCGGCCAACGCCGCTGCGCGGACAGAGGCTGCCGAGGCCGATGCCCAGGCCGATGCCGCGGCGGCAGCGCCCGCAGCCGCCGCGGCCATCGCGCCAACCACGCCCGCTGCGCCCACGGCGACACCTGGGCCAGCCGCGGCGGCTGACACCAGGCCGCCAGCCGCAACTCCCGCAACTCCCGCAACACCCACGCCGCCGGCCGCGGCGCCCATGGCACCCGCGTGGCCCGACTCCACCGGTGCAGCCCATCCCGTTGAAGCCGCCGCCGCGCCCGAGCCCGCTGCCGCGGCACGCCTGCCCCTGGCCCTGGCCGAAGCGCCACCCCCCACGGCCTTGACCCAGGCCGACGCGCCGGCGCTGGCCGCCCCCGGCGCCTGGTCCAGCACCCTGCACACCTTGCCGCTGGTGGCCGACGGCCCCGCGCCACCGGCCGTGGCGGCGTCGGCCCCCACACCTGCGGCCTTGGCGGCACGCCAGGCCGACGCCGCGGCCTCGGCAGCGCAGGCGCAAGCATTGGCAGCTTCGGCAGCGCAAGCGCAAGCAGCTGCGGCAGCGCAAGCGCTGGTGGCCCGCCAACAAGCCGCCGAGCAGGCTCGCCTGCAGGCGGCGGCGCAGGCCGCGCTGGATCTGCAACGGGCCCGCGAGGCCGCACAAGCCCTGGACGCGCAACGGCAAGCCGCGCGTGCCGAGGCCGAGCGCCTGGAGGCCGTTCGGGCCGAAGCGGCGCGCCTGGAAGCCGCGCGTGCGGAAGCCGCCCGCACCGAGGCCGCCAGGGCGGAGGCTGCGCGATTGGCCAGCGCGCGGGCAGAGGCGGCAAGAGCAGAAGCCGCATGGGCAGAGGCAGCGCGGGCAGAAGCCGTGCGCGCAGAAGCCGCGCGGGCAGAGGCGGCGCGGGCAGACGCGGCGCGGGTGGAGGCCAGCCGATTGGACGCTGCCCGGGCCGAGGCGGCGCGTGCCGAGGCGGCCCGCAGAGAAGCCGCACGCGTGGCGGCGGCGCGGGCAGAAGCCCTGAAGCTCGACGCCGAGCAGGCCGAGGCCGCGCGCCTGGCCGCAGCCCGTCAGGAGGCCGCGCGCGTGGATGCCGCACGCACCGAGGCCGCCCGCGTCGAAGCCGAACGCGCGACTGCCGCCCGCCTGGCCGCCGAGCGCGAGGCCATCGCACGACAGCTGGCCGCACAGCAGGAAGCCGCGCGACTGGAAGCCGCACGCCTGGAAGCGCTGCGGCAGGAAGCGACGCGACAGGAAGCAGCACGGCAGGAGGCCCTGCGCCAAGAGACCCTCCGGCAAGACGCGCTACGACAAGAGGCCGCCCGCCTGGAAGCCCAGCGCGCCGAACAGGCCCGGCGCGACGCCGAGCAGCGCGCGGCCGCCCAGCGGCTGGAGGCCGAGCGCCAGCAGGCCGCACGCCTGGCCGCAGAACGCGAGGCCGCTGCCCGCCAGGAGGCCGCACGTGCAGAAGCGGCGCGTGCAGAAGCCGCTCGTGCAGAAGCCGCTCGTGCAGAAGCCGCGCGTGCAGACGCAGCTCGTGCAGAAGCCGCACGCGCAGACGCCGCTCGTCAGGCCGAGGCCAGCCGCCAGGCGGCCGTCCGCGCCGAGGCCGCGGCCTACGAGGCGCGGCGCGAAGAGCGCCTCAAGGCCATCGGCCGGCAGCTGGACGAAGAGGCCGCGCGCCGCGACGCCGCCGCACGCGCCGACAGCGCCCGCGATTCGTCGGCCAGCCCGCTGCGCCGGGGCCGCCTGTTCGGCCGCAGCGACGCCAATGCCGAGCTGGCGCTGTATGGCGAGACCTGGGCGCGCAAGATCCAGCTGGGCGATGCCTTCGATGCCCGGCTGCGCGAGCTGGCCCGCCAGCCGCACAACGACCCGATGGTCACGGTGGCGATGCGGGCCGACGGCACGGTGGAATCGGTGCGCTTCGTGCGCAGCAGCGGCCTGCCGGCGCTCGACGACGCGATCCGCCGGCTGATCGAGGGCCTGGCGCCCTACCCGCCCTTCCAGCCCGCTCTGGCACGCGACTTCGATGTGGTGGAGATCCGCCGCACCTGGTACTTCGACACGGCCATCCGCCTGTACTGAGTCACCGCGAGGCTCAGTGGCTGATCATCCACGGCCGCTTGCCGGGAAAGGCCTTGGCGCCATTGGCCGCCGTCACCGTGGCCTTGCTGCGCCCGGGTGCGCAGCAACCGCAGCCGGCGGGGTGGCGCAGGCGCTGGTAGTCCTTGCTGCTGCCGGGCTCGTGGCGCGCGCGCTCGTTGGTGGCCAGGGCGTTGCGCACGCCGCTGTCCAGCAGCGCCAGGCGCGGCGCGCTGGCAAACACGCGCGGCGAGGCCGTGCCGCAATCGGGGCAGCTGGCCGGATCATTGCGCTGGGCCAGGCTGCGGAAGGCGTCGAAACCGCCGCACTCGGCGCAGGCGTAGTCGTAGGTGGGCATGCGGCGAAATCCTTGTCGTTCAAGCGCAAAGCCGTGCCGGGGCACGGTCGCAAACCAGCGGCCGCCGCGGAGCCGGCTTTGCCGGGCCGCTGGCGGCGCCCCCTGGGGGGAGGCGGCGCCAGCCGCTACGGGGGGGGGGTCAAAGGTCAGGCGACAAGGGCATCACCACGCTGCCGTCGAGGTGCTTCACCGGGCCGGCCGCGCTGGGGTTGATGTCGAAGTCGAAGATCTGCGTGGGCAGCCACAGCGTGGCGCAGGCATTGGGCACATCCACCACGCCGCTGATGTGGCCCTGCACCGGCGCCGTGCCCAGGATGCTGTAGGCCTGGGCGCCCGAGTAGCCGAACTTCTTCAGGTACTCGATGGCGTTGAGGCAGGCCTGGCGGTAGGCCACGTTCACGTCCAGGTAGAGCTGCTTGCCCTGCTCGTCGACGCTGATGCCCTCGAAGATCAGGTAGTCGTTGTAGGTGGGCGTGATCGGGCTGGGCTTGAAGATCGGGTTCTTGATGCCGTACTTGGCCATGCCACCCTTGATCAACGTGACCTTCATGTGCACCCAGCCGGCCATCTCGATGGCGCCGCAGAAGGTGATCTCGCCGTCGCCCTGGCTGAAGTGCAGGTCGCCCACGCTCAGGCCCGCGCCGTCCACGTACACCGGAAAGAACACCTTGGCGCCGCGCGACAAGTCCTTGATGTCGCAGTTGCCGCCGTGCTCGCGCGGCGGCACGGTGCGCGCGCCCTCGGCGGCGGCCTTGGCCTTGGCATCGCCGGTCAGGCGGCCCATGTGGGCGGTGCCGGCAAACGGCGGGTTGGCCAGGCTGCCGGTGGGATCGGTGTCGATCAGCGCCTGCTCGCGGCTGTTCCACATCGCCAGCATCTTGGGGTCGGGCAGGCAGCCGATCAGGCCCGGGTGGATCAGGCCGGCATAGCGCACGCCGGGCACATGGCGGCTCTTGGTGAACATGCCCTCGATGTCCCAGATCGACTTCTGCGCCTGCGGAAAGTGCTCGGTGAGAAAGCCGCCGCCGTTCTTCTTGCTGAAAAAGCCGTTGAAGCCCCACAGGCTGTCTTGCTTGGCGCCGATGTCCAGCAGCTCCACCACCAGCAGGTCGCCCGGCTCGGCCCCCTTCACGCCCACCGGGCCGCTGAGGTAGTGCACGGTGCTCAGGTCGATGTCGCGCACGTCATCGGCCGAGTCGTTGTTCTTGATGAAGCCGCCGGTCCAGTCGAAGGTTTCGAGAATGAAGTCATCGCCCGGGTTCACCCAGCAGGCCATCGGGATGTCGGGGTGCCAGCGGTTGTGGATGTTCTCGTTCTCGGTGGGCGACTGGGTCAGGTCAACACTGATCAGGGTCTCGGCCATGGTTTGATCTCTCCTGCTTCGGGTGGTGGGTCAGACGGACAAATAGCTCTTGATGCGCGCGACATCGGTGTCGGCGCGGGCGGTCTCGTGCACCAGGCGGCCGCCCTCGATGACGAACAGGCGGTCGGCCACATCGAGCGCAAAGCTCAGCACCTGCTCGCTCACCACGATGGTGATGTCGCGCATCTTGCGGATCTCGTTCAGGGCCTTGGCGATGTCCTTGATGATCGAGGGCTGGATGCCTTCGGTGGGTTCATCCAGCAGCAGCACCTTGGGCTCGGTGACCAGCGCGCGCGCAATCGCCAGCTGTTGCTGCTGGCCGCCCGACAGGTTGCCGCCCTTGCGCCGGCGCATGTCCCACAGCACCGGAAACAGCGCATAGATCTCGTCGGGGATGCGGCGGGTCTTGCTGTTCTCCAGGCCGGTCTGGATGTTCTCTTCCACGCTCAGCGTCGGAAAGATCATGCGGCCCTGCGGCACATAGGCAATGCCCTTGGCCACGCGGCGAAAGCTCTCGTCCTTGCTGATCTCGCTGCCGGCCACCGTGACCGAGCCGCTGCGCGTGGGCAGCACGCCCATCAGGCTCTTGAACAGCGTGGTCTTGCCCATGCCGTTGCGGCCCATGATGGCCACGGTTTCCTTGGGCGCGGCCTCGAACGAGATGCCGTGCAGCGCCTCGCTCTGGCCGTAGGCGACGAACAGGTCTTTCACGCTCAGCATGTGAGTGGCTCCTTCAATGGCCCAGGTAGACATCGATGACCTTCGGGTCGTTCTGCACCTTGTCCATCGAGCCCTCGGCGAGGATCTTTCCCTGGTGCATCACGGTCACCTTGTGGGCGATCTGCTTGACGAAGTCCATGTCGTGCTCGATCACGATCACCGCGCGGTTGGCGCAGATGCGCTGCAGCAGCTCGGCGGTCATCTCGCGCTCGCGGGCGCTCATGCCGGCAATGGGTTCATCCAGCAGCAGCAGCTCGGGGTCCTGCATCAGCAGCATGCCGATCTCCAGCCACTGCTTCTGGCCATGGCTGAGCAGGCCGGCCTCGGTGTCGAGCTTGTCGGCGAGGTGGATCTCCTCGGCCACCACCTGCACGCGGGCCTTGACCTCCTCGGTGCACTTGAAGCCGAGCGCGCCAAACACCGAGCGGCCCTTGGGGTACGACACCTCGAGGTTCTGGAACACGCTGAGGTTCTCGTAGATCGACGGCGTCTGGAACTTGCGGCCGATGCCCAGCCGCACGCGCTGGAACTCGGCCATCTTGGTGAGCTCGGTGTTCTTGAACTTGATGCTGCCGCCGCTGGCCTTGGTCTTGCCGCAGATCAGGTCGAGCAGCGTGGTCTTGCCGGCGCCATTGGGGCCGATGATCACGCGCAGCTCGTTCTTGTCGATGTACAGCGTCAGCGCATCGATGGCCTTGAAGCCGTCGAACGAGACGGTGAGGTCTTCCACCGCGAGGGCGAAGTCGGTGTTGCTCATGGCGCGCTCCGGGGTCGTCGGGTTCGTCGGGGGTCAGGCCTGGTGCGCGGCGGTGCCGGGCGGCAGGGCGGGGGCGGCCGCGGTGGCCGCGGGGGCCGCCGGTGTGGCCACTGCCGGGGCCACTGCCGGGGCCGTGGCGGCGGGCGCCCGCCCGGCCTTGGCGCGGCGGCGGTTCCACCAGGGCACTACATGGCTTTCCCACAGGCCGGCCAGGCCCATCGGAAAGGCCATGGTCACGCCGATGAACAGCGCCGCCATCAAGAACAGCCACAGGTCGGGAAAGCTCTCCGAGAAGTAGGTCTTTCCGGCGTTGACCAGCAGCGTGCCGTACACCGCGCCCACCAGGCTCATGCGCCCGCCCACGGCGGCGTAGATCACCATCTCGATGCTGGGCACGATGCCCACGAAGCTGGGCGACATGAAACCCACCTGCAGCGTGAACAGCGCACCGCCGATGCCGGCCAGGCCGGCCGCCAGGCAGAAGGTGAAGATGCGGAAGTTGGCCACGTCGTAGCCCGAGAAGCGCACCCGGTCTTCCTTGTCGCGCATGGCCAGCAGCAGGGTGCCGGCCTTGCCGGTCTGCATCCAGCGGCACAGCACGATGCTGGCCAGCAGCAGGGCCGCGCACAGGTAGTACAGGATGTACTTGGCGCCGTCGGTGCGGGTGTCCCAGCCCAGCAGGGTCTTCAGGTCGGTCATGCCGTTGACGCCGCCGGTGTAGCCCTGCTGGCCGATGATCAGCACCGTCATGATCAGCGCCACGGCCTGGGTGATGATGGCGAAGTACACGCCGCCCACCCGGCGCTTGAACATCGCGAAGCTGACGATCCAGGCCAGCAGCATGGGCAGCAGCACCACCGCCGCCAGCGCAAAGGGCAGGCTCTTGAAGGGCTCCCAGAAAGCCGGCAGCGCGGTGAGCTGGTTCCAGTCCATGAAGTCGGGGATGCCCGGCGTGCTCTGGATCTTGGTGGAGACCGGGTCGCTGGCCTCCAGCTTCAGAAACATGGCCATCGCATAGCCGCCCAGGCCGAAGAACACGCCCTGGCCCAGGCTCAGCACACCGCCATAGCCCCACACCATCACCAGGCCGATGGCCACGAAGGCATAGGTGAGGTACTTGCCCACCAGGTTGAGCCGAAAGATCGGCAGCAGGGCCGGCAGCACCACCACCAGCAGCACGGCCAGCACCAGCAGGCTGGCCAGCTGGTAGCGCTTGATCAACTCTTTCAATGCGGTCATGGGTGTGCTTTCGGAGATCAACGACAGGGTTTGAGAGTCAGGCAGGTTCCGTCGCGAGCGGACCGAGCTTGCGTTGAGGCGCGCAGCCGTACACCCGTACGGCGAGCACCGCAGGCGCGAGATCGGTTCGCGCAGCAGGAAGATGCCTGGCTCTCAGCGACGCACTTTTGACGCGAACAGGCCTTGCGGACGGATCATCAGGATCAGCACGATCAGCGACAGCGTGATCACCTTGGCCATCGAGCCGGCCAGGAAGAACTCGGTGATCGACTGCGTCTGCGCAATGCCGAAGGCCGAGACCACCGTGCCCAGCAGGCTGGCCGCGCCGCCGAAGGTGACGACCAGGAACGAGTCGACGATGTACAGCGAGCCCGAGGTCGGGCCGGTGGAGCCGATGGTGGTGAAGGCCGCACCGGCCATGCCGGCAATTCCGCAGCCGATGGCGAAGGTGAGCCGGTCGGTGCGCATGGTGTCGATGCCGATGGCATTGGCCATCTGCCGGTTGCTGACCGTGGCGCGCACGCGCAGGCCCCAGCGGCTCTTGGCCAGCGCGATCAGCACGCCGATGGTGGTGAAGGTGGTGAGCGCCAGCACGAACAGGCCGTTGATCGGGATGTCCAGGCCCGGCGCCGGCGCCCACGAGCCCATCAGCCACTCGGGCAGCGTGGGGCTCACCTCCTTGGGGCCAATGAAGCTGCGAAAGCACTGCTGCATCGCCAGGCTCAGGCCCCAGGTGGCCAGCAGGGTGTCGAGCGGGCGCTTGTAGAGATGGCGGATCAGCGCCCATTCCACCAGCCAGCCGGCGGCAAAGGCAAACACGAAGGCGGCCATGATGGCCAGCGGAAAGTAGGCCGCCGTCATCTGCGGCGAGATCTTCTCGGCCAGCGTCGAGCCCAGGTAGATGGTGTAGGCGCCAATGGTCATGAACTCGCCATGCGCCATGTTGATCACGCCCATCTGGCCAAAGATGATGGCCAGGCCCAGGCCCATCATCAGCAGCACGGCAAACAGGCTCAGGCCCGCGAAGCCCTGCATCAGGCCGATGTTCAGCATTTCGGAGAAGGTCATGGGCGCACCTGGGTTCGTGGCTTGAATGGCACGGCAGCGGACGGGCCAACGCCGTCAGGCGAGGCCCTCGTCCAGCGCGCGCCGTGGAGCCGGCTTCGCCGGTCCACTGGCGTGGCCCCCTGGGGGGAGGCGGCCGCCAGGCCGCTTCGGAGGGGGGTTACTGATAGCCTTTGGGGAAGGGGTCCGGCTTGATCAGCTCGGGCGACTCCGACACCACCTTGAACGTGGCGTCGGGCATGCCCATGGCGATGCGCGACTTGCTCCACAGGTGGTGGTTCTTGTCGAGCTTCACATAGCCCTCGGGCGCGGTCTTCAGCTCGATGCCGGTCTCGCTGGCGGCCACCACCTTGTCCACATCGAAGCTGCCGGCCTTCTCGACCGCGGCCTTCCACAGCCAGGGGCCCAGGTAGCCGGCCTGGGTCACGTCGCCGATCACCGCGTCCTTGCCGTACTTGCCCTTGAAGGCCGCCACGAAGGCCTTGTTGTTGGCGTTGTCCAGGCTCTGGAAGTACTTCATCGACGAGTAGAAGCCGGCAAAGTTCTCGCCGCCCACGCCGGTCATCTCGTCCTCGGTGACGCTCAGGGTCAGCAGCAGCTGCTTGTCGCCGGTGATGCCGGCGGCCTTCAGCGCCTTGTAGAAGGCCACATTGCTGCCGCCCACCACGGCGGTGAAGATGCAGTCGGGCTTTTGCACCTTGATCTTGTTCATCAGGCTGCCGAAGTTGGTGCTGCCCAGCGGGTAGTACTCCTCGCCGACGACCTTGCCCTTCTGGAAGTTCTCGATGTGCTTGCGCGCGATCTTCATCGAGGTGCGCGGCCAGATGTAGTCGCTGCCGATCAGGAAGAAGCTCTTGGCCTTCTTCTCCTTTTGCGCCCAGTCCAGGCCGTACAGGATCTGCTGCGTGGCCTCCTGGCCGGTGTAGATCACGTTCTTGCTCTGCTCCAGGCCCTCGTAGAAGGTCGGGTAGTACAGCAGGCCGTTCTCCTTCTCGAACACCGGCAGCACGGCCTTGCGCGAGGCGCTGGTCCAGCAGCCGAACACGGCCGCCACCTTGTCGTTGACGAGCAGCTTCTTGCTCTTCTCGGCAAAGGTCGGCCAGTCGCTGGCGCCGTCTTCCTTGATGACCTTGATCTTGCGGCCCAGGATGCCGCCCATGGCGTTGATCTGGTCGATCGCCAGCTGCTCGGCCTGGATCGAGCCGGTCTCGCTGATGGCCATGGTGCCGGTGGCCGAGTGCAGCTGGCCCACGATCACCTCGGTGTCGGTGATCGCCAGCTTGGTGGTGTTGACCTTGGCGGTGGGGAACTGCTGGGCCGCGGCCCAGGCCGGCACGCCGGCCAGCGGCAGTGCGGCAGCGCCCTGCAGCAGCTTGCGGCGCTGGGCCGACTTCAGATCATCTTCACGTTGCGACACGGGCATCTCCTGACGGTGGACAAACAGGGGCGCCGGGCACCAACCCAGGGCATCGGGTGGCATCGGCGGCATGCATGCAACGGTAGGTGCGACGCTGCGCAGACCGAATACGTCATTCAACGCAGGGCCAGCCTGTACGCAGGGCGGGACTGCTTCTTGCAAGTCATCGGGCTGCCCCGTTTCGCCACCCACAGGATGCCGGCCTTGGCCATCGCCCAGCAGAAGATCTTCCGCATCCGCCGCGACTACAACAGCTGGGTGGCCAACGAGACGCTGGAGGACTACGCGCTGCGCTACACGCCGCGCCACTTCCGCAAGTGGAGCGAGGCGCGCGTGGCCAACACCGCCTTCGGGGCCACCAGCTTTCTGGCGCTCGAGGCCATCGGCGGCGCCATCGCGCTGAGCTACGGCTTCACCAATGCGCTGTGGGCCATCCTGGTGGTCGGGCTGATCACCTTTCTCACCGGCCTGCCGATCAGCGTGTATGCCGCACGCTACGGCCTCGACATGGACCTGCTGACCCGCGGCGCCGGCTTCGGCTACCTCGGCAGCACGCTCACCTCGCTGGTGTACGCCAGCTTCACCTTCATCTTCTTCGCGCTCGAGGCGGCGATCCTGGCGCTGGCGCTGCAGATGGCCACCGACTGGCCGTTGCCGCTGTGCTACCTGGTGGCCTCGCTGGGCGTGGTGCCGCTGGTGATGCACGGCATCACGCTGATCAGCCGGCTGCAGCTGTGGACCCAGCCGCTGTGGCTGGGCATGCTGGTGCTGCCCTACCTGTTTGTGGCCTGGCAGGAGCCCGAGCGCTTTGCCGAGTTCACCACGCTGGCCGGGCGCGTGTCGGGCTCGGCGGGCTTTGATGCGGTGATGTTCGGCGCGGCGGCCACGGTGGCCTTCTCGCTGGTGGTGCAGATCGGCGAGCAGGTCGACTACCTGCGCTTCCTGCCCGAGAAAACGCCCGAAAACGCGCGCCGCTGGTGGACCGCGGTGCTGGTGGCCGGGCCGGGCTGGATCCTGCCGGGCATGCTCAAGATGCTGGGCGGCGCGTTTCTGGCCTTTCTGGTGCTGCAGCAGCAGCTGCCGGTGGACAAGGCGGTCGATCCCACCCAGATGTACCTGGCCGGCTTTGCCTATGTGCTGCCCTCGGCCGGCTGGGTGCTGGCGGCCACGGTGCTGTTCGTGATCGTCTCGCAGGTCAAGATCAACCTCACCAATGCTTATGCCGGCTCGCTGGCCTGGAGCAACTTCTTCGCCCGGCTGACCCACAGCCACCCCGGCCGGGTGGTGTGGCTGGTGTTCAACGTGGCGATTGCCGTGCTGCTGATGACGCTGGGCGTGTTCGAGGCGCTCGAACACGTGCTGGGCCTGTACAGCAACGTGGCCATCGCCTGGGTCGGCGCGCTGGTGGCCGACCTGGTGATCAACAAGCCCATGGGCTGGAGCCCGAAGCACATCGAGTTCCGCCGCGCCTACCTGTATGACATCAACCCGGTGGGCCTGGGCGCCATGCTCAGCGCCGCCACGCTGGCGGTGGTGGCCTATGCCGGCGTGCTGGGCGTGCTGGCGCAGGCCTATGCGCCCTTCATCGCGCTGCTGGCGGCCATGCTCATCTCGCCGCTGCTGGCCTGGTGGACGAAGGGCCGCTACTACCTGGCGCGCCACGAGGCGCCGGTGTGGCGCCCGGGCGAGACGGTGGTGTGCTCGGTGTGCGAGAACCCGTTCGAGTCGGACGACATGGCCTGGTGCCCGGCCTACGGCGCGCCGATCTGCTCGCTGTGCTGCACCCTCGAATCGCGCTGCCACGACCGCTGCAAGAGCGACGCCCGCACCGCCGAGCAGGTGCATGCGGCGCTGGCCGCGCTGCTGCCGCCCAGGCTGGCGCGGCGCATCAACTTTCGCGTGGCGCACTACCTGGTGGTGAGCGTGTCGCTGCTGGCGCTGATGGCGGTGATCCTGGCTGTGGTGTGGGCCCAGCAGTCGGGCGTGAACCCGGCCCTTGGCGAGGCGCTGCGCACGCCCTTTCTCAAGGCCTTTGCGCTGCTGAGCCTGGCCGCCGCGGTGGGCGCCTGGTGGATGGTGCTGGGCAGCGAGAGCCGGCACATGGCCGAAGACGAGTCCAGCCGCCAGAACCAGCTGCTGCTGCGCGAGATCGAGGCCCACCGCCGCACCGATGCCGCGCTGCAGGCGGCCAAGGAGCAGGCCGAATCGGCCAACCAGGCCAAGACCCGCTACGTGGCCGGCATCACCCACGAGCTGCGCACGCCGCTCAACAGCATCCTGGGCTATGCGCAGATCCTGCTGAAGGACGAGCGCGTGCCCGACGCGCCGCGCCGCGCGGTGGCCACCATCCACCGCAGCGGCGAGCACCTGCATGCGCTGATCGACGGCCTGCTCGACCTGGCCCGCATCGAGGCCGGCCGCCTGCGGCTGGACCCCGCGCCGCTGCCGATGCGCGAGTTTCTCGACGACCTGGTGCGCATGGTGCAGCCGCAGGCCGCGGCCAAGCGCCTGCAGTTCACGCTCGAGACCGAGGGCCGCCTGCCCACCTACATCCGCGCCGATGCCAAGCGCCTGCGCCAGATCCTGATCAATCTGCTGGGCAATGCGGTGCGCTTCACCGACCAGGGCCGCATCACGCTGCGCCTGGACCACACCCGCGAGGTGGCGCGCCTGCAGGTCATCGACACCGGCATCGGCATCGCCGCGCAAGACCTCGAGCGCATCTTCATGCCCTTCGAGCGCGGCAGCGCCGGCCGCCGCAGCGGCGACCCCGGCACCGGCCTGGGCCTGACCATCACCCACCTGCTCACCCAGCTGATGGGCGGCGAGCTCACGGTCGACAGCACGCCCGGCGTGGGCAGCACCTTCACCGTGCGCCTGTACCTCAGTGAAATCGCCGCGCCACCGGCCCGCGAGACGCTGGCCCTGGCCACGCACCGGCCGGTGACCGGCTACATCGGCCCGCGCCGCAGCCTGCTGGTGGTGGACGACCACCCCACCCAGCGCCAGATGCTGGCCGGCATGCTGCTGCCGCTGGGCTTCCAGATCCGCGAGGCCGGCACCGGCCACGAATGCCTGGAAAGCGTGCTGCACCAGGTGCCCGATGCCGTGCTGCTGGACATCAGCATGGACGACATGGACGGCTGGGACACCGCGCGCCGGCTGCGCGCCGGCAGCCTGTCGGCGCGGCCCGATGTGCCCATCATCATGGTCTCGGCCAATGCCTTCGAGAACCGGCCCGACAAGCTGGCCGACGCCGGCGCGCAGGCCTTCGTCGACAAGCCGGTGATCGAGAGCCAGCTGCTGGCCGCGCTGCAAAAGCACCTGCAGCTCGAATGGGTGGCCGAGCTCACCCTGCCCGGCTGGGCTGCGCCCGAGCCCCCACCCACGGCCACGGGCACGGCCACGGGCACGACCACGGCCACGACCACCTCGCCGCTGCCCGACGAGTACGCCGCCACGCTCACCCGCCTGGCGCACCTGGGCCATGCGCAGGGCCTGCAGCAGGCACTGTCGCAACTGGCCAGCGAGCACCCGGCCTGCGCGGCGCAGGCCGAAGCGCTGCGCGCGCTGGTCGAGCGCTTTGACTTCGCGGCGCTGCTGGCCGCGCTGAAGCCTGGCCATGACCCGGCCGAAGCGGGCGCGGCCTGCCCGTCGCGCGCGGAGCGGCCATGACCATCGTGCTGCTGGTGGACGACCAGCCGCAGACCCTGGGCGCGCTGGCCCAGGCGCTGGAGGCCGAGGGCAGCACCGTGCTGGTGGCACACAGCGGCGAGGCCGCGCTGCAGCGCCTGGACCTGGTGACGCCCGACGCCATCCTGATGGACGCGCTGATGCCCGGCCTGTCGGGCTTTGACACCTGCCGCGCCATCAAGGCCCACGCCGCCTGGCAGCACATCCCGATCATCTTCATGACCGGGCTGTCGGAGACGGCGCACATCGTCGAAGGCTTTGACGCCGGCGGCGTGGACTACGTGGTCAAGCCAGTGCGCGCGCAGGAGGTGCAGGTGCGCCTGGCCACCCACATGCGCAATGCCCGCGCGGTGCGCCTGGCGCGCGAGGCGGTGGACGTGGGCGGCCACGGCGTGCTGGTGGTGGATGGCCGCGGCCGCCTGGCCTGGCAATCGCCGCAGGCCCAGCGCTGGCTGGCCGAGGCCTTTGCCGGCACCGACGCCACGGCCGCCGCCGCGCGCTGGCTGGCCGAAGCCGAGCCGCCGGACGAGGCGGGGCCCAACGGGCCGTCAACACCGGCCCCCATACCGGCACCAGCACCAGCACCGGCACCATCGACACCGCCACCGCTGCTGCGCCGCCCGCTGCCCGATGGCCGCCAGCTGGTGGCCCGGCGCGTGGGCCGCATCGGCATGGGCGAGGCGATGTGGCTGCTGAGCCCGCAGGCCGCCGGCGAGGCCACGCCCTCGCGCCTGGCCAGCGCCGCGCTCACGCCGCGCGAGACCGAGGTGCTGTCGTGGGTGGCCAAGGGCAAGACCAACCGCGACGTGGCCGACATCCTGGGCATGAGCCCGCGCACCGTGAACAAGCACCTCGAGCACGTGTTCGAGAAGCTGGGTGTGGAGACTCGCGCCGCCGCGGCGGCGCTGGCCAGCCGCGAGCTGGGCTGAAAGCGGCGCGCCGCCTGCCAGAATCAACGCCAGCCCACCGCCGGAGGCAGGCATGATCTTTCGCCAGCTGTTCGAACCCCTGTCGTCCACCTACACCTACCTGCTGGGTTGCGAGGCCACCGGCCAGGCACTGCTGATCGACCCGGTGGTCAACAGCATCGAGCGCGACCTGGCGGCGGTGCATGGCCTGGGCCTGCGCCTGGCGCTCACGCTCGACACCCACCTGCATGCCGACCACATCACCGGCGCGCTGCACCTGCGCGAGCACACCGGCTGCCGCATTGCCGCACCGGCCATCGACGCCCTGCCCTGCGCCGACATCGGCGTGGCCGAAGGCGTGCCGCTGCGCGTGGGCAGCCTGTTGATCGAGGCGCTGCACACGCCCGGCCACACCAGCGGCCACCATGCCTACGTGCTGGGCGAGCGCGTGTTCACCGGCGACGCGCTGCTGATCGACGGCTGCGGCCGCACCGACTTTCAGGGCGGCAGCGCCGCCGATCTGTACCGCAGCGTGACCACCCGCCTGTTCACCCTGCCCGACGAGCAGCTGGTGTACCCGGGGCACGACTACCAGGGCCGCCGGGTGTCGTCAGTGGGCCAGGAGAAGGCGCGCAACCCGCGCCTGGGTGGCGGCAAGGCGCTGCACGAGTTCGAGCAGATCATGGCCGGACTGAACCTGCCCTACCCCAAGTTCATCGACCACGCCGTGCCCGGCAACCGCGCCTGCGGCGTGTGCCCCACCGACCTGCCCGAGCAGCTGCAGGCCTACTGCCAGCGCATGACGGAGAGCCTGCAGGGCTGAGGCTGGACGTGAGCCAGTGCCTGCGCACTGGCGAACGCCTGCCGAAGCGGCCGGCCATGCAAAGCCCGGCCGTGGGTGCCACGCACAATCACCCCCATGCCCTCGATGAAGCTCAAGACGGCCGGCAGCGGCGGCCTGGTCTATTCCACCGAGGCCGGCGCCATGTGCCCGGCCTGCCGCCAGCCACTGGCCGCCTGCCTCTGCAAGACCCAGGCCGCGGCCGCCGCGCCGCGCGGCGATGGCACGGTGCGCGTGGGCTTCGAGACCAAGGGCCGCGGCGGCAAGGCCGTGACCGTGGTGCGTGGCCTGGATGACCTGACCCCCGACATGCTGGCCCAGTGGGGCAAGCAGCTGCGCACGGCCTGCGGCGCCGGCGGCGCGGTGAAGGACGGCACGCTGGAGATCCAGGGTGACCACCGCGCCAAGGTGCTGGCCTGGCTGCAGGCGCAGGGGCGCAAGGCCAAGCTGGCCGGCGGCTGACTGGCGCCCGGCGCCCCGGCGCCGCGGGTGCGCGGGCCGGCCCGCCGGGCGTCGTCGACAATCGCCCGCCATGACCCGTGCGACCCCAACAGACAAAGCCCCGGTGCTGATCGCCGGCGGCGGCATCGGCGGCATGAGCCTGGCGCTCACGCTGCACCAGATCGGCGTGCCCTGCGTGGTGCTGGAGGCCGTGCCCGAGCTCAGGCCGCTGGGCGTGGGCATCAACCTGCAGCCCAATGCCGTGCGCGAGCTGCATGCGCTGGGTTTTGGCAACGAGGTGCTCGACCGCATCGGCGTGCAGGCACGCGAGTGGGCGCTGGTGGGCCGCAATGGCCACGAGGTCTACAGCGAAGCGCGCGGCCTGCTGGCCGGCTACCGCTGGCCGCAATACGCCGTGCACCGCGGCCAGCTGCAGATGATGCTGTACCACGCGGTGCGCGAGCGCCTGGGCCCCGACGCGGTGCGCCTGGGCCAGCGCGTGGCCGGCTACCGGCAGGACGAACACGGCGTCACCGCGCTGATCGAATCGCGCGACGGCCGGCGCACTGAGCTGCCAGGCAGCCTGCTGATCGCCGCCGATGGCCTGCACTCGGCCGTGCGGGCGCAGATGTACCCCGCGCAGCCGCCCATCCAGTGGGGCGGCGCCATCATGTGGCGCGGCACCACGCCGGGCGTGCCCATCCGCACCGGCGCCAGCTTCGTGGGCCTGGGATCGCTGCGCCACCGCGTGGTGCTGTACCCCATCTCGCCGGCCGATGCGGCCACCGGCCTGGCCACCATCAACTGGATCGCCGAGATCACGGTGGACAACGCCGCGGGCTGGACCCAGGGCGACTGGAACCGCCAGGTGGCGCTGGAGGAGTTCATCCACCACTTCGAGGGCTGGAACTACGGCTGGCTGGATGTGCCGGCCCTGCTGCGCGGCGCGGCCGAAGTCTTCGAGTACCCGATGATCGACCGCGACCCGGTGCCCAGCTGGGTGGATGCCGCCGGCGGTGGCCGCGTGGCCCTGCTGGGCGACGCCGCGCATGTGATGTACCCGGTGGGCAGCAACGGCGCCAGCCAGGCCATCGTCGACGCGCGCGTGCTGGGCGCCGAGCTCATCGCCCATGGCCTGGGCCCGGCCGCGCTGGCCGCCTATGACCAGCGCCTGTGTGCCGACATCTCGGCCCTGGTGCTGCGCAACCGCGGCGCCGGGCCCTTCGGCCTGCTGGGCCTGGTGGACGAGCGCTGCGGCGGCGTGTTCGACGACATCGACGCGGTGATCCCGGCCGTCGAGCGCGAGGCCTTCATGGCCCGCTACAAGGCCGCGGCCGGCTTTGCCATCGAGACGCTGAACGCCGCGCCGCCGATCATTGCGCCGGGCGCGCGCCTGGCCACGGCCTGAGCAAGCATTGCCGGGGCAGCGGCACGCGCTAGGGCGCCTTGGCCGGCGGGGCCAGATGGCGGCCCAGAAAGGCCTCGAGCCGGCGCGCAAAGTCCTGCTGGTTCGACACCTGCACGAAGCCATGGGCCTCGTCGTCGTACTGCACCCATTCGGGCGGCCGGCCGGCCGCCGCGAGTGCATCGCGCAGGCGCGTGCCATGCACCGTGGGCACCCGCTTGTCCTTGCCGCCAACGGCCAGCAACAGCGGCGCCTCGATGCGCGCCGCCTGCGCCAGCGGTGACACCGCGGTCAGCTTGGCGCGGTCGGTGCGGGGGTCGCCCACCAGCGTCGGCAAGGTGTGTTCGCGCACGTCGGCGGAGGTGTCATCGTCGTGCCACCAGCTGCCTTCCAGCAGCAGCAGCGGGTCGCTCAAGGCCATCCAGGCCGCGGCGCAACGGTACAGCCCGGGGTGACGCACCGGGCCCATCAGGGCTGCATAGCCGCCATAGCTGCCCCCGGCGATGCACACCCGCTGCGGATCGACCCGCTGCTCGGCCACGGCCCAGGCCAGCGCATCGGCCAGGTCGTCCTGCATGGCCTGTCCCCATTGCTGCCAGCCGGCCCGGAAGTGGCCCCAGCCATAACCGGTGCTGCCACGGAACTCGGGCTCGATCACCACGTAACCGCGCGAGGCCAGAAACTGCGGCATCGGCGACCAGTTCAGCTCGCGGCCCCGCACCCACGGCCCGCCGTGCACCAGCACCACCGCCGGCCGCAGGCCGGATGCCGCCGCGTCGGCCGCCGGCAGGGGCTGGGTCAGCCACACCGGCAGCGCGAGGCCGTCGCGGGCGCGGACGCGGTGCAGGTCCAGCCGCGCCAGCGGCTGGCGCGACACCGCCGGCAAGCGCTGGCCCAGCAGCCTGGGTTCGCCGCTGCGGCCACGCCACAGCAGGACGCTGCCGGGGTCGGTGTCGCTGCTCGACTGGATCAGCACCACCTGCGCATCGCTGCCGCATTGGCGGCAGCTGATGCGGTTGGCGCGCCCCGGCAGGTGGCGGTCGACCTCGTCCTGCAGGGCCTGGAACACCGGGTCGAACCACACCGTGGTGGCCGCGTCGGTCACCAGATGGGCGCCCAGCGCGCGGCCGTTGCGGCCATCGATCACCATCTCGCCATGGAAGTCGAAGCCCGGCGCCACCACGGTGGACACGGCCTGCGGCCGCCCTGTGGCGAAGTCGAAGCTGGCCAGCTCGCTGGTGTCGGCGTGGTCGCCGCCGCCCGCGGCAGCGGCAGCGCCGCCCGCTGAGTTGCCGCGCCCCCCGCGCTCGACCCACAGCGTGCCGCTGCCATCCACGGACAGCGGCCACCACGGCATCGTCAGCACATCGTGCTCGAGCAGTTGCACCCAGTTGTCCTGGCCGGGCGCGCGCCAGTGGATGCGCACCAGGTGGTTGTGGCGGCTGATCGCCACCCGGGGTTCGCCCGCGGGGTCGAACAGCCAGCGCTGCACCGCGCCGAAGGGCGGCGGCGGCAGGCGGCGGCGCGCCTGGGTGTGGGGGTTGAACCAGAACAGCCGGATGTCGCTGATCGACCGGTCGTCGAGCGATTCCACCAGGCCCATCATCACCTCGCTGCCGCCGCCCACGGGCACCGTCATCAGCACGGCATTGATCGGCAGCAGGCCCTCCTCGCCCGTTTTGCCGCTGATGTAGGGCATCTTTTGGCGCATGCGCACCAGCGGCTTCAGGCCGGCGCCGTCACGCCCGACGACGAACAGGCCCGAACCGCGCAGCTGGCCGGTCCGGCTGCCCTCGCGCACATCGATGTCGAACAGCAGGTGATCGTCGTCCAGCCAATGCACTTCGTCGATGCGCACATCGGCGAAGCGCGCCACCAGCGTGGGCGGTGTGAGGCCCTGGGTGTCGATGACGGTGAGCCCCGGCGTGCCGCTCGAGCCGCGCAACAGCATCGCCAGCCAGCGCCCGCTGGGCGACAGCATCGGCTGCGACAGCACCGGCTCCTCGAAAAACTGGTTCAAGGGCGGTGGTGCCGCGGCGGCCTGTGCCGCCATCGCCACGCCAGGCCCCAGACCCCAGCCCAGACCCACGCCCCAGGCGGCCAGCGCCAGCCACCGCGCGGCCTTCGTGCCCATCGCGTCCATTGATTCCTGCTCCCTTGCCGTGGTGTGCCGGCCACCGGTGTGGCCGCATGCTGCCTGGCAGCCCACACGTGCCAGCCACGGCCTTGGCAGGCCGGCTGCATCGTATTCACCGCACTGGGTGCGGTGATGTTAACCGCGGGTTTGCACCGATCGGGCGGCGCCGTACCCCCGTGAACCGACGCGGGCTGTGCCGGCCTCAGCGGCCGGCCTGAGCGCCCGGCACGATGCGCCCGGCCGCCACGCCTTCGCCGGGCCCGGCACCGGCCAGGCTTTGCGCCGGCCGGCGCAGGCTGGCGTCAAACGGGTGCAGGCGCGGCGACAAGGCCTGCGCCTCGCGCTGCAGCAGCTCCACCACGGTGGGCAGGCGCTCGGCGTTGAGCCGGTCGCTGATGGTGCCCACACTCAGCGCGGCCACGGCACGGCCCTCGCGGTCGAGCACCGGCACGGCCACCCCGGCCATGCCTTCCAGCAGGCCGGTGTTGCGCCCGGCATAACCCAGGCCACGGGTGCGCTCGATCTCGGTGCGCAGGTAGACCTCGTCGTAGACCCCGTACTCGCGCACCCGTGCCAGGTTGAAGCGGATGACCTCCTCGCGCTCGGCCTCGGGCAGAAAGGCCAGGATGGCCAGCGCGCCCTGGCCCACGCCCAGCGCAATGCGCCCGCCCACATCGCCGGTGAAGCTGCGGATCGGGAACGGGCCCTCGGCGCGGTCCAGGCACACCGCGTCAAAGCCGCTGCGGGCCAGCAGAAAGATGGTGTCGCCCAGGCTGCCGCACAGGCGCAGCAGCGCCGGCCGGGCCAGCGTGCGCAGATCACCCGGGTTGCCGGCCTGCGCGGCCAGCGCAAAGAAGTCCAGGCCCAGGCGGTAGCGTTTGCTGCGCTCGTCCTGCTCGACCAGGCCCTCGGCCAGCAGCTGCGCCAGCAGACGGTGCGTGGTGGCGTGGGTCAGGCCCACGCTGCGCGCCAGCTGGGTGACCCGGCCGCCCTCAGCCTGCACCGCGCCCAAGGCGCGGATCACCGCAAAGACCCGGGCCACGCCGCCGGTGGAGATCTGGGGCTCGTCCATGCCGCCATCCTGTGGAATCCGATGCATTGATCTTAGCGCTCAGATTCCATTCATTCGAATAACTTCGAGAAATATTCTATTTAATGGAATTCCTCAGGCGATCTGGCGCGGGCATTGCATTAGAGTGAATCGACGACGGGCTTGGTCATCCAGGGCGAACCTTCCTGGTGCGCGTCGGAACAGGCGGTTGCGATGGCGTTCCTCACCCTCACCGACGTGTCCAAGTTCTACGGCGCCACCTGCGCCGTGCAGGACATGAACCTGGCCATCGAGCAGGGCGAGTTCGTGTCGCTGCTCGGGCCCTCGGGCTGCGGCAAGACCACCACGCTGCAGATGGTGGCCGGCTTCGAGGCCGTGAGCCGCGGGCAGATCACGCTGGCCGGCCGCGACATCACCCATGCCAAGGCCAATACACGCGGCCTGGGGCTGGTGTTCCAGAGCTATGCGCTGTTTCCGCACATGACCGTGGCGGCCAATGTCGGCTTCGGGCTCGAGATGCGCCGCGTGCCGGCGTCCGAGCGCCAGCAGCGGGTGCAGCGCGTGCTCGATCTGGTGCACCTGCAGGCCCACGCCACGCGCTACCCGCGCGAGCTGTCGGGTGGCCAGCGCCAGCGTGTGGCCCTGGCCCGTGCGCTGGTGATCGAGCCGCCGGTGCTGCTGCTCGACGAGCCGCTGAGCAACCTCGACGCGAACCTGCGCGAGGAGATGCAGTTCGAGCTGCGGCGCATCCAGCGCACGCTGGGCACCACCACGCTGATGGTCACGCACGACCAGGACGAGGCGCTGTCGATCAGCGACCGCGTGGTGGTGATGCGCGCCGGCCGCACCGAGCAGATCGGCCATCCGCATGCGGTCTACGACAGCCCGCAATCCAGCTTCATTGCCGGCTTCGTCGGCAAGGCCAACCTGCTGGAAGGCCAGCTGCTGCGCCCCGAGAAGCTGCACCTGCTGCCGGCCGGCGCCGGGCGGCTGGCCGGCACGGTGCGCGAGTGCTACTTCCTGGGCAGCCAGTGGCTGTATGCCGTGCACACGCCGGCCGGCACGCTGATGGCCCTGGTGCCCAACGACGGGCGCGAGGCGCTGGCCGAAGGCCAGGCCTGCGGGCTGGACTGGTCTGACAGCGCCCTGCGCGCGCTGGCATGAACCGCCCGCCGCTGCGGCCCTGGCTGCTCACCGGCCCGGCGCTGCTGCTGTTTGCGGTGCTGCTGCTGGTGCCGATGGCGCTGACCGCGGTGCTGTCGTTCAACCAGTTCGACGTGGCCACCGGCGTGCAGGCCGACCGCTTCACGCTGGCGCACTACCTGCAGGTGGCGCAGGACGACTACTACCACGGCATCTTCTGGCGCACCTTCTGGATCTCGGGCGTGGTGGCCCTGGTGTGCGCGCTGGTGGGCACCACCGAGGCCATCGTGCTCAGCCGCATGGCCCAGCCCTGGCGCTCGATCCTGCTGCTGGTGGTGCTGGCGCCGCTGCTGGTCAGCGTGGTGGTGCGGGCCTTCGGCTGGAGCATGCTGCTGGGCCCCGAGGGCCTGGTGAACACCGCGCTGCGCGCGCTGGGCCTGGGCGCGGTGCGCCTGCTGTACACCGAGTGGGCGGTGATCATCGCGCTGGTGCACGTGATGCTGCCGTTCATGGTGATCCCGGTGTGGACCTCGCTGCAGCGGCTCGACCCGCAGGTGGAAAACGCGGCGCTGTCGCTGCAGGCCTCGCCCTTCACCGTGCTGCGGCGCGTGGTGCTGCCGCAGATCCTGCCGGGCGTGCTGTCGGGCAGCCTGATCGTCTTCGGCCTGTCGGCCAGCAGCTTCGCCATCCCCGGGCTGCTGGGCGGGCGGCGGCTCAAGATGGTGGCCACCATCGTCTACGACGAGTACCTGCACGAGCTCAACTGGCCGCTGGGCGCGGCCGTGGCGCTGGTGCTGCTGGTGGCCAACCTGCTGGTGATGGTCAGCCTGAACCGGCTGGTTGAAGGCCGCACGCGGCGCACCTTGGGGTGATGGGCATGTCGACTCCGCACGCACGCCGCAACGGGCCGCTGGCCCTGGCCTTCAATGCCGTGGTCATCACCTTCATGCTGGCGCCGCTGCTGGTGGTGTGCGCCGTGGCCTTCACGCCCGAGAACACGCTGAGCCTGCCCACCACGCGCTGGAGCCTGCGCTGGTTCGAGGCCGTGTTCGAGCACCCTGACTTCGTGCAGAGCTTCTGGAACAGCCTGTGGCTGGCCCTGGCCTCGGCCACGCTGGCCACCGCGGTGGCGGTGCCGGCCGGGCTGGCCCTGGCGCGGCACCGCTTTGCCGGGCGCGACGCGCTGAACGGCCTGTTTTTGTCGCCGCTGGTGGTGCCCCACCTGGTGCTGGGCGTGGCGCTGCTGCGCCTGTTCGGCCTGGTGGGCGGCACCGGCAGCTTTGCCTGGCTGGTGCTGGCCCATGCGCTGGTGGTCACGCCCTATGTGCTGCGCCTGGTGCTGGCGGCACTGGTGGGCTTTGACCGCAGCCTCGAGCAGGCGGCCGAGGCCCTGGGCGCCAGCCCGGCCACGGTGTTCCGGCGCATCACGCTGCCGATGATCCTGCCCGGCGTCTCGGGCGGCTGGCTGCTGGCCTTCATCAACAGCTTCGACGAGGTCACGATGAGCATCTTCGTCACCGCGCCCAGCACCGTGACGCTGCCGGTGCGCATGTACATGTACGCCACCGAATCGATCGATCCGCTGATGGCCGCGGTGTCGGCGCTGATGGTCGCCGTCACCGCACTGGCCATGGTGCTGCTCGACCGCCTGTACGGCCTCGACCGGGTGCTGGTGGGCAAGGCATGACGACGCCGCCTGCCCCGCCCCGCGCGCTGCTGCACCGGGTGGCCGAGACCCGGCGCGCGCCGGTTGAACTGCGCATCGACGGCGCACCGGCGCAGGCCCTGGCCGGCGACACCGTGCTCACCGCCGTGCTGGTGCAGCGCGACCGGCTGCGCCTGCACGAGCGCGATGCCACGGCGCGCGCCGGCTTCTGCCTGATGGGTGCCTGCCAGGACTGCTGGGTGCAGCTGCAAGACGGACAGCGCCTGCGCGCCTGCACCACGCCGGTGGCGCCCGGCATGGACCTGCGCACCGATGGGGGCTGGGCATGAGCCCCGCCGTCATCGTGGGTGCCGGCCCGGCCGGCGTGCGCGCCGCGCAAACCCTGGTGGCCCACGGCCTGCGGCCGGTGCTGGTGGACGAGGCCGCACGCGGCGGCGGCCAGATCTACCGCCAGCCGCCGCCGGGTTTTGAGCGCACGGCCCGGGCGCTCTACGGTTTCGAGGCCGGCCGTGCGCGCGCCGTGCACGCTGCCCTCGCCGCGCTGCTGCCGCAGGTCGATCACCGCCCCGACACGCTGGTGTGGCACGCGCAGCCGCCGGCCCACGGCGGCACGCTGGCGCTGCTGCACGGGCCCAGCGCCCGCTCGCACAACCAGCCCTACGGCCAGCTGCTGCTGGCCACCGGCGCCACCGACCGGGTGCTGCCGCTGCCCGGCTGGACACGGCCCGGCGTGTTCAGCCTGGGCGGTGCCCAGGTGGCGCTCAAGGCCCAGGGCTGCGCCATCGGCCGGCGCGTGGTGTTCATCGGCACCGGCCCGCTGCTGTACCTGGTGGCCTGGCAGTACCTGAAGGCCGGCGTGCGCGTGGCCGCCGTGCTCGAACACGCCCGCCTGGCCGACCAGGTGGCCGCCCTGCCGCGCCTGGCCTCGCAGCCTGCGGTGCTGGCCAAGGGCGCCTGGTTCGTGGCCCGGCTGATGGCGGCCGGTGTGGCGGTGCGGCGCGGCGTGCGCGTGCTGCGCCTGCTGGGCGATGAGGCCGGCGGCCCGGGCGCGGTGAACGCCGTGCGCTGGACCGATGGCACGCACGAGCACACCACGCCCTGCGACGGCGTGGCCCTGGGCCACGGCCTGCGCAGCGAAACCCAGCTGGCCGACCTGCTGGGCTGCCACTTCGACTGGCAGCCGCTGCACCGGGCCTGGCTGCCGCGGCGCGATGGCGCCGGCCGCGCCAGCGTGCCCGGCGTGTACCTGGCCGGCGACGGTGCCGGCATCCTGGGCGCCGACGCGGCCGAGTGGGCGGGCGAGCGCGCCGCGCTGGCCCTGCTGGCCGACCGCGGCCTGGCCGTCGACGCCAGCCGCGCGCACTGGCTCGACCAGCGCCTGGCCCGGGCCGCGCGCTTTCGCGAGGGGCTGGAGCAGGCGTTCCCGTTTCCGCAGCAATGGGCCGCGCAGGCCAGCGACGACACGGTGGTCTGCCGCTGCGAGGCCATCACCGCCGGCGAGCTGCGCCAGGCCGCCCGCGACACCGGCGCCAGCGAGCTCAACCGCCTGAAGGCCCTGTGCCGCGTGGGCATGGGCCGCTGCCAGGGCCGCCTGTGCGCAGCCGCGGCGGCCGAGCTGCTGGCCCAGCACGGCGGCCAGCCGGTGCACAGCGTGGGCCGGCTGCGTGGCCAGGCGCCGGTCAAGCCGGTGCCGGTGGCGCTGCAGCCGGTGGCAATGCAGCCGGCGGCGCCACGAGGCGGCGACGCAGGGGACCGGCCATGACCCCGGCCCCGCTGCGCCGGCGGCCGTCGCCCGGGGTGCCGGCATGAGCGTTCAGCACACCGGCGTGGTCATCGTCGGCGGCGGCATCGTCGGCGCCTCGGCCGCGCTGGCCCTGCGCGGGCTGGGCCACGCCGTGGTGCTGCTGGAGCGCGACCTGTGCGGCTCGCGCTCCAGCGGCGTCAATTACGGCGGCGTGCGCCGCCAGGGCCGGCTGCCGATCCAGCTGCCGCTGGCCCAGCGCGCCCACCAGATCTGGGCCGAGCTGCCGCAGCGCCTGGGGATGGACGGCGAGTACCGCCGCAGCGGGCACTTCAAGATCGCGCGCAGCGCGGCCGACATGGCGCAGCTGGTGTCGTATGCCGAGTTGAGCCGCGACTTCGACCTGGGCCTGCAGCTGCTGTCGGCCGCCCAGGTGCGTGCGCGCTGCAGCTGGCTGGGCGGCGTGGCCGTGGGCGGATCGCTGTGCCCCGAGGACGGCCAGGCCAACCCGCGCCTGGTGTCGCCCGCCTTTGCGCGTGCCGCCGCACGCGCCGGCGCCACGGTGCTCGAGCACCACCCGGTGCACGAGGTGCAGCACGACGGCCAGCTGTTCCATGTGCGCGCCGGCCAGGCGCTGCAGCTGCGCGCACCGGTGCTGCTCAACACCGCCGGGGCCTGGGCCGGCGCGCTGGCCGCGGCCTTTGGCGAGCCGGTGCCCATGCACAGCGGCCACCCGGCCATGGCGGTCAGCGAGCCGCTGCCCGCCTTCCTGCCCTGGAGCCTGGGGGTGGAAGGCGGCGGCATCTACTGCCGCCAGACCCCCAGCGGCCAGGTGGTGATGGGCGGCGGCCAGGGCCTGGCGCTGGACGGGCAGCGCACGCGTGTGCAGGCCCCCACCCTCACCCACCTGCTGCAGCAGGCGGTGGCCCTGCTGCCGCCGCTGCGCCATGCCCAGATATTGCGCACCTGGAGCGGCACCGAAGGCTACCTGCCCGACCGCCAGCCGGTGCTGGGGCCCAGCAGCACCACGCCAGGCCTGTTTCACGGCTTCGGCTTTGCCGGTGCCGGCTTCCAGATCGGCCCGGCCGCCGGCGAGGTGCTGGCCGAGCTGGTGCACACCGGCCACAGCAGCACGCCGATTGCGCCGTTCTCGATCCAGCGCTTTGCCCGCGATGGCGCCCCACCCGTTTCGACCCCGTAGCCCAACGAAGGAGATGAGCATGACCCGTCGCCCCCCCTTGGCGGCCCTGGCCGCCGCCGGCCTGCTGGCCCTGGCCGCCGCCGGCACCAACGCGCAAACCCGCACGCTCTACATCGGCATGAACGGCGGCACCATGGAGAAGGCGTACACCCAGTACGTGTTTCCGGCCTTCGAGAAGTTGCACAACGCCAAGGTGGTGGTGGTGCCCGGCACCAGCAGCGACATCCTGGCCAAGGCCCAGGCCAACAAGGACCGGCCGCAGATGCACGTGATGTTCCTGGACGACGGCGTGATGATGCGCGCCATCGGCATGGGCCTGTGCCAGAAGCAACGGCCCAGCGCCGCGCTGAACGAGCTGTACCCCCTGGCCCGCTTCAAGGACGACATGGCCAGCGGCGTGAGCCTGGGCATGACCGGACTGGCCTACAACAAGAAGCTTTATGACGAAAAGAAGTGGGCGCCGCCCAGCTCGTGGATGGACCTGGCCGACCCCAAGCTGAAGGGCAAGGTGGTGTTCCAGAGCCTGTCGTCGTCGACCTTCGGCCTGCACGGCTTCCTGATGTTCAACCGCATCCAGGGCGGCAACGACAAGAACGTCGAACCCGGCTTCAAGGCCTGGAGCCAGAGCATCGGCCCCAATGTGCTGGAGTACATCCCCAGCTCGGCCAAGATCAGCGAGATGGTGCAGACCGGCGAGGCCGCGCTGTTTCCGCTCACGCCCACGGCCGTGGCGGCGCTCAAGGTCAAGGGCATCCCGGTGGAATACGCCCAGCCCAAGGAAGGCTCGGTGGTGCTGGTGGTGGGCCAGTGCCTGATCGCCAACAACAGCGAGCCCGAGCTGGCGCAAAAGCTCACCGAGTTTCTGCTCAGCCCGCAGGCCCAGGCCAACGTGCTGCAGTTCGGCGCACAGATTCCCACCAACCCCAAGGCCCCGGTGGTGGGCGAAGGCGTGGCCCAGGTGGCCGCCATCAGCAAGTGGATGAAAACCGCCGTGACCGTGGACTGGGACAGCATCAACGCCAACCGGCCGGCCTGGAACGCACGCTGGAACAAGACGGTGGAGCGCTGACCAGCGGCCCCGGGCTGCGCCGGATCCGCCCGCGGCGCAGCCGGTGCATTCGCCGTGCCGCGTTGCCGTGGCGGTGCACACCATCCCGGGCCTCGGCGCATCCGGCAACATGAGGTTGACCCGGCCGCCGCACAGGCGCAGGGTGCGGCCATGAGCACCTCCCCTCGCCACATCATCCTGCTGTCCGATGGCACGGGCAACTCGCGCGGCAAGCTCGAGCAAACCAATGTCTGGCGCACCTACGAGGCGCTGGACCTGAAAGATCCGGCCCAGCCGCAGACGCCGCGCCAGTTCGCCTTCTATGACGACGGCGTGGGCACCTCGTCGTTCAAGCCACTGGCGCTGCTGGGCGGCGCCGTGGGCTATGGCCTGGCGCGCAATGTGCTGGATCTCTATGAAACCCTGTGCCGCACCTACCGCGACGGCGACCAGGTCTATGCCTTCGGCTTCAGCCGCGGCGCCTTCACGATCCGCGTGCTGATCGGCCTGATCAGCCACCAGGGCCTGATGCCTTACCGCGGCGACCAGGCTGAGCTTCGCCGCCTTTGCCTGGCCGCGTTGCGTGCCTACCGCCGCGAGCGCTACAAGCTGCCGCTCAACTGGATCGAAGGCCCGCGCGCGCTGCGTGACGCCGCGCTGGATGTCTGGGCCCGCCTGCGTGGCCAGCGCCGCCACGCCACGGTCGCGCAGCAGCGCATGATCAACATCCGCTTCGTCGGCCTGTGGGACACGGTGGCGGCCTACGGCATGCCGGTGGACGAAATCGCCACCTTCATCAACACCGTGGTCTACCCGCTGGAGATGCCCGATGCGCGGCTGAGCCCCCGGGTGATGCAGGCCGCCCATGCGCTGGCGCTGGACGACGAGCGCTACACCTTCCATCCCAAGCTGTGGTTGCCCGAGCCGCGCATCCAGCAGGTGTGGTTCGCGGGCATGCACTCTGACGTCGGCGGCGGCTATGCCGACAAGGGCCTGGCCCATGTCTCGCTGCACTGGATGCTGGAGCAGGCGCAAGCCGCCGGCCTGCGCCTGCTGCCCGACGTGCGCAGCCTGCAGCAGGCTCTGGCTGACGAGAACGGGCCGATGAACGACTCCCGCCGCGGCCTGGCCGGTTACTACCGCTACAAGCCGCGCACGCTGCCGCCGCAGCCGGTGGTGCACCGCAGCGTGCTGCGTCGCATCCGGGCTGGACAGGACGGCTACGCGCCCATCGTGCTGCCGGCCGGGTTCCTGGTGATGGACTTCGACGGCACCGTGAAGCCGGCGGCCCACTGGGTGCCCGAGCTGGACTCGCCATCGGCCGGTGGCCAGGCTGGGGCAGGGATGTCCGGCGCCGAGTCGTTCCGATGCGGCCTTGATCGGGCGCAGAACCGGGTGTGGCTGCGCCGCGGCGTGTACTTTCTGACCGTGCTGGCCACGCTCAGCCTGCTGCTGTTGCCGCTGCTGCTGGCCGAGGCCGGCGCTGCCTGCACCCGCAGCAGTTGCTGGCTTTCGCCCTTTGTGCGTGGACTGCAGCAACTGCTGCCCGACATGCTGGCGCCATCACTGACCTGGTACGCCGCCAATCCCGACCTCTTCCTGGCATTGGTGGCGTTGGTCGGCGCCCTGCTGTGGCTGGGTGGCCGCCTGCAACTCGCCATCTTTGACCAGATGCGCCGGGTCTGGTATGGCCTGCCGGCGCTGCGGCCCATCAGCCTGACGGACCCACCGCGCCCGGCCCGGCCCGGCAGCGCCGCAGGCCGGGCCATTGCCGCCCTGCGCGGCAGCCGGCACTACCAGGGCCTGCTGCGCGGACTGCGGCACAAGCTGTTCCCCACGCTGTGGGGCGTGGCGCTGACCGGCCTGGCGCTGTGCCTGGCAATGACACTGGGCTTTGCCATCCAGGACGCCGACGGCGACTTCTGCCGCGGCGGCGCAGACAGCCGCCCGCTGTCGGCACCCGCGTCGGGCCTGCTCGATCCGCGCCAGCTCTGCACCGCCACCGGGATCACGCTGGTGGCCGGAGCCAGCTACGGCATCGAACTTCAGGTCACGCAGCCGCCAGAGCACTGCGGCAGCACCGCCGGCGGTGCCTGGTGCGACGACAGCCTGGACGCAGACTGGCGGGGCGTGACCACCACACCGCTGAGGCACCGCCTGGCCTGGCTGCTCAAGCGCGAGCTGCGCCTGCCCTTCTTCGCGCCGATCGCGCGCATCGCAGGTGAAGGATCGGACGTCTACGCGCTGCAGCCCGATCCGCCGCAGGCCCGGCCCGACCTGAACCGGGTGCTGCGCAGCCGCATCGACGCACGCACCAGCGGCGAGCTGTTTCTCTACGTCAATGACGCCGTCGGCCCGCCCGGCAACCCGGGCCTGTTCTACGACAACAACCGCGGCCTGGCGCGCTACACGGTGTGGCCGTTGAGACCGAAGGCCGCGCCACAGGTCGCCGCCGCCGTGGCCTCGGCACCGGCACGCTGAGGCCACGGCGGCGGCGGGGGCAAACCACCCGGGCCTTGGCGACGCGCCAACGCACCCGTCGAAGGCGCCTGCACGGCCACGGCGCCGCGAACCCTGGACCTGGCGCGCGAGATCAAGGCGCCAAGCTCAGGCCCGGGCCCCGATACTGCACCCCTCCCCACCCCGCCTGCCCACCCCGACCATGCCAGCCCCCACCCCTTGCGCAGGCCTGGCGCCGGCGCTGCGTGTCGGCCTCGTGGGCTTTGGCTACGCGGGCAGCACCTTCCATGCGCCCTTGATCAGGGCCACCCCCGGCCTGGCGCTGGTGGCCGTGGCCAGCAGCGACGCGGCCAAGGTGCAGTGCGCGCTCGGGCCGGCGGTGGCGGTCTTGCCCGTGGCGGCGCTGATCGATCGCGACGACATCGATCTCGTCGTGCTGGCCAGCCCGAACGCAAGCCACCACCCGCTGGCACGGCAGGCGCTGGCGGCCGGGCGGCATGTGGTGATCGACAAGCCCTTCGCGCTCGATGCCGGCCAGGCCGCCGAGCTGCTGGCGCTGGCCGAAAGCCGCGGGCTGCTGCTGAGCGTGTTCCACAACCGCCGCTGGGACAGCGACTTCATCGCCCTGCAGCAGGTGCTGGCCGATGGCTGCGTGGGCCGCCCGGTCGAGCTGGCCTCGCACTTCGACCGCTACCGCCCCACTGTCGTCGACCGTTGGCGCGAGCGTGACACGCCGGGCGCCGGCCTGTGGATGGACCTCGGCCCGCACCTGCTGGACCAGGCCGTGCAGCTGTTCGGCATGCCCGACGCGATGGCGCTCGACCGCGCCCGCCTGCGGCCCGGCGCCATGGTGGACGACTGGTTCAGTGCCCGCCTGCGCTGGGCCGATGGCGCCTGGGCCGGCCTGCGGGTGACGCTCGGTGCCAGCATGCTGGCGGCCGCGGCCCGGCCGCGCTTTGCGCTGCACGGGCTGGCCGGCAGCTGGCAGGTGCATGGCCTGGACGTGCAGGAGGCCGACCTGAAGCGCGGCGCCACACCGGCCAGCCATGCCCCTTGGGGCCACGAGTCACGCAGCGCCACGCTGTGGGTGGACGGCGCCGCCGAAGGCCGGCCAGCGCCACTGCCGGCCGGGCGCTACCCGGCCTACTACGCCGGCATTCGCGATGCGCTGCGCGGCCTGGGCGCCACGCCGGTGTCGGCGCAGCAGGCGCTGGCCGTGCAGCGCCTGCTCGATGCCGGCCTGCGCAGCGACGCGGCCCGCGCCGAGATCAATCTGCCGCGTGGCTGAGCAGCACGTGGGCGCCAAACCGGTGCAGGCCCGGGCGATGCAGCATCACGGCCTGGCCCTGCCACAGCACGGTGGCCGGCATGCCTTCGGGCAGCGTGAGCTGGAACCACGGTGCGCCGGCGGCGCCGACACCCCAGCGCGAACCCACCGGGCCATGCACGGTGTCGATGCGGGCGCTGCCCTCGCCCAGGCGGGCGTCGGCCAGGGGCCGGCACAGCAGTGATTCGAAGCCCGGCGCGGCGCTGGCCAGGCCGGCCACGCGCCGGTACAGAAAGCCGGTGATGGCGCCCAGCGCATAGTGGTTGAAGGAGTTCATCGCCAGGTCGCCGGTGTCGCCGTTCCAGCGCTCCCAGATGGTCGTGGCGCCGCGCTCGACCATGTAGCCCCAGCTTGGAAACTCGGTGCGCAGCAGCAGCTCGACGGCCAGCGCACCGTGGCCATGATCGGCCAGCACATCCAGGCTGAACGGCGTGCCGAGAAAGCCGGTGCTCAGCAGCGTGCCGCGCGCGCGGATGGCCGCGGCAAGCTGGTCGGCCGCCGCCTGCCGCAGCGCGGGTGGCACCAGGCCGAAGGCCAGCGGCAGGATGTAGCCGGTGTGGCTGCCGTTGCCGATGCGGCCGTCCGGCTGGATGAAGCTGGCGGCAAACGCCCCGGCCACACGCTCGCGCCAGGCCATGAAGTGCGCCGCGCGCTCATGGCGGCCGGTGGCCGTGGCCATGTCGGCCATCATGCCCAGCATGCGGCCCCAGCAGGCGGTGGCGCTCAGCAGCTTGGGCGTGGTCTCGTCCATCAGGCTCACGGCGTCCAGCGAGAGCCAGTCGCCAAAGTCGACCTCGCGCCGCGCGCGCCACAGGCCGTCGCCGTTGGGCTCGGCAATCCAGGCCATCCAGCGCTCCATCGAGTGCCAGTGCTCGTCGATCAGCGGCCTGGCCGCCTGCAGGCCATAGTGCTGCCACACGGTGTGCGGCAGCACCACGCCGGCATCGCTCCAGCCATGCGCGCCGTAGGCCGGCAGCGCGGGCGGGTTGGTGTCGGCATAGGCCCCATCGGCGCGCTGGCTGGCGCGCAGGTCGGCCAGAAAGCGGCGGGTGAAGCCGCGCACGTCCATGTTGAAGGCCGCGGTGGGCCAGAACACCTGCGCATCGCCTGTCCAGCCCAGGCGCTCGTCGCGCTGCGGGCAGTCGGTGGGCATGCCGACAAAGTTGCTGCGCTGGCTCCAGAAGGTGTTGTGCCACAGGCCTTGCAGGATGCGCTGGCGGCTCTCGAAGTGGCCGGTGACGGGCAGGTCGCTGTGCACCACGATGCCGTCGATGTCGCCGGCGTCCAGCGCGCTCGGCCAGCCCGACACCTGCACATAGCGGAAGCCGTGGTACGTGAAGCGCGGCTGCCAGGTCTCGCCGGCCGGGTCGCCACGCAGCGTGTAGTGGTCGGTGCAGCGGGCGGCGCGCAGGTTGCGCATGTCGACCTGGCCATCGTCGCCCAGGATCTCGGCAAAGCGCAGCGTCACGGTGCGCCCGGCCTCGCCGCGCACGCGGATGCGGCACCAGCCGGCAAAGTTCTGGCCGAAGTCGATGACGTACTGGCCCGGCACCGGCTGCTGAATGGCCTGCGGGCGCAGCGTCAGCGTGGCACGGATGGGCGGGCTCTCCTGCACAAACAGCGTGCAGGCCGGTGCGGGCGCGGGCCAGGCCTCGTCCCAGGCGCTGTCGTCGAAGCCGGGTGATGACCAGCCGGCCTGCTCCAGCCGCGCGTCGTAGGTCTCGCCGTGGTAGATCTCGGCAAACCGCACCGGCGCCGTGCTGGCGCGCCAGTGGCCGTCGGTGGCAATGCGCTGCGTGCTGCCGTCGGGCAGCGTGAGGTCCAGCGTCAGCCACAGGCGCCGAGGGGCGCCGCCAAAGGGGTAGCGGCCGCGGCCGATGGCCTCGCTGGCGTAGAAGCCGTCGCCCACCATCACGCCCAGCGCGTTCTCGCCGGCCTGCAACTGGGCGGCCACCTCGTGCTGCTGCACCAGCAGTCGGTGGCGAAAGTCGCTGTTCTCGGGCGCCAGCAAGGCATCGCCCACGCGCTGGCCGTTCAGCTCGGCCTCGCAGCCGCCCAGCGCGGTGCAGGTCAGCATGGCCGACACGGGCCTGGCGGGCAGCGTGAAGCGGCGGCGCAGCAGACGCGCGGGCTGGGCCGGCATGGGCAGCCAGTCGATCGGCTCGGCCGGTGCGCTGGCGGTCTGCCAGCCGGCATCCGGCGCGGCCAGATGCCAGCCCGGCGGGGCCCCCACGCGGGTGCGCCAGTCGGCCGGCTGCGGCGACAGGAAGCGGCCGCCACCGCGCAGCAGCGCCGCCAGCCCGCCCTGGCGCGGCTCGGCGATGAAGGGGTGAAAGACCCGCACCTGCGCCGCCAGCCGGTGCGGCCCGGCGGCCAGCGTGCCCAGCGCCAGGTCGTGCATGGCGCGGCCCGACAGCATGTCGGCCGACTCGTGCAGCACCTGGCCGTCCAGCCACACGGCGGGCAGCCCCTTTTGTGCGGCGATCAGCAGCCGGGCCTCGTGCAGCGGCGCGTCGAGCACGAACTCCCAGACAAACTCGCGCAGCCGGGGCTCTTGCGCCACCCCGGCGGGCAGCGTGCCCCAGGCCCAGTGCCAGCCGGCCTGGCGTTCGGCGCGCGCGGCGGCGTCTTCGGCGGCCAGCCAGCAGGCGGCAGTGGGATCGATGGTGTGTTGGGTCATGGTGCGGGGATGGAAGGCCCGGCTTGCGGCGCCGCGGCCTCGTCACTCAGTCGGTCAATCGGGCAGGCGTTGGCGGCCGCGGATGTGGAAGTGCAGCGCCACGCCTGGCGCGGCCGTGCCGGGCTGGCCGCCGCCCAGGTGCAGGGTGTAGCGGCCTTCGGCCACCCAGCGGCTGCCATCCGCGGCCACCTGGCTGAGCTGCCGGGCGAGCAGCTGAAAGCCCACGCGCTGCTCGGCACCAGCGCGCAACTGGATGCGCTGGAACGCCTGCAGACCGGGGTTCGCGCCCGGGCTGCCGGGCACGGCCAGGTAGGCCTGCACCACCTCGTCGCCATCACGCTGGCCGAGGTTGCGAACGCTGACCTCGGCGCTGAGCGGCTCACCGGCCTGCAGCGTGTCGCACGACAGCCGGGCATCGGTGTAGCCGAAGCGGGTGTAGCTCAGGCCATGGCCAAAGGGATAGCGCGGCCGGCCCCGGTAGTAGCGGTAGGTGCGCCCCGCCATCGCGTAGCTCTCGAAGGGCGGCAGATCGGCCAGCTCGCGGTAGGTGGTCACCGGCATGCGCCCACCCGGGTTGACATCGCCCGCCAGCACCTGGGCGATGGCCGTGCCGCCCGCCTGGCCGGGATACCAGGCGTGCAGCAGGGCGTCGGCCGCGTCCAGGCCGTCGTCCGACACCGCGCCGCCGGCCATCAGCACGGCGGCCCAGGGCTTGCCGCTGCGGCGCACGGCCGCCAGCAGCAGCTGCTGCTCGGCGGGCAGCGCCAGGGTCTGGCGGTCGCCGCCTTCAAAGCCGGGCAGGCACACGGGCAGGTCTTCGCCTTCCAGCCGCCCGTTCAGGCCCACGAAGGCCAGCACCAGATCGGCCTGGGCCATCGCGGCTTCGGCCTGCTGCAAGGCGCCCGGCGCCTCGCGATAGCCCACCAGCCGGCTGAAGCCCATGGGCATGCCCATGACCTCGAACCGCAGCCGCAGGCGCTGGCCCTGCACCAGGTCGAGCGCGGCCAGGCAGTCGGCCGGCGCATGCGGGTGGGCGTCGTCGGCCAGCAGTTGCTCGTCGAGCCACATGCGGCAGGCACCGGTGCCGTGGCTGCCAAGGTGCCAGCGGCCGCTCTCGGGCACGGTCAGCCAGCCGGTCCAGCGGGTAAAGCCCTGGCCCGCACGGCCAAACCAGCGGGCCTGCGCATCCACCCAGCGCGCCACCGGCTCGCCCGCCGGGCCGAAGCCGGCATGGCGCTGGGCGCTCAGGCCGGGCTGGCCGTCGTCGCTGCTGAGCAGGGCCGTCGGCAGGTCCTGCGGCGTCATGGGCACGTTGGCGCCCCGGGCGTGGATGAACTCGGCCTGCGCAAAGCGCTGCCCCAGGGCCTGCAGCGGCGTGAGGCCGCCGGTGGGCTGGCCGTGGTAGTTGCCCAGCATCGACTCGAGGTCGTCGGCCAGCGGCCCCACCACGGCAATGCGCGCGATGCCGGGCGCCAGCGGCAGCAGGCCGTTGTTCTTGAGCAGCACCAGGCCCTGCTGCGCGGCGCGCAGCGCGGCCTCGGCGTGGGCTGCGTCCGGGGTTGCGCCTGGGCCTGTGCTTGGGGCCGGGCCTGGCGCCGCCGCCGCGGCGTCAGCGGCATGCAGCACGCCCAGGCGCTCGCGCACGGCCAGGCTGCGTGCCAGTGCGGTGTCGAGCTGGGCTTCGGTCAGCAGGCCGGCGGCCACGGCGTCGAGGTAGGCGGCAGCGGCCGGCACCGGGCCGGCGTACAGCTCGGTGTCCATGCCGCTGCGCACTGCGGCGGCCACGGCCTCGGCCTCGCTGGCCACATGCTGGTGCCGGCTGTGCAGAAAGCGCACGGCATTGCAGTCGGACATCACAAAGCCCTGGAAGCCCCAGGCCGAGCGCGCCATGTCGCGCACCAGGCCCGCATGGGCCGCACCCGGCTGGCCGTTGACGGCGTTGTAGACCGTCATCAGGCCGCCCACCTGCCCGTCCACCACGGCGGCGCGAAAGGCCGGCAGGTAGGTGTCGCTCAGGTCGTAGGCACTGACCTGGGCATCGAAGCTGAAACGCAGCGGCTCGGGCCCGCTGTGCACCGCAAAGTGCTTGGCCACGGCACAGGCCTGGTCGCCGGCCTGCAGGCCGCGGATCAGGGCCACGCCCAGCTGGGCGGTGAGCTGCGGGTCTTCGCCCAGGGTCTCCTGGCCCCGCCCCCAGCGCGGATCGCGCAGGATGTTGAGGTTGGGGGCCATGAAGCACAGGCCCTCGGACATGCCCGTGCCACCCGTGCCACCCGGGCTGCGTTGCAGCGCACGGGCGTGGGCGCGGCGCCCATCGGTGGCGATCTGCTGGCCGATGGTGTGCAGCAGCGCGGCGTCAAAACCAGCGGCCAGCGCGATGGGCGCCGGGTAGACCACCGCCGACTCGCCCGCCGCCACCAGGCCATGCAATGCCTCGGTCCAGTGGTCGTAGGCGGGCAGGCCGAGGCGGGGCACGGCGGCATTGGCGTTGGCCATCAGACCGGCCTTCTCGCCCAGGCTCAGCTGGGCCAGGAGCTGCCGGACCCGGCTCACTGCCGGTTCAGCCAGCCAAGGTAGGCGTCCAGCCAGGCGTCGGCCGTGGTGCCGCGCGGCATCGAGCCAAAGCCATGGCCGCCGCGTTCGTACAGATGCAGCTCCACGCGCTGGCCGGCCTGGCGCCAGTTGTGCACGATGTCGAAGCCGTCGGGCGGAAACAGCGGGTCGTCGGCGGCCTGGGCGAGAAACAGCGGCGGCACCGGCTGGCGCGGCTGGGTGGCGTAGAAGCCGCCGTAGATCAGCGCCAGCGTGTCGGGCATTTCGGCGGCGCTGGCCTGGCTCACCAGCGCGCGGCCGCTGCGGGCCCCGGCCGAGAAGCCGATGTAGCCCAGGCGCTGGGCGTCAAAGCCCTGCTCGGTGGCGTGGGCCTTCAGCCAGGCCATGGCCGCCCTGGCGTCTTCCACCGCCGGGCCGTGCGGCGCGAGGTCGTCGGCGGCCTTGGGCGCACCGGGGGCAAAACGCTGGGCGATCTCGGCATTGACCTCGGCGGCAAAGTCGGCATCGACCACCGGCGTGGGCTTGACGCGGTAGACCAGCACGAAGGCCGTGAAGCCCTGGTCGGCCAGCCGGCGCGCAATGGGCAGGCCTTCGTTCTCGATGGCCACGAAGCGGTAGCCGCCGCCCGGCACCACCAGCACGGCCCGGCCATTGGCCTTGCCGGTGGCCGGCCGCACGGCAAACAGCTGCGGGCGCTGCACATTGCGCAGGATGCGCTCCTGGCCCAGGCCGGTCCACTGGAACGCCGGGCCGCTGGCCGGGCCGCCAAACGCCAGCGCGGCCGGCAGGGCCATGGGCGTGGCGGGCACGGTGCGGAAGACATGGCGCGGCGGCCCGCCCTCGGCGGCCTGGGCGCTGCCGGCCTGGCCGAGCGCGGCGCAGGCCACGGCCGTGATGACGGAACAACGGAGTTTGCGGGGCAGGCTCATGGCGATGCGGGTTGAGGGTGGGGGGCCAAGGCACGCCGCAGCGCGGCCTGCCAGCGTTGGGTGAATTCGCGCGCCACCGGGGTGTCGCGCGCGACCATGTCGAAGCCGTGGAAGCCGCCCGGCACCACCAGCAGCTCGGTGGGCACCGAGGCCGCCATCAGCCGCTCGGCAAAGCGCAGGTTCTCGGGCAGGAACAGGTCGATGCTGCCAACGCCAATGAAGGTGGGCGGCAGCCCGGTCACCGAGGGCGCCCGCGCCGGCACGGCGCCATCGGGCACCTGCGGCGAGCCGGCCGGCACGCCCAGCAGCGCGCTCCAGCCGAAGCGGTTGGCAGCCTCGTTCCACATCATGTTGCCAAACGGCGCCGGCACGGCCTGGCTGCTGCCGCTGCGGTCGTCGAGCATCGGGTAGATGAGCACCTGCATGCGCAGCGGCGGCAGGCCGCGGTCGCGCATGGCCAGGCTCAGCATCGCCGCATGGCCGCCGCCGGCGCTGCCGCCCAGCACGGCCATGCGGGTGGGGTCGCCGCCCAGCTCGGCGGCGTGGGCACGCAGCCACTGCAGCGCGGCCAGGTTGTCCTCCAGCGCGCCGGGGTGCACGGTCTCGGGCGCCAGGCGGTAGCCAACGCTGACGACGATGCAGTCCACCGCCAGCGCGATGTCCTGCAGCTGCCGCACATCCATCGCCGGCGCGCCCGACACGAAGCCGCCGCCATGCAGGTACAGCAGCACCGGCTTGGCGGTGGCCGCACGCTCGCCCACCACATGCAGGCTCAGCGCGCGCGCACCGGCCGGGCCGTCGATGCGCAGGGTCTGCGGCGCGGGCTCGGCCAGCTGCGGCGGCAGCATGAACTTCATGCCGCGCAGCGCCGGCAGGCTGGTGGCACTGAGCGGCGGTGGCGGCGGCGCGGCCAGGAAGCGCCGCGCCAGCGGGCGCAGATCTTCATGCACCGTGGCCAGCACCCGCTCGGCGGCGGGTGACAGCGCGGGCGCCGGCGGCCGGTCGGGCGGCGGGCCGGCCGCGCCGGCCCGTGCCGCCAGGCCCAGCAGCGCGGCGATTGCCAGTGCAGCCTTTGCCAGCGCGGCCATCGCCAGCGCGCGCCGCAGTGGGCGGGCGTTGTTTTTCATCCGGCGGCCGTCGATGCGAGGGGTTCAGCCGCAGCGGGGCCGGCGCCCGCGGCCCGGCCCGTAGGCAGGCGGTGATCCATCTCAGTGCGGGGCCTTGTGGAAGCGGCCGTCCTTCATGATGGCCTTCAGGTGGTGCTTGTTCTGCAGGATGGCGACATTGGCGGTCGGGTCGCCGTCCACCAGCAGCAGGTCGGCCAGATAGCCGGGCTTGAGCTGGCCCAGCTCGTCGCCCATGCCCATGATCTGGCCGCCCAGGGCGGTGGCCGCGTGCAGGGCCTCGGCGGGCGTGTAGCCGAAGTGCTCGACCCACAGCGCCAGGTCGCGCGCGTTGCGGCCGTTCGGGTTGAACGGAAAGCCGTAGTCGCCGCCCGGCAGCAGGCGCAGGCCGCGGCGGCGCAGCTCGGGCACCAGCTTCTTCTGGGTCTCGAGCACCAGGGCCGCGTCCTGCTTCATGTGGGTCATGTCGAAGTGCGGCGGCGGCGTGGCGTCGAGCGTGGCCTGGATGATGCCGATGCTGGGGGCGATGAAGATGCTGTCCTTGACCGACTCCAGCAGATCCAGCGCCTCCTCGTCGGCATAGGTGCAGTGGTACAGCACGCGAAAGCCCGCCTTCACGCCGATCTTCACGGCCGCGGCCGCGTGGGCATGGCCGGTGAGCCAGACGTCGTGCTCGCGTGCCGCCAGGCCGGCGGCCATCAGCTCCTCATCGGTGTAGAGCAGCTCCAGCGACGCGCCGGGCTTGAGCGCGCTCTCGCCCGAGATCAGGAACTTCACCGCCTTGGCGCCGATGTCGCTGCAGCCCTTGACGAAGGCCGCCACGTTGGCCGGGCCGGCGCCGTGCTCGTCGACCTTGCCGGGGTCCAGCAGCGTGCCGTCGCTGGGCGGCTCGCGCTCGACGGACGACGCCACCAGGCGCGGGCCGGGCATGCCGCCGCTGTCGATCATCTCCTTGAGCGCCGGCTCGATGCGCTTGCCCAGGGCGCCGGCCGAGTAGGCGCTGGTGAAGCCGTGGTCCAGCAGGATGCGGGCGTTGCGCGCGGCGGTCAGCGTCAGCTCCTCGGGCGGCAGGCTCATGCCGGGCACGAACTTCTCCACGCTGGTAGGCCAGGTGAGGTGGGCATGGGCCTCGGTGAGGCCGGGCATCAGCACGCCGCCCTGGCCGTCGATCACCCGGGCGTTGTCGTGCGACACGCTGGCGCCGATGGCCGTGATGCGGCGGCCGTCCACGCGCAGCTCGGCGGCAAAGGGCGCACTGCCGCTGCCGTCGAAGATGCGCACGTTGGTGAACACCGTGCCGGGCTCGGCGGCGGGCGGGGTGTAGACATGGTCCATGGCCAGTTCCTGCGAAGTGCCGGGCTGCGGCTCGATCAAGATGCCGTCGGGCAGCGCGTTGGCGCGGGCGATGGCGCCCAGCACCTGGGCGCTGGGCTTGGGGCTGCGCTGCTGGGTGGCGCGGTCCACCGCCACCAGGCCGAAGCGCATGGCATAGCCGAACACCCACTCGAAGTTGTCGAAGGCCGTCCAGTAGGTGTAGCCGATCAGCGGCACACCGTCGTCGATGGCCGCATGCAGGCCGGCCAGTGCCTGCTGGATGAACGCGATGCGGCGCGCGTCGTCGTCGCCGCAGTAGCCGTTCTCGGTGATCAGGATGGGCAGCTTGAGCTCGTGCGCGACGCGGCGCGCGACCGAGGCGATGGCCTGGGGCGCGAACTCGTAGCGCGCGCCGGTCGACTCGCTGCCGGGTGGCGGCGGCACCTGGCCTTCGGGGCCATAGATCTCGCGGGTGTAGTTCTGCAGCGCGAAGAAGTCGTCGCCTTCGATGGCCGGCAGCCACTGGCGGAAGTTGCCGTGCCACATCTTCGCCGCCTGCGCCTCGCCGCCGGGGGCCACCTGGGGCTGGCTCAGCGCCAGCGCCAGGCCCACCTGCACCTGCGGCGCCACCCGGCGGATCACCGCGCGGGCGGCCACGTGGGCGGCCGAGATGGTGGCCACGCCGCGCTCGTCACCGGCCATCTGGAAGGCGCAGTAGGTGGCCGCATCGGTGCCGCAGGCCTTGGCCGCGCTGTTGCGCCAGCCCGGCGCGCGCCAGCTCTTCACGTCCACGCCGATGGGCGGCACGAAACCCAGCGACGCGAACATGTTCTGCAGCAGCACGCCGATGTTGCATTCGTTGAGCGTGACGACGCGCCTGACCGCCGGGCCCAGCGCCGGCATGACCTGCTCGACATAACGCGCAAACAGCATTGGCGTGCGCTCGCCGCGCCAGCCGCCCAGCGGCATCAGCCACTGGGGCGAGGTGAAGTGGTGCAGCGTGACCACCGGCTCGAGGCCGTGCTCGACGCAGGCATCGACCACCGCGCGGTAGTGCGCCAGCGCCTCGGCGCTGAACTCGCCCTCGCGCGGCTCGACGCGGGCCCATTCCACCGAGAAGCGGTAGGCCTTCAGGCCCAGCGAGGCGATCAGCGCGATGTCGTCGCGAAAGCGGCGGTAGTGGTCGATGGCCTCGCCGCTCTTGTCGACATAGGGCGAGCCCTCGGCCCATTCCTCGGCCCAGGTGTCGCAGTTGTCGTTGCCGCCCTCCACCTGGTGCGCGGCGGTGGCCACGCCCCAGAGAAAGCCTTCAGGAAAATTCTTTTGCATGGCGGGATCAGTGAATGTCGGGGGAGTCATTGCGGTGAGCTTGCGGGCCGGGCGCCGGGCCGCTGCCAGGCCGGGCCGGGTGCAGCGTGGCCGGGCCGGCCGATGGCGGTCGGGTCAGGCTGTGGCCACGCGGCGCTGGGCCAGCTCGGAGTTCATCTGCTGCAGCTGGCTGCGGCCCAGCGGGTAGGCCCAGCCCATCACGGCGGCCACGCCCAGCGCCATCACGGCGGGGATGACGCTCATCAGCGCCACCACGCCCTGCAGCGCGGCGGGTGCCTGCTGCGCGGCACCGGCCTGGTAGGCCGTGACGCTGAGCACCAGGCCCACCAGGGCGCTGCACAGGCCGGCGCCCACCTTGTTGGCGAAGTTGATCGTGGCCACCAGCGTGCCGACCACGCGCTTGCCATGGCGGTACTCGATGTCGTCGGCGATGTCGCCGTTCATCGAGTAGCTGATCGGCGCGCTGACGCCCAGGCAGACATTGGCCAGCAGCGACAGCACAAACACCAGCGGCAGGCGGTCGGGCCCGCCCAGCGCGATGGCCGTCCACAGCGCGGCGCCCACCAGCATGGCGGCCACGTAGACGCGCTTCTTGCACAGGCGCCGCGTCAGCTGGTCGCTCAGCACGACCCCCAGCACCAGGCCGATGCCGCCCAGGCCCATGAACGGCCCGATCAGCTGCGGCTTGCCGATGACCACAGAGAAGTAGTACACGCAGCTGGCCAGCGGCAGGCCGATCAGCGTGGCCAGCACGCACTGCGCCAGCACGCCGGCCAGCCAGGGGCGGCTGGCCCGCAGCGCCCGCAGGTCGGCCCGCAGGTCGGGGCTGGGCGCGGCGGCCATCGGCGGCACGCGCTCGCGCACAAAGGCGAAGCAGGCCCAGGTGAACAGCAGGCCCAAGCCGCCGAACAGCATGGCCGCACGCTGGAAGCCCTGGGCCGGATTGCCGTCGGACAGCGCGTCCTTCAGCATCGGGAAACCCGCCGCGCAGCCGACCACGAAGATGAACTGCACGAAGCTGCTGACGCCGGCCATGCGCAGGCGCTCGTCGGCATCGGGCGCAATCATCGGCAGCATCGACTGGAACGGGATCATGATCAGGCTGTAGGCGCACCACAGCACCACATAGGCCGCCACAAAGTAGATCAGGCGGGCCGTGCCCTCCAGCGGCGGCACCGTGAAGCTGGCCACCAGCGCGATGGCCAGCACCGGCGCAAACCACAGCAGGTAGGGGCGGGCCTGGCCCCAGCGGCTGCGCGTGGCGTCGACGCGGCGGCCGACGAAGATGTCCCACACCGCGTCGATGATGCGCACCAGCAGCAGCAGCGCGCCGACGAAGGCCGCCGACAGGCCGGCCACATCGGTGTAGAAGTACATCGCCATGCCACCGGTGGCGGTGACGGCCGTGGGCATGAAGTTGCCCAGGCCATAGGCCACCTTTTCGTGGAAGGGAATGCGGAGCTGGCTCATGGAGGGCTTTCAGGAAAAGGGGTCAGGCGGCGCAAAGCCGCACGGGGCCGACCAGGCCGGTGGGCAGGCGCGCAAGGCGCCGCCCGGGCAGCGGCAGGCCGCCGGGGCGCAGCGGGTCGCGGTGGGCGTTCTCGGGCACGTTGGCCACGGTGATCGTCAAAGTATTGGTGCCGGCCTGCAGGCGCCGGGTCACCTCGAAGACAAAGGGGCCTTCGCTGCGCGGCGTGGGCGTGTCGCCGTTGAGCTGCAGCGACAGCGCGTCGAAGGCCTGGCCCAGATCCAGCCACAGCGCGCCGGCTGGCTGCTCGGTGGCCGCCAGCTCGGCGGCCGACAGCTCGAAGGCCAGCGTGTAGGTGAGCAGCCCGGCAAAGTCGGCCAGCTCGGGGTGCTGGCGCAGGCCGGCCAGTGTGTCGGCACCGGCGCTGAAGTGGATGGGCCGGCCGCCCAGGCCCACGCCCCGGGCGCTGAGCTGCCAGGGGCCGCCCAGGGCCCGCTCAACGGCCGGGGCAGCGCCGGCCGCGGCGACCTGGGCTGACAAGGCGGCCTGGGTCGCCGGTGGCGGCCGGCAGGCGGCGGCAGGCGCCAGGCGCAGCCAGCGCGCGCAGCCCGGCGGCAGGTGCACCGCCACCTGGCCCGCGGTGCCAAGGCCCTGCACCTCGCCCAGCCAGGCATCCCACAGCTCGGCGGCCTGGCCGGGCGGCAGGGGCCAGGCCGGTGTCTGCGCCGTGGTGCCGGCATTGCGCAGCAGCACCCATTGCTGCGCGCCGTCCTCGCGCACATGGAAGCTGCAGCCATGGCCCGCCGGCAGCGGCAGGCTGGGTGCCACGCCCGCGGCCAGCAGCGCGCGCCCCAGCGCGGACGGCGCCACCAGGCGGGCCGCCCGCATGGCCTGCTGCACACGCCGGTCGCGCGCGGCGGCGTCGAGAAAGCCGATCTCGCGGCTTGGCAAGCGGCCGCAGGCCCAGACCGGGACGCCGGCCTCGGCACAGGCGGCCAGGAACTCGGCCACCTCGGCGCGCAGCGCGGGCAGCTCGGGCAGCAGCAGCGCGCGGTAGCGGTGGCCGCCCGGCGTCAGCAGCGCACCGGCTTCCAGCCGGCTGGCCAGCAGGCCGTGGTCGTTGATCCAGTCCCAGTCGTAGCCGGCGTCCTGCAGCGCGTCGTGCCAGGGCGGTGGCGTCAAGCGTTCGGCGGCGCTGGTGTGGGCCATCAGGTCCAGCGGCGCCAGCACGGCCACCGGCACGCGTGCCCGGCCACGCTGCAGCAGCGTCTGGTTGCGGGCCATGTAGTCGGTCAGCGGGCGCACGAAGGCCCAGCACGGGTTGGCGTCGTCCAGCGGCGTGCCGATCTCCATGGCTTCGAAGGGATACCAGGGATGGCCGCCGGCCGCCGCGTCAAAGGCCGCACCCAGGCGCGCACTGGCACCGTGGCCCACGAGCTGCTGGATGCCCGCCGCGTAGAAGGCGTCGGCGCGTTCGCGCAGCTTGGCCGGCGTGACGGCAAAGCCTTCCTGCAGCCAGCAGAAGGCCTCGCCGGTGACCAGCCCGCGGCCGTAGAGGTGGGCGGCCGAGCGGGCCACGCGCAGAAAGTGCGGCGCGGCGCCACCGGCCAGGTCTTCGGTCTCGGGGATGCCGGCCACGCCATAGGCCTGCAGCCAGTCCACCGGCGCGCCATGGGCCTGCACCTTGGCCTGCAGGCCGTGCCCGGCGGCCCAGGCCGACATCGGCGCATACAGGCGCTCGATCATCAGCTCGGACACGGTCAGCCGGTAGTCGTGCCGCACCCGCGGGCCGGTGTCGGGGTCGTCGAACAGCGGCGCGCCCAGGCGCGCCTGGAAGCAGTTGCGCCAGCCGGGCTGCAGCATCAGCGGCAGATGCGGGCGCGGGTCGTAGCCGCGGCGGCGCTCGAACTCGGCAAGCAGATCGTGCGTCCACAGCAGGTCGGCCGGGATCTCCAGGCTGTCGACGAAGATGCTGCGCCAGGCCTTGCCGGCATGCTGGCGCCAGTGCGGCAGCGCCGCGTCGCCCACGCGCGCGGCATGGGCGTCGAAGGCGGCGCGCTGCAGATGGTCCAGCACCAGCTGCGGGCCCCGGCCGGCGCCTTCGAGGATCATCTGGTCGCTGGTGAAGCGCTGCACGACGATGAGCTGCCAGTCGCCCTCGGGCACCTGCCAGGCCAGGCTGCCGTCGGCCTGCAGGCGGTCGGTCAGGTCGACGGTGCGGCTGGCGTCCAGCCAGCCGGCGGCCAGCACCTGGCCCCAGCGGTCGGGCAGGGTCATCGGCACAAAGCCGGGATAAGGCGCCAGGCTGGGCACGCCGCCGCGCACGGCCAGCACGGCCACGGTCTCCACCGGGGCAGCCATGCGCGCCTGCCACTGCGCGGGCAGCGCCTGCTCGGGCGCCAGGCCGCCCTGCCTGGCCAGCCAGGTGGCCGAGCGCAGCGGGCGCTCGGGCTGGCGCGGCACGCCATGCCAGTGTTGCGGGCCGCGCACCGTGGTCCAGGCCAGGGTCAGCTCCGAGGTGGCCAGCTCGGGCGTGATGGCCTCACCGCCGCCAAAGGGCCAGGCCGAGCCGAAGGTCACATCCACCAGCAGGCCCAGGCGCGCCGCCTCGGCCATCACGGTGGCCACGGTCTCGAACCAGGGCGGCGTGAACACCTCGTGCACGGCGGCCGACTGCGCGGGCGTCAGCCCATGCGGCAGGCCCACGCGGCAGGGCTGGATCTCGACCCCGCCCCAGCCGGCATCGGCAAAGCCGCGCAACTGCGCGCACAGGGCCTCGGCCTCGACGGCGCCGCCCGGCCACCACCAGCGCAGCATGGGCCGCTGCGCGCTGGGTGGCTGGCGAAAGTCGGCCTCGACCGGGGACATGGACGGCATGGCGGGCGCCGGATCAGAACTTGATGTCGGCCGTCATGCCCACGGTGCGAAACGAATTGGCGCCCAGCGAATAGGCGTAACCCGAACCCGCACCCTTGCCCGGCAGCGGGTAGAGGATGGCGTTGGGCACGCGCTCGTCGGCGGCGTTGCGCACGAACAGGTTGATGCCCCAGCGGTCGTCCGGGCTGCGCACGCCGCCGTGCAGGCCGACGATGGTGTGGGCCTTGAACGAGCACTCGGGCGCCAGCGTGTTGCACAGGCGCACGGCCGACTTGTAGGTGGCGTCCAGGCCCAGGTTCAGGCCGTAGCCGCCCCAGACCTCGGTGTCGTAGTCGGCCCCCACGGTGAGCTTGCCCTTGGGCGAGTACAGCAGGCGCTGGTTGCCGACGTTCTGGTTGTCGAAGACGAAGCCGCTCGGGTACTCGGTGCCCAGGATCAGCGCGCCGCTGGCGCGCAGGCTCAGGGCGCCCAGCACGCGGGCGCGCATGTCCAGTTCCAGCCCGTAGCTCTTGACCTCGGGCACGCTGAGCGGAATGCAGTTCAGTGCGCCCACCGGCGACAGCGTGCAGTTCTGCTCCTGGAAGTTCTTGAGGCTGGTGTTGAACACCGCCACGTCCACGTCCAGGCGCCGGTTGAACAGGCTGGTCTTCAGGCCCAGCTCCAGGCTGGTGGGCTGCTCGGCCTTGACCAGGGTGCCGCTGGTGCTGCCGCTGGCGGCCAGGGCGCTGATGGGCGTGTCGTTGTCGATCTGCGGCGCCTTGTAGCCGCGGCTGAGCGTGAAGTACCCCTGGGTCTGCTTGTCCAGCGCATACAGCAGGCCGAGCTTGCCCGACAGGTCGTTGTTGCGGGCTTCGGCCGCACCGCTCTTGACGGTGGTGGGCGCCGCAAAGCTGGCGAAGGCCACGTTGGCGGTGCGCACCTGAACGTCCTTCACGCGGTCACGGGTGTAGCGCAGGCCGGTGAGCAGCTTGAGCTGCTCGCCCAGCTTGAACGTGGCCTGGCCGAACAGCGCCGCGGTGCCGCTGTCGGTGGTGTAGTTGATCAGCGTCGAGATCGAGCGCGGCACCGGCGGCGACGGCGCATACGGCGACGGCAGGATGGTGGTGGTGGAGGCCTTGGTGGAGTGGTAGTCCGACAGGAACAGGCCGGCCACCCAGTCCACCGCCTGGCCGCTGGCCGAGGACAGGCGCAGCTCCTGCGTCATCTGGCGGATGTTGACCTCGGTGCCGACGGTGCGCACCTTGTCATAGCCCACCGACATGTCGATGGCGGCGGTGTCGGGCCCGGTCTTGCGCTCGCGCACGGCGGTGATGGAGGTCAGCGTCATGCCACTGGCCAGCGTCTTGTCGATCTGGGCCGACAGGCCGCCCACGGTGGCCTGCCACAGCTCCAGCGAGTCGGAGCAGACGTCGTTGTTCTTCAGGCTCACGGTCACGCCGCAGGCCGCAAACTCGGCCAGCGGCGAGTGGTTGCCGGCGGTGTTCTTGGCATAGGCGATGGCCGGGGCAAAGAACACGGCGTTGGTGCTCTTGTTCCTGTCGTAGTCGGCGATCAGGTTGACGCTCAGGTCGGCATCGGGCTTGAGCAGGTAGCGCAGGCGCAGGCCGGTGCCCACGGTCTTGGCATCGGTGCCGTTGTAGACGTTGTTGTAGACGCCGGAGAGCCGGTCGGCATGCGCGGTGACACGCAGCGCCGAGATGTCGTTGATGGGCACGTTGAACGCACCGCGCAGCACCGTGTTGCCGAGCTTGGAGCCCAGCACATTCTTGCCCGACAGCTCCAGCGAGGCCGCGCCTTCGAAGAGCTTGAACCGGGGCGCCTTGGTCACCATGTTGAGCACGCCGGCCGAGGCGTTCTTGCCGAACAGCGTGCCCTGCGGGCCGCGCAGCACTTCCACGCGCTCCAGGTCGAACAGCGCACCACCGGCGGTGTTGCCCAGCGGCACGCCGTCCACCACCACGCCCACCGAGCTTTCGGCCGAGGTGGTGAACACCGCCGTGCCGATGCCGCGGATGGACGCGCTGCCGCCGGGGCCGCCGGTCTTGGTGTCGCCGAACTCCAGTGCGGCAACGGCCTTGGACAGATCGGTGATGTCGCTGACGCCCTGCTTTTGCAGCTGGTCGGCGCTGATCACGCTGATGGCCACCGGCACCTCCTTGAGCGTCTGCGTGCGCTTTTGCGCCGTGACGATGACGGTGGACAGCTCCTGGCTCTCGGCCTTGGCCGGGGCCTCGGCCGCGGCCTGCTGCGCCCATGCCGCGGGGGCCGCCAGGCTGAGGCTGGTCAACGCGGCCAGGGCGACGGCGCTGGGGCGAAAAGGCACGCGGCCTGCAAAGGGGATGTTCAAGTTTTGTCTCCTGGAAAGGATGCCAAGGCTGGGCCTTGTGCGGTGCCCGTGTGCGGGTGGCCGGCCCAGATCAAGACCAGGGCCGGGCTCAGCACACGGATGTTTTAGGAACGGGGAAAACCGGGGCGCGCGGCAGGGCTGGGCGCGTGCGCTGGCGAGCGGCTCGCCAAGGTCTGCGGGGTCATGACTTGTCTCCTGTGAACCTCAGCCGGCGGCATGCGCGGGCGGGCTTTTTCTGGTCTGTTGCGGCTCAGTCTATGGACTGGCCATTCATTCATCCAGGGGATGAAGTGAATTCCTCAAATCCATCTTGTGGATGGTCTGCCGGCGGTGCGGCGGGCCCGGGCGTGGCGCGGGTTCCGGCCCGCAAAGTTGCGCCGTCACGGCCCCGCGAGCGAGGGAAAACACCGGGGGCCATGGCTCAGTAGCTCAGCCCGAAACCGAACGGAAACAGCGTGTCGGCGGCCGGATAACCCGGCGCGTCCGGCTGGTTGTCGATGACGGCCTGCAGGTGGCTGGCCAGCGCGAAGGGCAGCTTGCCGGCGGGCGCGAAGCGGCCGGTGATGATGTCCATCAGCGCCTCGTCGCTGACGCCGAAGCTGGCCAGGATGGCGCCTGCGCGCCTGAGCCCGCTGGCCTCGTCCAGCACATAGGGCTGGCGGAAGTAGATGCCGAGCACCACGCGCTCGGCGCCGACCTCGTTCATCACCGCCTGGATGTCGGCCAGGCTGGGGCTGATCTGCCACGAGGCCGAGGCCGCCATGGTGCTGAAGGACAGGTGGTTGACCTCCCACGGCAGCGCGCCGCCAAAAATCAGCCCGGCCGGCACGCCGGGGCCGATCAGGCCGATCGCATCGTCCACGCACACGGGGTTGCGGGCCGGCTGCAGCACGCAGGGGTCTTGCGCGCCCCAGGTCTTGCCGGTGCGCGGGTCGATGTGCGCCGGGTTGGCACCCCACAGCGGGTCCTGGCTGCGGTACAGGCCGGTGGGCTGGGCCAGCGGCCCGGCCGCGGCCGGCGCATAGGGGTTGCTGACCTCCACGCGGATCAGGGCGTAGTCGGCGCCGGCGGCGCTGGGCCGCTGGGCGTTGGCGTTGGCGTTGGCGTTGGCGTTGGCGCGGTCACCGGTCACCACGGTGTAGCCGCTGCGGGCCAGCACATCGGCGTTGAGGCCCATCGTGTACAGCCGCACCGGCGCGCTGCGGGTGGGCAGCGGCAGCGGCAGCAGCCGGGCCGGGTTCTGCAGCAGCACGATGGACTTGCGCTGCGCGTCGAGCCCCTTTGCCACCGCCTGGGCATTGCCGACGATGGCGGCGGCCTGGGCGGCATCGACATACGGGTTCTCGAACAGGCCCAGCCTGAACAGCGCCACCAGCAGGCGGGTCACGGCCTCGTCGATGCGGGCCTCGCCCACCAGGCCGGCGGCCACCAGGTCGACGATGGCCTGCCGCGAATGAAAGCCCGACAGGATGTCGTTGCCGCTGTTGATGGCCGTGGCCACGCGCTCGGCCACGGTCAGGCCCTCCAGGCCCCAGGCGCGGTGGGTGACGATGCCGGTGTCGGAATTGACAGCGCCCTTGAAGCCCAGCGTGTCGCGCAGCAGGTCGTTGACGATCAGGCGCGAAAACGCAAAGCCCGTCGGGCCGTGGCTCACGCCGTCATGGCGCAGGTTCACCGGCACGCCGTAGTAGGGCATCACGGCCGACACGCCGGCCTCGATGGCGGCCTTGAAGGGCTTCAGGTGGTCGGCAAACCGGCCGGCTGGATAGACCTGGGTCTTGCCGAACGAGTAGTGCGGGTCCAGCCCCATCTCCTGCGGCCCGCCGCCCGGAAAGTGCTTCAAGGTCAGGGCCACCGGCGAGCGGGGATGGAGCGGCCCGCCCTGCAGGTGCTGCACCAGCGTGCGCACGATGTCGGCGTTGAGGTCGAAGTCTTCGCTGAAGGTCTCGCTGACGCGGAACCAGCGTGGCTCGGTTGCGGTGTCGGCCATGTAGCCGTACATGCCGCGCAGGCCGATGGCGGCCCACTCGGCGCCGATGGTGCGGGCAAAGTCCTGGATCAGCGCCAGGTCGCGCGTGGCCGCCAGGCCGGGCTCCTTGGGCCAGGCCGAGAAGGCCCCCGCGCCGGTGTTGACGCCAAAGCGCGCCGCGCGGTCATAGTGGTTGCGGGCGTTGGACTTGAACAGCACCGGAATGCCCAGCGGCAGGCTCTCGGCCTGGGCCTGGATGGCATTGGTCCAGCTCGCAGCCTCCAGCGGCGTGACCGGCTGGCCGTTCAGGCCGGCCCTGGTGGCCTTGACCGGTGCGCCGGTGACCTCGCTGCGAAAGATGAAGTGCCGCATGCCCTGGCGGGCCAGGTAGTCGCCGGCCGGCTCGGCCACCACGCCACCGAAGGCGGGGTTGAGCGTGTCGATCAGCATCATGCCGGCCTTGTCGGCCAGGCTCATGCGGGCCAGCAGATCGGCGGCCCGCGCCTCGGCCGGCAGGCGCCAGTCCTCGTAGGCATCGAGCCTGCCGCTGCCGTTGGCGTCGCGGAACTGCAGGCCGTCCTGCCACAGCACGGCCCGTGTGCGCACGCCGATCACCGGCTGCTCGAGCGCGCCGCCGGCGGCCTGCCCGGTCAGCCCGGTCAGCCCGGTCAGCAACAGGGTCGCCCAGGCGGCGGCTTGGCAGGCGGCGCGGGCGCCGGTCGGGTGGGGCATGGTGAGTCTGCCGGGGCACCCGGCGGGCGTTGGACGGCGGGCCTGTCAGCGCGCGTGTCGGGCGATGAAGTCCAGCACCGGCCCGCTCAGGCTGGGGTCGCCGGTGTTGACGGCCAGGGTCTGCGAGAAGTGGTTGTGGTGGCGGATGACCTGCAGCTCGGGCCTGAAGCCATGCCGCCCGGCCAGCCGCGCAAACAGCTCGCCGGCCTGCACCTGCATCTGCAGCAGATCGCGCTCGGCGTAGCTGATCAGCAGCGGCAGCGGCGCCGCGTCCAGCTGCTCGGTGATGCTCATGGCGGCCAGCGCCTCGGGCTCGTCGGTGCCGAAGTAGGCGTCGTTGCGCGGGTCGGGCGTGGCGATGCCGAAGGCCTCGCGCGACAGGCGCTCGAGCCGGGCGTTGTACGGCCCGGACACCAGGATGGCGCCGCGGATGCCGGACACGCCAAAGCGCTGCATCAGGCAGGCCGCCGCCACATGTGCCGCGCCGGCCGACTCGCCCATCAGCACGATGCGCGCGGGGTCGGCGCCCAGGCTGTGCGCATGCGCGCGCGCCCAGGCCAGGGCGGCGGCCACGTCCTCGGGCCCGGCGGGCCAGCGGTGCTCGGGCGCGAGGCGGTAGTTGGGCAGCACGGTGACGATGCCGTGGCGCGCCAGATGCCAGCCGATGTTGGCCTTGTGCGCCTTGTCGCCGCGGATGAAGCCGCCACCGTGGAAAAACAGCAGCAGCGGGCAGGCCGCGCCGGCCTGGGCGGCCGGGCGATAAACATCGAGCACCTGGCGCGCGTGGGCGCCGTAGCGCTGAGGGCTCAGCTGCAGCACGCCGTCGGTGGGCTGCAGCGCCAGCAGCGGCTCGTACAGGGCCTGCACATCGGGCAGGCTGGCGCCGGCGCCCAGGGCGGCCAACTGCTGGGCCAACGGCTGGGCCGGCGGCGTGGTCAGCGGTTCGGGCACGGTGCTCATGGTCGGAGTATCCGGGTGATCAGCCATGCAGGGCGGCCTTGGCGCCGTCCAGCAAGGCGCGCAGGCCGGCGGCATCGGCGGCCGTGCCGTAGACGTAGTGGTCGGGCCGCAGCAGCACGGCCTGGCAGCCCTGGGCCGCGAACCAGCGCGCCATCACGCCCTCGGCCTCGGCCAGGCAGCCCTCGCCATGGCCCAGGCGCAGCGTCTGCAGTGCGAGCATGCGGGCCTGCTCCGGCGTGGGCCCGCCCAGGTCGCTGCCGGCCGCGATCAGCAGGCGCCAGCCGCAGCCCAGCCAGTGGTCCATGCGCACGCGGCGGTCGGGCAGCTGCAGCCAGGGCTGGGGCGCCAGGCTGCCCGCCGCAGGGCTGCCGTCCAGCAGGCCGGTGCTCAGCCGCGGCAAGACGTCCTGGCGCGGCCTGGGCGCCACGCCTTCGGCCAGCATCTGGCGGTCGCGGCTGCGTGCCGCGGCCACGTCGCGTTCGCAGATCACCGCGCCAATGCCCTTCAGGCGGGTGGTCAGCTCGGTGACGTGGGCCTGGCGCTCGAGGCCGTAGCTGTCGAGCAGCGTGTCGGCGGCGGCGCCCTGCACCTCGCCGTGCAGCACGGCGGCCAGCTTCCAGGCCAGGTTGACGACATCGCGCACGCCCTGGCACATGCCCTGGCCCAGAAAGGGCGGCTGCTGGTGCGCGGCGTCGCCGGCGATGAAGACGCGGCCCACGCGCCACTGCTCGGCCACCAGCGCATGGAAGCGGTAGGCGGCCTGGCGCCACAGCGTGCCATCGGCCGGCGTGAGCCAGCGCGACAGCAGCGCCCAGGTGGCATCGTCCTCGACCACGGCGCGGGGGTCTTCGCCGGCCTTCAGCGAGATCTCCCAGCGGCGGTGGTTCTTGGGGCCGATCACGTAGGTGCAGGGCCGCTCGGGCTCGCAGTACTGCACGCTGGTGGTGGGCAGCTTGGCCAGGCCCTGCGCATTGGCCAGCACGTCGACCACCAGCCAGGGCTCGTCAAAGGACAGGTCGCGCAGCGTGATGCCGACCCGCTCGCGCACGGTGCTGGAGGCGCCGTCGCAGCCGATGGCGTAGCGCGCGCGCACCTGCTGCTCGCGGCCGTCTTCGGCGCGGCAGTGCAGCAGCACCTGCTCGGGCGTCTGCTGCAGGTCGACCACCGTCAGCCCGGTCTGGACGATGACCGACGGCCGCGCGGCCACCGCGCGGCGCAGCGCCTGCTCGAGCGGCGGCTGGGTGAACACCACCGAGGGCGTGTAGCCCTGCGGATAGGGCGGCGCCACCATCGTCATGCGGCGGATCAGCTCGCCGTCCACGCCGTAGTAGCACGAGTCGGTGAACGGCTCCATGAAGGGCTCGATCTGCTCGACCACGCCCAGCTGCTGGAACACGCGCAACACCTCGTGGTCCAGCGCGATGGCGCGCGGGCGGTCGTAGACCTCGTGCGCCCGATCGGCCACGAAGACCTTGAAGCCGGCCTGGCCCAGCAGCGCCGCCGCCACGGCGCCGCTGGGCCCGAAGCCGACGATGGCCACGTCATAAAGCGGCTCGGCCATCGCTCAGGCCTTTTCGCGGCGGATCGGATTGACCAGCGTGCCGATGCGCTCGATGGCGATCTCGATCACGTCGCCGTCCTTCATCCACACTGGCGGCGTGCGCGCCTGGCCCACGCCGGCCGGCGTGCCCATGACGATGACATCGCCCGGCTCCAGCGTCAGGCAGTCGGACAGCAGCGCGATGGTCTCGGCCACGCCCCAGATCATGTCGGTGGTGGAGGCGTCCTGCATCACCTGGCCGTTGAGCCGGCTCTGGATGCGCAGGCCGGTGGCGCCGGGGGCCAGCTCATCGGCGGTGACGAGCACCGGGCCGAAGCCGCCGGTGGCGTCGAAGTTCTTGCCGATGGTCCATTGCGGCGTGCGCTTCTGGTAGTCGCGCACCGACATGTCGTTGAAGCAGGTGTAGCCGAACACGTGTTGCAGCGCGTCGGCCTGGCTGACGTGGCGCGGCACCCGGCTGCCGATGACCAGGGCCAGCTCGGCCTCGTAGTCGAACTTCTCCGACACGCTGGGCAGCTGGCCCGCGGCGCCGTGGCCGATCAGCGAGCTCTTGCCGCGAAAGAAGAACCACGGGTAGTCGGGCTTCTCGCGGCCGCCTTCCTTGGCGTGGTCGTAGTAGTTCAGGCCCAGGCAGATGGTCTTGCCGGGTTCGGGCACCAGCGGGGCCAGCGCCAGGCTGGCCAGCGGCAGGCGCGGCGCCTGGCTGGCCAGGGCCGCGGCGCCGGCGCTGGCCAGGTCGGCGCCGGCTTCCAGCGCCGCGCGCAGCCCGGCCGGCACCTGCGGCTGGGCGGCGTTCAGGTCGATGACCTGGTCGCCATCGACCAGGCCCAGGCGGGGCTGGCCATCGGTGCTGAGGAAGGTGGTGAATTTCATGGCGGGGCTCGATTCAGGTCGGGATGAAGAAGACGCTGCGCTGCGCGGCCTTGAGCGCGGCGCTGGGCGGGGCCGAGATGCCCCATTGGTCAACGCGGCCGGGCGGCCAGGTCCAGTCGGCGGGGCCACCGGCGCGGTAGCTGTCATCGATCTGCTCGACCTCGGCCGTGTACTCGATGACCTCGCCGAACGGGCCGATGAAGTAGTTGAAGGCGTTGTTGCCGGGGCCGTGGCGGCCGGGGCCCCACTCGATGGCATGGCCGGCATCGCGCATGCGGCCGCCGCCACGCATGACGGCGTCGACGCTGGGCATCACGAACGCGATGTGGTTGAGCGCGTCGTTGTCGGCGTCGCCGAGGGCGAGCGTGTGGTGGTCACGGTCGCAGTTCAGAAAGGCCATGATGCGCGTGCGATCGGTCAACGTGAAGCCCAGCGCCTGCTCGATCCAGGCCTGGCTGGCCGGCAGCGCCTGGCTGTTGAGCACCGCATGGGCCAGGCGGATGGGGCTGTCGGCCTGCTCGTCGGTGTCGGTGTGGCGGGCGTCGCCGTGCACCACCTGGAACAAGCGGCCGCAGGGGTCGCGCAGGCTCAGGCCGGTGCCGCCGCCGGGCTCGTCCAGCGGGGCCGGGCCCCGCAGCACACGGCCACCCGCAGCCACCGCCGCCCGGGCCAGCTCGGCCAGCGCGGCCGGGTGGCGGGCGCGCAGCGTGACCTGGCGGATGGCCAGCGTGCGGGCAGCATGCAGCGCCAGCAGGTGGTGGTCGGCACCGCTGCCGCGCAGGTAGATCGTGTCGGCCGTGCGGGCGGCCAGCCGCAGCCGCCAGACCTCGGTGTAGAAGCGCTCGGCGCGCGCCAGGTCGGGCACGTCGAGGGCCACGCTGCGCAGCCCGCTGATCCAGCGTGAACTCATGGGATAGCCTGTGGGGTGAGGCCGAAAAAACGCTCGGCATTGCCATGCAGCAGCGCGCTGACGGTGGCGCCGTCAAAGCCGGCGGCCTCGACACGCTGCGCCGGCGTGCGCTCATGGAAGTTGAAGGGGTAGTCGCTGCCCAGCATCAGCTGGCCCGGGCCGAAGCGATCGACCAGATGGCGCAGCGTGGATTCGTCGAACACCAGCGTGTCGAAGAACAGCTGGCGCGCCTGCGCCAGCGGCGAGGCCTGCACCTGCTCGCGCAGCGCCGCAAACACCTGCCAGCCCTGCTGCAGGCGCGGCAGCAGCATGGCCAGCGTGCCGCCGCCATGGCTGAAGGCGATGCGCAGGCGCGGGCAGGCCAGCAGCAGGTTGGCGGTGATGACCGAGGCCGCGGCCAGGCCCACGTCGCTCGGGTAGGCCAGCACCTGCTGCAGCGGCGCGGGGCCCACCAGGCGGTCCATGCCGGTGGGCTTGAGGGCGTGCACGAAGACCGGCACGTCCAGCGCCTCGCAGGCCTGGAAGAAGGGCAGGAAGCACGGGTGGCCGATGGGCACGCCGTTGACATTGCTGCCCAGCTCCACACCCACCAGGCCCAGCGCCTCGACGGCGTGGCGCAGCTCGGCGATGGCAAGCGAAAGATCCTGCAGCGGCACGGCGGCCAGGCCCAGCAGCGCGCCGCCGCTGTCGGCCACCATGGCGGCGGTCTGCTCGTTCAGGTAGCGCAGCAGCGCATGGGCATCGGCCGGCGCCAGCCAGTAGCTCAGCAGCTCGGGCATCGGCGAGATCACCTGCCGGGCCAGGCCCATGCCGGGCAGGTCGGCCAGGCGGCGCGGCGTGCTCCAGCACTTCTCCGACACCGTGCGGTACTGCTGGCCGGCAATCATCACGTGGCGGTGGCAGAGCCCGCCCTGCGCGGGCGCGGCCACGGTGTGCGGCCACTGCGCCGGCACATGCGCGCCCAGGTAGGCCGGAAAGTGCTCGGGCACCACGTGCGCGTGCACGTCGATGCCGCGGCAGGCGCAGGGCTGCAAGCTCATCCGGCCACCAGGCCGGCGGCCTGCACCCCGGCCATGCAAATGGCCTCGTCCTCGTCGCCGCTGCCGCCCGAGGCGCCCACCGCGCCCAGCACGCGGCCCGCGCCGTCCTTGATCAGCACGGCGCCCGTCTGCGGCAGGAAGCGGCCCCTGGCCGTGTCGGCCAGGGTGGTGAAGAAGTTGGGGTTGGCTTTGGCGCGCTCGGCCAGCAGCCGGCTCGACGCGCCCATGCCCACCGCGCCCCAGGCCTTGGCGGTGGCGATGTCGATGCGGAACATGCTGGCGCCGTCTTCGCGCTGGGCGGCCTTGAGGTGGCCGGCTTCGTCCAGCACCACCACGGCCATCGGCGCGTGGCCGGCGGCGCGGGCAGCGGCCAGCGCAGCGGCCAGCAGGGCATTGGCCTGCGCCAGGGTCAGCGTGGACATGGGTGTCGTCTCCAGGTGAGCCTCTTTGCCCGGGGCGGGCGAGGCATTGCTTTGCACTGGCAGCAACTCTAGGAAAACGCCTTCAATTCATCCAGATGATGGGATGGATATTTAGAATCCAGCGAATGGATATCTCCAAGGTCGACCTGAATCTGCTGGTGAGCTTTGACGCGATGGCCGAGCACCGCAGCGTGACCCGCGCGGGCGAGGCCATCGGGCTCAGCCAACCCGCCATGAGCGCGGCGCTGAACCGGCTGCGCGCGCTGTTCGGCGACGCGCTGTTCGTCAAGACCGGCAGCCACATGGAACCCACGCTGCGCGCCCAGGCGCTGGCGCCGCATGTGCGGCGCGTGGTGGAGACGGTGAAGACCGAGATCCTGAACAGCGCCGAGTTCGACCCCGCCACCAGCGAGCGCATCTTCACGCTGATCACGCCCGACATCGGCGAGATCCACTTCGTGCCGCCACTGCTGGCCTACCTGGCGCAGGCGGCGCCGCACCTGCGCCTGCGCGTGGTGTCGCGCCCGCGGCTGGCCGCGTCGGAGGCGCTGGCCTCGGGTGCGGCCGACCTGGCGCTGGGCTACTTTCCCGACCTCGACAGCGCCGAGTTCTTTCGCCAGAAGCTGTTCGACAACCACCATGTCTGCGTGGTGCGGCGCGGCCACCCCGGCGTGGGCGACGGCGAGGCGCCGCTGAGCGTGGACGCGTACCTGGCGATGCGCCATGTGCTCGTCAAGCCCGACGGGCGGGCCCATGTGTTCGAGCAATACCTGCAGCAGCAGGGGCTGCGGCGCGATGTGGCGCTGGAGATCTCGCACTTCATGAGCCTGCCGCCCATCATCGAAGCCAGCGACCTGATCGCCACCGTGCCGCGCGACCTGGCCGACATCTGCTCGCGCTACGCCGAGCTGCGCATCTTCGAGACGCCGGTCAAGGCGCCGGTGATCCCGGTGCACCAGTTCTGGCACCGCCGCGCGCACAAGGATTCGGCCACGATGTGGCTGAGGTCGAGCATCCAGAAGCTGTTCGCGGTCTGAGCGTCAGGCGGGCCGTTGGCGGCAGGCGCTGTAGGCGGGCCGTTGGCGGCAGGCGCTGCAGGCGGGCCGTTGGCGGCCCGCTGCCGCCGTGCCCGACCCGGCACTCAGCGCGCGCCGGCGCGTGCCGCCAGCGCCTTGGCCACGCCGGCCACCGGCCAGGTCTGCACGGTGCACAGCAGCGCATGGTCGATCGCGGCGCTGCACCCATGGCCCAGGCGCAGCGCCAGCTCGTCCTGCAGGCGCAGCAGCAGGTGGGCGGTGACCGTGGCGTCGGCCAGGGCGCGGTGGGCGCGCCCGGCATCGGGCAGGCGATGCCATGCCGCCAGCGTGCCCAGGCGGTGGTTGGGGGCCTGCGGAAAGAGCCGGCGCGACAAGCGCACGGTGCACGCAAAGGGCGGGTCGTCGACGGCCTGGCCGGTGTCACCGCCGCGGCCACCGTCGGTGCCCGCACGGGCCAGCGCCGCCTCGCTGCGCCAGAACGCGCGGTCAAAGGCCGCGTTGTGCGCCACCAGCGGGCAGCCGGCCGTGAAGGCCAGCACCTCGTGCATCACCTGCTGCGATGGTGGCGCGTCGGCCAGCATCCGGTTGCTGATGCCCGTGAGTTGCTCGATGAAGGGTGGCACCCAGGCGCCGCTGCGCATCAGGCTCTGGTAGTGGCCGACGATGCGGCCGCCGTCCACCAGCACGGCGGCAATCTCGGTGGCACGCGCACCCTGGCTGGGTGCGCTGCCGGTGGTTTCGAAGTCGATGACGGCAATGGGCATGGTGTGTGGCGGGATCGCTTTGGGCCGCCTCACGGCGGATGCGGCCATTCAACGGCACCACAGCGTACGTCAGCCGCGGGCCGCGGGCCGCGGGCCGCGGGCCGCGGGCCGCGGGCTACCGGCCACGGGCATCCACCGCCCATCACCTTTTGACGTTAGGCGCACCGCTGTGCGCCAGCGGGCCAGGCCTCAGAATCGGGCCCATGGGAGAGATCACCACACTCATCCAGCAGGCCGGCCAGGGCAACGGCGCCGCCGTCAGCAGGCTCTGCGAACTGCTCTATGCCGATCTGCGCCGCATCGCCCACGCCAGGCTGTGCCTGGGCGACGGACCGCAAGGCCTGGACACCACCGCGCTGGTGCACGAGAGCTATCTGCGCCTGGTCAAGCTGCAGCAGCTCGAGGTCAAGGACCGCGGCCACTTCCTGACCTACGCGGCCAGCGTGATGCGTTCAGTGGTGGTTGATCTGGTGCGCGAGGCCCGCACCGACCGCCGTGGCGGTGGCCAGTGCCACATCACGCTGGACACCGCGGCCGCCAACGCGCTGCCCGCCGGCGACGCGCAGATCCTGGCCGTGCACGAGGCGCTGGCCGAACTGGCGGGCATCGACCCGCGCCTGGTGCAGGTGGTCGAGATGCGCTTTTTTGTCGGGCTGGAGATGGACGAGATCGCCCGTGCGCTGGGCGTGGGCAAGCGCAGCGTCGAACGCGACTGGGAGAAGGCGCGCAGCTTTCTCTACGCCAGCCTGAAGGCCGGCTGATGCGCCGGCCGATGGCGGATGGGCCGTCGCCATCGCGTGCCTGTCGTCGAGCCCCGAGCTTTCACCGAGCAGGCATCCGCCCATGAAGCTGCAGGCGCACGAGTGGACCGAGGTGCTGCGCCAGCTGGACGCCGCGCTGGAACTGCTGCCGACCGAACGCGGCCAATGGCTGGCCGCGCTGGCGCTGCACCCGCCCCATCTGAAGGACGCGCTGCGCAAGCTGCTGCAAGACCGCCGCGCCATCGAGACGGCCGACTTTCTGAACGCCGGCGCCGAGCGCACGCCACAGCAGCCCGGCACCACGCTGGGCCCGTGGCGGCTGCTGCGTGAACTGGGCCGCGGCGGCATGGCCACCGTGTGGCTGGCGCAGCGCTGCGACGGCGCGCACCAGCGCCAGGTGGCGCTGAAGCTGCCGCAGCACACGCCGGGCTCGCGGCTGATCACCGAACGCTTTCTGCGCGAGCGGGCCATCCTGTCGATGCTGCAGCACGCCAACATCGCGCAGGTGCTGGACGCCGGCGAAGACGAGGGCCAGCCCTGGCTGGCGCTGGAGTACATCGAAGGCCAGCCCATCACCCACCACGCCACGGCGCAGGGGCTGGACGTGCCGGCGCGGCTGCGCCTGTTCCTGCCGGTGCTGCAGGCCGTGCAGCATGCCCACGGCCAGCTGGTCATCCACCGCGACCTCAAGCCGGCCAATGTGATGGTGGACGCGCAAGGCGCCGTCAAGCTGCTGGACTTTGGCGTGGCCAAGCTGCTGGCGGCCGATGTGGCGCCGGCGCTGTCGGCCGACAGCGTGCTGACCCAGCTGGGCGGCCGCGCGATGACGCCGCAGTACGCCAGCCCCGAGCAGGTGGCCGGGCGGCCGCTGGGCGTGAGCAGCGACGTGTATTCGCTGGGCGTGCTGCTGTACGAACTGCTGACCGGCCAGCTGCCCTACCGGCTCAAGCGCGACAGCGCGGCGGCGCTGGAAGAAGCCATCCTCAACGCCGAGGTGCAGCGCCCCAGCCTGGCGGTGGGCACCGCCGCACGCAGCCGCGCGCTGCGCGGTGACCTTGACACCATCGTGATGAAGGCGCTGGCCCTGCAGCCGGCCGCGCGCTACGCCAGCGCCGCGGCACTGGCCGAGGACATCGAGCGCCATCTGGGCCGGCTGCCGGTGCGCGCCCGTCCCGCCACCTGGCATTACCGGCTGGGCCGCAGCCTGCGCCGGCATGCGCTGGGCTACGGCGCGGGCACCGCCGTGGCCGTGGCGCTGCTGACGGGTGCCACGGTGGCGCTGTGGCAGGCCCAGCGCGCCACGGCGCAGGCGCAGCAGTCACAGGCCGTGCAGGCCTTTCTGGCCAAGGTGCTGAGCTACAACGACCCCCAGCAGGCCCAGGGCCAGGAACGCAGCGCACGCCAGCTGCTGACGCTGGCCGCCGGGCAGATCGACACCGAGTTCGGGCAGCAGCCCGCCGTGGCGGCCCGGCTGCATCAGACCGTGGGCATCATCTACTTCGAGATGGGCGCCTTCCAGCCGGCCGTGCAGCACCTGGACCGGGCCCTCGCCCGGCCCCGCCCACGCGATGCCGAGTGGGTGGACGCGATGTTCTTCAAGGCCCAGGCCCAGCGCGACTTGCGAGATTTTTCCGCCGCGCAGGCCAGCTTCAGCGCGGCGATGGCGGCCGGCAACGCGCTAGGCCCGACACCGCACCGCTGGAGCGGCCGCATCCTGGCCAGCCAGGCCTGGCTGGCGTCGCAGACCGGCCAGCTCGACCAGGCGCTGCCGCTGGCCGAGCAGGCACTGGCGCAGCAACGCGCCTACAGCGGCGAGCACAGCGTGGATTTTCTGAGCGTGGCGCAGAACGTGGCCGCGCTGCAGATCGCCCGCGGCCAGATCGACGACGCCCAGGCCCTGATCCGCCAGATCGAGCGGCAGGCGCCCACCCTGCCGGCCTTTCCGATGACCGACCTGCTGGTCACCCGCGCGCAGCTGGCCAGCGTGCGTTTTGTGCGGGGTGACTACGCGCAGGCCGAAGCCGACTACCGCGCGATGTTGCCGCTGTTCGACCAGCACCTCGGCAAGGCGCATGACCGCAGCGCCATTGCACGCTCCACCTTCGCCCGCGCCTTGGCCGAGCTGGGTCGCGCCGACGAGGCGGTGACCGTGCAGCAGGCCAACATCGCCAACGTGCTGCCGCGCGCCGCGGCCGAGCCCGAGGCGGTGAACCTGGTGCGCCTGCAACTGGTGCGGCTGCTGACCCTGGCCGGCCAGCCGCAGCAGGCCGAAGCACTGGCGCGCGAGCTGCTGGCCCAGCTGGAGGCCAGGTACGCCGAGCCCACGCGCTACCGCGAGAACGCCCGCGCCTTTCTGGCCGATGCGGTGCTGGCCCAGGGCCGGCGCGACGAAGGCGTGCGCCTGCTGCAGGCCTCGCTCGACTTCGCCGCCCGCATGGGCCAGGCCGACAACCCGGTGGAACGGGCCAACAAGCAGTGGCAGCTGGCGCTGGCCAGCCGCCACCAGGCCCATGCGGTGAGCCTGGCCGACCAGGCCTGCCAGGCCATGCGCGCGGCGCTGGGCAGCACCAACCCGCGGCTGCTGAAGTGCCTGGCCGTGCTGCGCTGGGTGCAGGCGCTGCACGCGGCGCCCGAGGCGCGCGCTGAGGCGATGGCCGCGTTTGCCACTGCACGCGACGAGGCGGTGGCCACCGTGCCCGCCGGCCATGCGCTGCGCGCCGATCTGCAAGCCGCGCAACGCGAGATCGCCGCTGCCACGCCAGGGCCGCCCACGCGCCTGCTGTCGCTGCATTGATCGCTGTTAGGGGGGTTGCCGCAGCGCCTGGCGGATGCACGCCGGCATTCGCGTGTTCTCCAGCAAGCCCGGCCTTCGCCGCGCATTGCAAGGAGCTTCCGATGAACACGCACACCGCCCTGGGCGCAGCGCTGGCGCTGCTGCTGGCCAGCACCACGGCACAGGCCGACACACTGATCAACATCAAGGGCCACGGCAGCGACGGCGCCGGCACCGTGTTGCCGCTGAGCTACCCGTTGGCAGTGGGCTCGGTGATCGAGCTCGACAAGCCAGTGCTGCTCGACCTGCTGCCCGGCCGCTACAGCCTGGTCAACGCCTGGGGCATGCCCGGCGCGCTGTACGACACCTGGAACTTCGAGGTGCCGCAACCGGGCAGCTGGGGCAGCCACTACGTCGTCGCCGAACAGCTGCCCAGCGGCCGCTTCAGCGTGCTGGTGGATGGCCAGTCGCTCACCGAACCGACCTGCCGCAACCACTTCTGCGCCTGGGACACCCGGGCCCAGGCCACCGCAGCCTTCCTGGCCACGCCGGCCTACACCTTCACGCTGAAGCACGCGGCAACCGTCGGCTTTGTTGCGGCCGACTACTTTCTGCCCGACAACGACGGCGGCATCTCGCTGCTGCTGACCGCAGCGCCAGTGCCTGAACCCGCCACGCTGGCGCTGTGGCTGGCGGCCCTGCCGCTGCTGCGCCGGCCACTGCGCGGCCTGCGGCCTGTGCGCTGACGGCACGAACGCGGCAATCGCCATGGGGATGCACCGGCCCCCACGCCCCTTGTGCCCATTGCATGCAGTCAGGCTCCTGCTCAGGGGCCAGCGGGCCGGTGAAGCGGCCGTCAACGCCGGCCGTGCCGCACCTGCGCCAGCGGGCGCTTGCCCTTGAGTTGCCGCTCGATGCCCTCGTTGAGCCCGGCGCGCAATGCGTGCACCTCCTCCACGTGGCCGTACACACCGGGAAAGCGCAGATCCAGCCACAACCACAGCGTGCAGCCGCGCAAGGCCTGTTCCATGCGATCGAGACGGCTGTGGCCGTCCACCGCGTCGAGGAACCAGGGCTTGCCGGCCACGCCGGTCAGCGCATGGCGGCTGCTCCAGTCCAGAAACTCCTGGAACATCGATTCGGTGCGCGTGTCCACCGGCGCCTGCGCGTACTTGAAGCGGTCGCGCAGCGGCAGCTTGGCGGCGGTCTGGTCCAGCGCTTGCGCCAGCTCCAGCATCTGGTCGAGCTCGGCCACGGCGAAGTGGGCGTCGTCCAGCTTGAGTTGTTCGACGAAGACGCCCAGCACCTCGCGCAGCCGGGTCTTGTGCAGGCGCTGCGCGATGGTCTTCACGTGCCACGGGTTCGGTGCCACCGGGGCCTTGAAGTCGCGCGGCGCGCGCGGGTGCTTGTGCAGCGCGTCACTCAGGCGGCGTGCGGCGTGCGGCTCGGCCGTGTCCAGCACGCCGGCAAAGCCTTCCTCGTGCAAACCGTAGCGCCCGGCGCGGCCGGCAATCTGGTGCACCTCGCTCTCGTCCAGCGGCCGGTCGTTGGTGCCGTCGAACTTGGTCAGGGTGCTGAACAGCACGCGCCGGATCGGCAGGTTCAGCCCCATGCCGATGGCGTCGGTCGCCACCAGGATGTGCGATTGGCCGCTGGCAAAACGCTCGGCTTCGCGCCGGCGCACCTCGGGCGGCAGCGCGCCGTAGATCACCGAGACCGGATGCCCGCTGGCCGAGATGCGGTCGCGCAGCGTGAGCACGTCGCGCCGGCTGAAGGCCACCACCGCGTCGCCCAGGCGCAGCGTGTCGATGGCCACCGGCCGCGGCAGCAACTGCACATGCTGCTTGCGTTCAAACGCGCGCACGGTGCAGCGTTCGCCGCACAGGCCCAGCAGCCGCTCGATGGCCGGCACCGCGAAGTCGGAACAGATGATGATCAGTTCGTTGGCCGGCACCGCGACGATGGCCTGCGTCCAGGCCCAGCCGCGCGCGCCGTCGAAGATCATCTGCGCTTCGTCGATCACCGCCACGTCGATGGGCGTGTTGGTGCCCACCATCTCGATGGTGCTGGAGACCACGCGGGCGCCCGGCGCGGGGTCGTTCTCCTCGCCAGTCAGCAGCGAGCACGGCACGCCGCGCGCCACCAGGCGGTCACGCCCTTCCAGTGCCAGCAGGCGCAGCGGTGCCAGGTAGGCGCCACTGTGCGCGTGGGCCAGGCGTTCGAACGCCGCATGTGTCTTGCCGCTGTTGGGTGGGCCCACGTACAGCGTGACGCTGCGTTGCAGCTGGCGCGCCTTGGGAAAGGTGTCGGGGTAGCCCTGGAACGCCAGCTCGTGGTTCAGGTCGTCCAGCGTGTCCAGCTCAGCCACGCGGTGTTCCCAGCGGTCCTGCGCGCGCATGCAGGCGGCCTTCAGCTCAGGCGTCGGCATCACCACGGCGCATTCGGTCTGCAGCCGTGGCAGCAGTTCGTCCAGGCGGCGGGGCTGGTAGGCGTGGCTGCGGGCGACCAGCTGGGCCAGGTGCAACGCCAGCTCGGCAGCCTGCGGATGGGCCGGTGGCGGCCCCAGCGCGGCCCGCAGGGCGGCCAGGTCACCGCTGCGGTAGAAGGCCCACACCGGTGCCGCATCCACCGGCACGCGAAACGACACCGTGATCGGCCACGGCAGGCCCTCGGGCACCGGCACGTGAAGCGTGTGGCTCACCTGCCGCGAAAAATCGCCGCCCTGTCGCGTGACGCCCAGGCCTTCCAGCGCGGCGCGGCGTTCCAGCATCAGCGGGCGGGCGTCGGGCCCCGTGCCGACGGCATCCAGGTGGGCCAGCGCGCTGTCCATCAGCCCGGGCGCTATCCAGCGGCTGGGGCGACCACTGGGCGCCGCCTTCTGCAGTTGCACCAGGCCCAGCGTGTCCAGCCGGCTCTCGAAGCCGGGGCTGTTCTCGGGCACATAGTCGGCGGGCTTCACCACCTGCGGCAGGCAGTGCACGGCATGGCGGATGCGCTCCAGCTGCGCCCAGCCGATGTTTGCCGGCAGGCGTTGCAGGTGCTTCGGATGGGGCAGCGCCGGCGGCTTGGCAGCGCGCGAGGCGTCGTTCGGGGGGGTGGCGGACATGAGGGCGCAAGTGTCGCCTACCCTTGTGCGTTGGCTGCGTGCGTGTTCACAGGCCGGTGGGCCCAGAACACTTCAGCCGACCGCAACGTCTCTGTGGACGCGTGGTGAGTCAAAACGTCCAATGCCATCGGCTCTGGTTTGCGGTCAAGATGGCCGCTGTCGAGCCAGCGCCGAAGGTGCACCAGTGGATTGGGTTCTTGTCGCCTTCGTTCTCTTCAAGGGTTTGGTTTTCGCCACTGGCATGTACTTCGCCATCAAGTGGCATTACGACCAAGAGAAGACGAAGGCCGACGGGCAAGCGCTGCTGCGCGTGGGCACCAAGATCGGTGCCATCTTCCTGCTTGTGCTGCTCGTCTTGCTGACCTTGACGTTCGGACTCGCCAGGATGCTCGGCATGGACTTGAGACTGCCTTGACGGGCGCGCGCTGTCGATCATTGCCAGCCGGAACCGGACATGGCCACAGCCAGAAAAGCCGCAAGCATCCAAGCCAGGAACAGGGCGACTCTGCGCAGGCGCGATCGCTGCCCGAACAGCTTTCGATCCGATGGCCAGAAGAGGTGGCCTGTCGCGCCCCAATGAGTGGAGTAAGTCTTCAGTCGGTCGGACAGGCGCGAAAAGCGTAGCCCGAAGCGGCTGGGCAGCCTGCGGTAACCGCGCTGCGTCGGGTACTTGGGGGGCCAGAGCGTTCAGGAACTGGCCTTTGCCTTCGGGAGTTTTCGACTTTGTTGTCGCGTTTTCGACTTTGATGTTTACGACTTTTTTTGGTCGGAACATCCAGTGACGGGCGTCCCTGCCCTCACTCCACCGTCACACTCTTCGCCAGGTTGCGCGGCTTGTCCACGTCGGTGCCGCGCGCGCAGGCTGTGTGATAGGCCAGCAGCTGCAGCGGCACCACGTGCAGGATGGGGCTCAATGCGCCGTAGTGTTCGGGCAGGCGGATCACGTGGATGCCGGGGCTGCTCTCGATGTGGGTGTCGGCATCGGCAAACACATACAGCTCGCCGGCGCGGGCGCGCACTTCCTGCATGTTGCTCTTGAGCTTTTCCAGCAGGTCGTCGGCCGGGGCCACGGTGATCACCGGCATGCTGGCATCCACCAGGGCCAGCGGGCCGTGCTTGAGCTCGCCGGCCGGGTAGGCCTCGGCGTGGATGTAGCTGATCTCCTTGAGCTTCAAGGCGCCTTCCAGCGCGATGGGGTAGTGGCGGCCGCGGCCGAGAAACAGCGCGTTCTGGCGCGGCACAAACTGCTCGGCCCAGCCGATGATCTGCGGCTCCAGCGCCAGCACGGCCTGCAGGGCGGCGGGCAGGTGGCGCAGGTTGCGCAGCGCGGCGGCCTCGCCCTCTTGCTTGAGCTTGCCGCGGCGCTTGGCCAGCACCATGGTCAGCAGAAACAACGCCACCAGCTGGGTGGTGAAGGCCTTGGTGCTGGCCACGCCGATTTCCACGCCAGCGCGGGTGATGTAGGCCAGCTCGCACTCGCGCACCATGGCGCTGGTGGCCACGTTGCAGATGGTCAGGGTGCGGGTCATGCCGAGTGAGCGGGCATGCTTCAACGCGGCCAGGGTGTCGGCGGTTTCGCCGCTCTGGCTGATGGTGACCACCAGGGTGCGCGGGTCGGGCACGCTCTCGCGGTAGCGGTATTCGCTGGCGATCTCCACGCTGCAGGGGATGCCGGCAATGGCTTCCAGCCAGTACTTGGCGGTCATGCCCGAGTAGCTGCTGGTGCCGCAGGCCAGGATCAGCACGCGGTCGATGCCGTCAAACACCTCGCCGGCCTTGTCGCCAAACAGGTCGGGGTCGAAGCCGGCCACGCCTTCCAGCGTGTCGGCAATGGCCTTGGGCTGCTCGAAGATTTCCTTCTGCATGTAGTGGCGGTAGGGGCCCAGCTCGGCCGCGCCGCTGTGGGCGTGCACGGTGCGCACCGGGCGCTCCACGCGGGCAAAGGTGCCGTCGGCCTGGCGCTGGCTGATCCAGTGCTTGCCCAGGTGCAGGTCGACCACGTCGCCTTCTTCCAGGTAGACGATCTGGTCGGTCACGCCGGCCAGGGCCATGGCATCGCTGGCCAGAAAGGTTTCGCCTTCCCCCACACCCAGCACCAGCGGGCTGCCTTCACGCGCGCCCACCACGCGGTGCGGCTCGTCCTTGGCAAACACGGCGATCGCGTAGGCGCCCTTCAGGCGCACCACGGCGCGCTGCACGGCGTCGAGCAGGTCGCCGTCGTAGAGCTGGTGGATCAGGTGGGCGATGACCTCGGTGTCGGTCTGGCTGTCGAACACATAGCCCTTGCCCTGCAGCTCGGCGCGCAATTCGTCATGGTTCTCGATGATGCCGTTGTGCACCAGCGCAATACGATCACCCGAGAAGTGCGGGTGGGCGTTGTGCACCGCCGGCGCGCCGTGGGTGGCCCAGCGGGTGTGGGCGATGCCGGTGCCGCCGGACACCTGGTCGGCGGCGATCAGCGCGTCCAGCTCGGCCACGCGGCTGGTGCTGCGGGTGCGGCGCGGGCCGCCATGCTGGTGCACGGCCACACCGCAGCTGTCGTAGCCGCGGTACTCCAGGCGCTTGAGGCCCTCCACCAGCACGGACACGATGTTGCGATTGCTGACGGCTGCGACGATGCCACACATGGGTTGGGCCTTTGTTTGCGGTGGTGAACAGTGGGTGCCGCGCATGCTAGCGAAGGCCGCATGAAAGAGGCGTGCAAAATCGACTTGATTCTGCAATCCGTTCGCATGCATGATCGCGTCTGAAATTTTCAGGCACCAATGGCCGACTCAACGCAAGAAAACAATGCGACTGATGCGCTGGATGCGATCGATCGCCGCCTGCTGAGCCTGCTGCAGCAAGACGCCTCGCGCTCCAACCAGGCGCTGGCCGAGGCCGCGCATGTGTCGCCGGCCACGGCGCTGCGGCGGGTGCGGCGGCTGGTGGAGGCTGGCGTCATCGAGCGCCAGGTGGCCATCGTGTCGCCGCAGCGCGCCGGCGGGCTGCAGGCCATCGTGGAGATCACGCTCGACCGCCAGGGCGCCGAGCATGTGGCGGCCTTCGAGGCCCGCGCCGTGGCCGATGCCGCCGTGCAGCAGTGCTGGCGGGTGAGCCCCGGGCCCGATCTGCTGCTGGTGCTGTGGCTGGCCGACATGCCGGCCTATCACGCGCTGGTGCAGCGCCTGTTCACGCAAGACGCCAATGTGCGCAACGTGAAGACCTTCTTTGCCACGCACCGGGCCAAGTTCGAGCCGGCGGTCGGGCTGTAGCGCCGCACGAGCTCACCGCCGGCGCCGGGCCACCGGGTGCATGGCCGGCGCCAGGCCGTCGGGTGCATGGCCGGCGCCAGGCCGCCGGGTGCATGGCCAGCGCCAGGCCGCCGGGTGCGCGCGCTACAGCCGCAGCAGCGCCAGGCCCTTGAGGTATTCGCCCTCGGGAAACTCCAGCGTCGTCGGGTGGTCGCAGGCGCCCTCCAGGCGCTGCAGGATGCTGGCATTGACCCCGGCATCCAGCCCGGCACTGGCCACTACCTTGTGAAACAGCTCGGCGCTCACGCCGCCCGAGCAGCTGTAGGTCATCAGCAGGCCGCCGGGGGCCAGCAGCTTGAGGCCCAGGCGGTTGATGTCCTTGTAGGCGCGCGCGGCACGTTCGGCATGTGCGGCGCTGGGTGCGAACTTGGGCGGGTCGAGCACGATGGCGTCGAACTGCCGGCCATCGGCCAGGGCCTGGCGCAACCAGGCGTTGACGTCGGCATCGGCAAAGTGGTGCGCGGCATCGTCGAAGCCGTTGCGGCGCAGGTTGTCGCGCGCACGCTCGAGCGCTGGTGCAGACGAGTCCACCGTGGTCACCTCGGCCGCGCCACCGGCCAGCGCGGCCACGCTGAAGCCGCCGGTGTAGGCATAGCAGTTCAGCACCGTGCGGCAGCCCAGCTGGCTCACCAGCTGGGCAAAGCGCTGGCGGTTGTCGCGCTGGTCGAGGTAGTAGCCGGTCTTGTGGCCCTGGGCCACGTCCAGGCCCAGCTGCCAGCCGTGCTCGGTGATGCTCAGCTCGGTGGGGCCCTCGCCGCGCAGCCAGCCGGTGCGCTGCGCCAGGCCCTCAAGCTTGCGCACATTGACATCCGAGCGCTCGTACAGCCGCGACAGGCCGGTGATCTGCAACAGCGCATCGGCAATCACCGGCTGCCAGCGCTCGGCCCCGGCGGCCAGAAACTGCACGCTCAGCGTGTCGCCGTAGCGGTCCACCACCAGGCCGGGCAGGCCATCGGCCTCGCCATGCACCAGGCGCACGCCGTCGCTGTGGATGGCCAGGCGGTCGCGCAGCGCAATGGCCTGGCGCAGCCGGCGCTCGAAGAAGGCCTCGTCGATGCGCTCGGCCTCGTCAAAGCTCCAGGCCCGCACGCGGATGTTCGAGGCCGGGCTGTAGGCGCCCCAGCCAAGAAAGCGGCCATCGGCCGACTCCAGCCGCACGGTGTCGCCCAGCTCGGCGTGGCCCTGCGTGATGCTGCCCTCAAACACCCAGGGGTGGCGGCGTTGCAGCGAACGCTCCTTGCCGTCGCGCAGTCGGATCGTCTTCATGGGCTGGTCTGCTTCTTCTTGGCCCGCGGATGGGCGGCGTCGTACACCTTGGCCAGGTGCTGAAAGTCGAGCTTGGTGTAGATCTGCGTGGTGCTGATGCTGGCGTGGCCCAGCAGCTCCTGCACGCCGCGCAGGTCGCCGCTGCTTTGCAGCAGGTGCGAGGCATAGCTGTGGCGCAGCATGTGCGGGTGCACGCCGGTGGGCAGGCCGGCGGCCTGGCCCAGCGCGGTGATGCGGGTGCGCACCTGGCTGCTGCTGAGCCGGGTGCCGTGGCGGGTGACAAACAGCGCCGGCTCGTCGGGCGGCGCCATCTGGGCGCGCACCGCCAGCCAGTCGGTCAGCGCCTGCAGCGCCGCACGGCCCACCGGCACGCTGCGCCGCTTGCTGCCCTTGCCCAGCACATGGGCCGTGCCCTCGGCCGGGTCGATCCAGCCGGCGGCCTGCGGGCCGGGCAGCGCGTCCAGGCCCACCAGCTCGCCCACGCGCAGGCCGCAGCCGTACAGCAGCTCAACGATGGCATGGTCGCGGGCCGCCAGCACTGGGTTCTCGGTGGGCACCGGCTGGTCGGCCAGGGCCATGGCCTGGTCCACCGACAGCGCCTTGGGCAGCGGCTTGGGCGCCTTGGGCGGACGCAGGCCGTCCACCGGGTTGTGCGAGACCCTCAGCTCGCGCCCCCAGTGCCGGTACAGGCCGCGCCAGGCCGCCAGCGCGATGGCGATGCTGCGCGGCCCCAGGCCGCGCTCGCGCAGCTGCGCCATCCAGGCCCGGATGTGGTGGGCCCGCGCCTGGCCCAGCGGCACATCGTCGTCGGCGGCCGACTGCTGCAGCCAGTGCAGCGCATCGGTGTACATGGCCACGGTGCGCGGTGCCAGCCGGCGCGCCACGCGCAGGTGCTGCAAAAAGGCCTCGATGTCTGCCGCCAGCGGCCGGCGCGAGGGTGTGCCCACCCCTGCCTGCTCGGCTTGCGCGGCGTGCCGGGCCGTGGCCATGTGCCGCGGCGTCAGTTCATCGGCAGCAGGCGCGACAGGCCCGCGCCCGCCACCTCGCCGATGCGCACCAGAAAATCGGTGCCCATGTCGGCCGTGTAGCGCGTGGGGTCGGGCGAACCCAGCACCAGCAGGCCGAAGGGCTCGTCGGCCAGGCCGCTGCGCAGCGGGATCAATGCCACCGACTGCACGGTGCCGGCGTCCTCGAGCCAGCCCACTGCCTCGAAGCCCGAGTTCAGGCCGCAATAGGGCAGCGCCAGACTGCCCACCAGCGCCTTGGTGTCGTCGCTGACGCCCTGGGTGTAGGTGAGGTCGTCGTAGGCCTCGTCCATGCCCCACAGGCGCAGCGTGGCCTGCGGAATCAGGAACTCGTGGCGCAGCGTGGACAGCAGCACGTCGGGCATGTTGCCGGCATAACGCACCAGCATGATGGCCCGGGTGTAGCGGTGCAGCCGGTCGGCGATGGCCATGTTCTCGTTGCCATGGCGGATCATCTCGATGATCCGGTGCTCCAGGCCCTTGATCTTCTCGCGCAGCATTTCCATCTGCCGCTCCTGCAGCGACACGGCGCGCTGGCCATGCGGGCTGGTGAGCTGGATGCTGGCCAGCAGCTCGGCATGGCGCTCGAAGAACCCGGGCGTGTTGGCCAGGTAGTTGGCAATGTCGTTCTCGGTGATCGCGCCTTCGATGCTCACAGTTCGATCTCTCCTTGGTACACGGTTTCGGCCGGGCCGGTCATGCGCACGCTGGCGTCGTCGGCCGGCCATTCCACGGTGAGCAGGCCGCCGCGGGCCTGCACGTTGACACGCCGGTCCAGCCAGCCCAGGCGGATGCCCGCCACCACCGCGGCGCAGGCGCCGGTGCCGCAGGCCAGGGTTTCGCCGGCATCGCGCTCCCACACGCGCAGGGCGATCTCGTCGCGGCCCAGCACCTGCATGAAGCCGGCATTGACCTTGCGCGCAAAGCGGGCGTGCGTTTCCACCAGCGGCCCCAGGGCCGTGACCGGCGCCTCGCGCACATCGCCCACCCGCTGCACCGCATGCGGATTGCCCATCGACAACACCGCCACCTCGACGCGCCGGCCCTCGCCCACGTCCAGCGGCCACAGCGCAAAGCCGCCGTTGCCACCCTCCAGGCGCGGCACCAGGCCCTGGGCATCGAAGGGCACACGATCGAGCTCGAAGATCGGGCGGTTCATGTCCACCGTGACGCGGCCATCGTCCTGCAGCGTCAGCTCGAGGCGGTTGTTCACCGTCTCGACCTTCACGGTGCGCTGCGTGGTCAGGCCGCGCTCGTGCACGAAGCGCACGAAGCAGCGCGCGCCGTTGCCGCAGTGCTCGACCTCGTCGCCGGTGTTGTTGAAGATGCGGTAGCGGAAGTCGACCTCGGCGCTGCGCGCCGGCTCGACCATCAGGATCTGGTCGGCGCCCACGCCGAAGCGGCGGTCGCCCAGGCGGCGCAGTTGCTCGCGCGTGAGCTCGATCGGCGCGCGCGTGGCGTCGAGCACGACGAAGTCGTTGCCCGCGCCCTGCATCTTGGTGAAAGTCAATCGCATCGCGGCATTATCCGCTGCGGTCAACGGCCGCTGCGGTCTGGCGCCGGGCCGCTGCCGGCGGGCCGGCGCACCCAGGCCGGCGCGCTCAGTACAGCGGGGCCTCGCCCGGCGGCCGCGTCTTGAAGCGCCGGTGCACCCACAGGTACTGCGCCGGCTGCTGCAGCACCTCGTGCTCGATCCAGGCGTTCATGCGCCGCGCCGCGGCCAGGTCATCGTCACCCGGAAAGTCGGTCCAGGGCGCCAGAAAGCGCACCCGGTAGCCCTGGCCCCCGGGCAACAGCTCGGCCACCACCGGCTGCACCACCATGCGCAGCGAGCGCGCCATGCGCGCCGGCGCCAGCAGCGTGGCCGCCGGCACGCCGAAGAAGGGCACGAAGCCCGCATCGCGCGCGCCGAAATCCATGTCGGGCAGGTTGAAGAACACGCAGCCCTGACGCACCGCACGGATCAGCGGCAGCGCGCGCTCACCGCGCGAGAACACCTGGCCCAGGCCGAAGCGCAGCCGGCCACGGCGCATCGCGGCATCGAACACCGGGTTGCTCTGCGCCTGGTAGATCGAGCCCACCTGGCGGCGCTGGAACAGCTGCGTGGCCACGCCCGCCACGTCCAGCGCCACGAAGTGCGGCACCAGCCACATCACCGGCGTGTCGGGGTGGCGCTCGGCCCAGTCGACCTCGCCTTCCACATGGATCAGCCGGCGCAAGCGCGCGTGCGAGGCATACCAGAGCAGGCCGCGCTCCAGCAGGCTGCGCGCCAGCCACTGGAAGTGCTCGCGCGCCAGCCGCTCGCGCGCGGCGTCGTCCAGCTGCGGCTGGCACAGCGCGATGTTGCGCAGCGCCACCCGGCGCCGGCTGCCGGCCAGCGCATACAGGCTGCGGCCCAGCCCGCGCCCGATGGCCGCCTGCACGCCCAGCGGCAGCAGGTGCAGCAGCCACAGCAGGCCCAGCAGCAGGCGCGCGCCCCATTGCGCGGCGGCGCTGGCCGAACGGCCGGCGCTCACCGCAGCGCCCCCGGCGCGGCGCTGCGCGGCAACCCGGCCCCAGCCCGGTGTGGCGCCCTCATGCGGCCTCCTCGCCGGTGACGGCCTGCACACGGCGCGGCTGCTTGTAGCGGTGGTAGCCCCACAGGTACTGGCCGGGCTGCTGGGCGATCAGGCGCGCCATCTCGTCGTTCAGCGCGCTGGCGCAGGCCAGTTGCAGCGCGGCGTCGCTGTTGGCGGTGGCCGGCAGCGCGGCGCTGGGTTCGCTCACCCGCAGCACCCAGCCGGCCCCCTGCGGCAGGCGCTCGGCCCAGATCAGCAGCCAGGCGGCGCCGGTCTGCTGCACCAGGCGCGAGGCCAGGGTCATGGTGTAGGCCGGACGACCGAAAAACGGCGCCCACACGCCCATGCCTTCGGGCGGCACCTGGTCGGGCAGCACGCCCACGCACTCGCCGCGGCGCAGCGCGCGGATCATCTGGCGCACCCCCGCCAGCGCCGCCGGTGCGGTGGCCAGGCCGGGGCGGTTGCGTGCGGTTTCCTGCAGCGTGCGCAGCCATGGCTGACGCGCCGGGCGGTACATCGCGGTAAGCCGGGTGCGCTGGCCCCAGCGTTCGGCAATGGCCTGCGCGCAGACCTCGAAGCTGCCCAGGTGCGGCGTCAGCAGCACCAGGCCGCGGCCGGCGTCGAGCGCCTGCTCGATCAGCGCCGCACCCTGCCACTGCACCCGCGCACCCAGCGGCCGGTCCAGCGGGCGCAGCCACAGCCAGGGCAGCTCGGCCACCATGCGGCCGGCCGCCGCCACGGCCTGGCGCCGCACCACCGGGCCGAAGCCGGCCTGCTGCACATGGGCGCGCAGGCGCTGCCGGTAGGCGCCCGACAGCGCATAGGCCAGCCAGCCCAGCGCACTGCCAAGCCGCTGCAAATTGATCAGGGAAAGCCGGCCTAACCAGCGCATCAGCGACAGCATGCTTCTTATAATGGGCGCAATCGCCGAGTTAAAGGACAACTTGCGGGGCGATGCGTGGTGCAAGTCCACGCCGTGCAGCCTGGCGCCTTCGGGCACCGCGCACGCCAAACACCGCTAAAGCGTTCGCCGCCTCCTTGACGTTGAAACGGCGACGCGTTTTTCAACATCACTGGAGTGTATTGAATGGCGAACGACTTCCTCTTCACGTCCGAGTCCGTGTCGGAGGGCCATCCCGACAAGGTGGCCGACCAGATCTCCGACGCGATCCTCGACGCGATCTTCGCGCAAGACCCGCGCAGCCGCGTGGCCGCCGAGACCCTGACCAACACCGGTCTGGTGGTGCTGGCCGGCGAGATCACCACGCAGGCCAATGTCGACTACATCCAGGTCGCGCGCGACACCATCAAGCGCATCGGCTACGACAACACCGAGTACGGCATCGACTACAAGGGCTGCGCGGTGCTGGTGGCCTACGACAAGCAGAGCAACGACATCGCGCAGGGCGTCGACCACGCCAGCGACGACCACCTGAACACCGGCGCCGGTGACCAGGGCCTGATGTTCGGCTACGCCTGCAACGAGACGCCCAGCCTGATGCCCGCGCCGATCCACTACGCGCACCGCCTGGTCGAGCGCCAGGCGCAGCTGCGCAAGGACGGCCGCCTGCCCTTCCTGCGTCCCGACGCCAAGAGCCAGGTGACGATGCGCTATGTGGATGGCAAGCCGCACAGCATCGACACCGTGGTGCTCAGCACCCAGCACAGCCCCGACCAGAGCGAAACGCCCACCAAGATGAAGCAGAGCTTCATCGACGCCGTGATCGAGGAGATCATCAAGCCGGTGCTGCCGGCCGAGTGGATCAAGGAGACGCGCTACCTGGTCAACCCGACCGGTCGCTTCGTGATCGGTGGCCCGCAGGGCGATTGCGGCCTGACCGGCCGCAAGATCATCGTCGACACCTACGGCGGCGCCTGCCCGCACGGCGGCGGTGCCTTCTCGGGCAAGGACCCGAGCAAGGTCGACCGCTCGGCCGCCTATGCCGCACGCTACGTGGCCAAGAACGTGGTCGCCGCGGGCCTGGCCAAGCAGTGCCAGGTGCAGGTGGCCTATGCCATCGGCGTGGCCAAGCCGATGAACATCACGGTCTACACCGAAGGCACCGGCGTGATCCCCGACAGCGAGATCGCCAAGCTGGTGGAAGCGCACTTCGACCTGCGCCCCAAGGGCATCATCCAGATGCTGGACCTGCTGCGCCCGATCTACCAGAAGACCGCCGCCTACGGCCACTTCGGCCGCGACGAGCCCGAGTTCACCTGGGAGCGCACCGACAAGGCTGCCGCGCTGCGCGAGGCCGCGGGCCTGAAGTAAGCACCGCGCCGGGCGCCACGCGCGCCCGCGGCACCAACAGCAAGGGCGGCCCGCGGGCCGCCCTTTTGCATGGCCGCGGCCGCGCGCTCAGGCCATGCCGCAGAACTTGCGGAACGGGCCCAGCACCGCGTCGCCGCGAAAGGGCTTGACGATCCAGCCGGTGACCCCCACCTCGCGGCCACGCGCGCGGATGGCGCTGTTGTCCTCGGTGGTGAGCATGACGATGCGCACGTCCTTGTTGCCCAGCTCGGTGCGGATCTTCTCGGCCATGGTCAGGCCGTCCATGTTGGGCATGTTGATGTCGCTGACGATCAGCCGGATGTCCGGAAACTTGCCCAGCTGCGCCAGGCCCTCGCGGCCATCGCTGGCCACGGCCACGTCGAAGCCGTTGCGGCTGAGGAAGGTGGAGACGATCTCACGCATCGTGCTGGAGTCGTCGACGACCAGGACGTTGGCCATGTGGGTACCTCTGACGGACGGTGTAGTGGGTGTGGAGCGCGGCGCTTGCTGCCGCGTCAGAACAGTTCGAGCTCGCCGGTGCCGCCGGCCTCTGGCGGGGCGGCTGAAAACTCGGTGAACTTCTCGGGTGACCAGAGCAGGTTGAAGATCAGCCGCTGCACGATCACCAGCGGCGGCAGGCCCGGCCGGCGCGGATCGGACAGCTGGTAGCGGATGCACAGCTGCGGGTCCTGCGAGCCGAAGGAGATGTACTTCTGCTCGTGGTTGATGACGATGGGCACCTGGGTCTGCTGCGTGGCAAAGGCCTGCGGCGGGATGTAGCGGTTCTTGAACGCGCCCCAGATCAGGTTGGTGGTCTCGCCCAGCAGGTTGTTGAGCTCGCGGAAGTTGAGGTCGCCGCCCACGCCTTCGTAGCCAAAGCCCTGCAGCATGCCCTGGCGCAGCGCGCTCTCCTCGGTCTGCAGCATCATGTAGCCGCGGCACCAGGTGCTTTCCAGCGCGATCAGCGTCGACACCTGGCCGAAGATGATGCGGTCGTGCACCACATAGGGCGGCTCGTTGTCGACCTGGGCATTCGGAAACATCGAGCGGATGGCGCCCGAGGTCAGCTCGACCACGCCATTGACCAGCTCGGGCGGGTAGCGCAGGCTGAACAGGCTCTTGTTGAGGGCCTCGCGCAGCGTGTCGAGCCCGGTCCAGGCATGGGCCAGGCTGAGCTTCAGGTCATCGGCCAGCGGCGCATCGCCGGTGCGGCGCAGAAAGATCGGCAGCTCGGGCCGCTGGCGGTGGATGGCCCGGGCCAGCGACAGGGCATCGCCGCTTTCGCAGGGCAGGTCTTCGGCCAGCATCACGCCGCCCAGGTCCTTGTGCTGGGCCAGCGTGGGCAGGGCATCGGTGGCACTGCGCGGCAACGCCACCAGTCCCAGCGACTGGGCCAGATCCCACAGTGTCTGGTAGTGACGCGGGTCGTGCTCCAGCAACAAGAGCTTGGCGGCCAGGGTGGGGGCTTCGGACATGGGTGTTTTTGCGCGCGCTCAATGGACAACAGGGCGCCGGCCAAGCCGGACCATCGAGTCTGTGTATCGGCCGCCCCGGGCGGCAACTTGAGCCCCGGGCGCTCAGGCGCGGTCGGTCACCATCGCGCCGTCCACCGCCAGCGCGCCGGCCGCGGCCAGCTCGTGCAGCAGCTGCAGCAGCCAGTCGCGTGCGCGCGCCACGCCGCGCGGCGGGTGCTGCGCCCAGGTGCTGCACAGCAGCGGCGTGGCCTCGGCCCAGTCGAGCAGGGCCGCGAGCGGCTGCGCGCGCTCTTCCATCAGGTGGTACTTGAGCAGCACCTTCACCGCATGCCGGGCATGGCGGGCCGGGTCGGCCTGAAAACCGGCCAGGCGCGAGCGCGCGCGCGCCAGCGCCGCGCCCACGTCGCTGAACGGCGCGCCATGGCCGGGCACCACCCAGCGCACCGGCAGCGCGGCGATCTGCTCGAGCACCGCGCCCACGTCGTCAAAACCGGGCTCGCCCTCGATCTCGGGAAACACCACGCCGAAGCCGTGCTCCCACAGCGCGTCGGCCGACACCAGCAGGCCGTGGGCGGCATCGAACAGCATCACCGAGTCGGGGTCGTGGCCCGGTGCGGGCAGCACCTGCCATTCGCGGCCACCGGCCAGCAGCGGCTCGCCGGGCGGCAGCACGCCATCGGGGCGAAACGGCGCCAGGCGCTGGCCGGTGCCGTCCCAGCTGAGGCCCACGCCGTCGGCGCCCACGGCGGGCGCGGCGTCGAACCAGTCGCGCACCTGCTGCGCCTGGCCTGGCGGCACCCGCAGCGGCGCGCCAAAGGCCGCCTGCAGCGCGGCATTGCCACCGCAGTGGTCAGAATGCAGATGGGTGTTGACGATGCCGGCCAGCGGCGCCTCGCGCAGCGCCTGGCGCACCAGGGCCAGCGTCTGCCCGGCATGGTTGACATGGCCGGCGTCCACCAGCAGCGCGCCGGCCTCGCCGCGCGCCGGGTGGATCAGCAGGTTGTTCGACGACAGCCAGCCGCGCTCGAGCACGGTGAGGCCGTCGAACGGGTCCGTCGCGCGGGTGTGGATGGCGGCAGGCATGGCTGGCGATTGTGAAGGCCCGGCCCGGTGCCCGGGGGTCGCAGGGGTGACGGCGCCGGCAGGCGGGCAGGCAGACAGGCCGGCGGGCGCTGCGGCCCGCCGCTACCCGGCGCCAACGCCGCTCAGGCCGTGCGCGGCTTGACCTTGCCGGCGGCCAGCTTGGCGCGCTGGCGGGCCACGGCCACGTCGCCATCGTGGGCCAGCGCCACGCCCATGCGGCGCTTGGCAAAGCTCTCGGGCTTGCCGAACAGGCGCAGCTCGGTGCCGGGCACGGCCAGCGCGTCGGCCACGCCGTCAAACACGATGCCCTGCGCATCGACGCCGCCATAGATCACCGCGCTGGCACCGGGGCTCTTGAGCGTGGTGTCGACCGGCAGGCCCAGGATGGCGCGCGCATGCAGCTCGAACTCGTTTTGCCACTGCGTGATCAGGGTCACCATGCCGGTGTCGTGCGGGCGCGGGCTCACCTCGCTGAACCACACCGCGTCGCCCTTGACGAACAGCTCCACGCCGAAGAGGCCCCACCCGGAGGGCTGTCCGTCCAGCCCCACGCCCAGGTTGTCGGTGATGGCCTGGGCGATCTCGCGCGAGCGCTGCAGCGCGGTGGCGGACATCGGGTGCGGCTGCCAGCTTTCCACGTAGTCGCCGCTGACCTGGATGTGGCCGATGGGCTCGCAGAAGTGGGTCTGCACCTGGCCGTCGGGCCCCGGCGCGCGCACGGTGAGCTGGGTGATCTCGTAGTCGAAGTCGATGAAGCCCTCGACGATCACGCGGCCGTGGCTGACCCGGCCGCCGGCCATCGCGTAGTCCCAGGCCTTCTGCACATCGGCGGCCGAGTCGATCTTGCTCTGGCCCTTGCCGCTGCTGCTCATCACCGGCTTGACGATGCAGGGGTAGCCGATGCCCCCGTCAATCGCCGCCTGCAGCTCGGCCAGCGAGTCGCAGAACTGATAGGGGCTGGTGGGCAGCCCCAGCGTCTCGGCGGCCAGGCGGCGGATGCCTTCGCGGTCCATCGTCAGGCGCGCGGCGCGGGCGGTGGGGATCACGCGCACCTTGCCCTCGGCTTCCAGCGCCTGCAGCTCGGGCGTGGCGATGGCCTCGATCTCGGGCACCACCAGGTCGGGCTTCTCGGCCTCGATCAGGGCGCGCAGCTGGGCCGGATCGCTCATCGTGATGGTGCGCGCGTGGTGGGCCACCTGCTGGCCGGGGGCGTTGTCGTAGCGGTCGACCGCAATGGTCTCGACGCCCAGGCGCTGCAGCGCGATCAGCACCTCCTTGCCCAGCTCGCCGCTGCCCAGCAGCATCACGCGGGTGGCGTTGGGGGACAGCGGGGTTCCGATCGGCTTCGTCATGGCGCGGTGCACAAGAGGGGGAGGGTGCGGCCATTGTCACCGCCCGCCAGCGCGGCGGGCGCCAGCGGCCGGCCGGTTACGCTTGCCGCCATGCCCGCCGCTGCCGCCATCACCCTCGAGCACCTGCGCCGCCATGCCGTGGCGCGCACGCTGTTCACGCCCACCACGCTGCCCCGGGCGATTGCCCGCCTGGGCTTCGTTCAGGCCGACCCGATCCGTGCGCCGGCCCGCGCCCAAGACCTCACGCTGCGCCACCGCGTGGCCGGCTACCGCGCCGGTGACTTGGAGGCGCGCTACCCGCGGCTGGGCATCGAGGAAGACTTCTTCGTCAACTACGGTTTCCTGCCGCGCGCCACGGCGGCGCTGATGCATCCGCGCACCCCGCGCACCGTGTGGCCGCAGGCGCGCTGGGCGCAGGCGCACGAGGTGCTGGCCTTCGTGCACCAGCGCGGCGTGGTGCACCCGCGCGAGGTGGATGCGCAGTTTGCCCACGGCAAGACGAAGAACTGGTTCGGCGGCAGCAGCAATGCCAGCACCCAGCTGCTGGACGGCATGCACTACCGCGGCCTGCTGCGCATTGCCCGGCGCGAGGGCGGCGTGCGCCTGTATGCCGCCCGCGAGGCCCACCCGCCGGCAGCCGACACCGCCGCGGCGATGGACGCGCTGGTGGACGTGATCCTGGCCAAGTACGCGCCGCTGCCGGCGCGCTCGCTGGGCGAGCTGGTGAGCCACCTGCGCGGCGGCGCGCCGCAGTGGGCGGGCGAGCGCGCCGCCGCGCTGGCCCGCGCCAGGGCCCGGCTGCCCAGCGCCCGGGTGGACGGCGTGGACTGGCTGTGGCCGGCCGGCGAGAACCCGGCCTCGCGCCGCCACCGGGTGGACGACAGCGTGCGCCTGCTGGCGCCCTTCGACCCCATCGTGTGGGACCGCCGCCGTTTCGAGGCGCTGTGGGGCTGGGCCTACCGCTTCGAGGCCTACACGCCGGCGCCCAGGCGCCTGCGCGGCTATTACGCGCTGCCGCTGCTGTGGCGCGACCAGGTCATCGGCTGGGGCAACCTGGCGGTGAAAGGCGGCGCATTGACGCCCGAGCTGGGCTATGTGGCCGGCAAGCCGCCACGCGAGGCCGGCTACCGCGCGGCGCTGGACGACGAGCTGCAGCGCATGGGCCGGTTTCTCGGCCTGGGTTGACGCCGCGCGGGGCCGCCGGGATCACAGGTTGAGGTTGGCCAGCGCCGCCGCCGGATAGCGCGTGCCGGCCACCGGCTGCACCGCCAGCAGCGCCTCCACCGCCGCCAGCAGCGCAGCGTTCAGGGGACGGTGCGCGGCGTCCGCGTTTTCATCGAGCCGCTGCACGCGGCGCGTGCCGGGGATGGGCACGATGTCGTCGCCCTGCGCCAGCAGCCAGGCCAGTGCCAGCTGGGCGGGTGTCATGCCGTGGCCTTGCGCCAAGGCGCTCACCGCATCGGCCAGCGCCAGGTTGTGGCCCAGGTTGTCGCCCTGGAAGCGCGGGTTGGCACGGCGCCAGTCGTTGGCCGCCAGGGCCTCGGCGCTGCGGATGGCGCCGGTGAGAAAACCGCGGCCCAGCGGGCTGTAGGGCACCAGCGCAATGCCCAGCGCACGGCAGGTGGGCAGGATCTGGGCCTCGACATCGCGCGTCCACAGCGAGTATTCGGTCTGCAGCGCGGCGATGGGGTGCACCGCGGCCGCGCGGCGCAGCGTCTCGGGCCCGGCCTCCGACAGGCCCAGGTGCCGCACCTTGCCGGCACGCACCAGGTCGGCCATGGCGCCCACGGTGTCCTCGATCGGCACGCTCTTGTCCACCCGGTGCTGGTAGTACAGGTCGATGTGGTCCACGCCCAGGCGCTGCAGGCTGGCATCGCAGGCGCTCTTCACATAGGCCGGGCTGCCGTCGATGCGCAGCATCGCGCCGTCGGGCGCGCGCACATTGCCGAACTTGGTGGCCAGCACCACCTCGTGGCGGCGTGCCGCCAGCAGCGGGGCCAGCAGGCGCTCGTTGGCGCCAACGCCGTACATGTCGGCGGTGTCGAGAAAGTTGATGCCGATGTCCAGCGCATGGTGCAGCACCGCCAGCGATTGCGCATCGTCGGCCGGGCCGTAGAAATCGGACATGCCCATGCAGCCCAGGCCGATGGCCGAGACCTCGAGGTCTTGGCCACCCAGGCGGCGGCGCGGATAGGGGCGGTGGCTCGAAAGAGAGGTCATGGTCAGGGCTCCAGCAGGTTGATCGTCGAACAGGCCTGCCAGCGTAGGCAGCGGGCCGCCCCGGCGCGAGCCGGAAGCTCGCCGATGCTTGCCCGATCATCCAGACCCATCGGCACAGGCCTGCCAATTTGGACAAAGGCTTGCACAATCGTCCAGGCCAGCCCTCCAATCGACCGCTTGGGCGGCCGTTTGCTTATCTGTCGCTTGGGCGACCGTCTACGTGGTCTGCCGTCTCATCGGCCCGATCGGCCCGTCCGCCCTGCCCTGTCCACTCCCCCTGGCCCGCCCGGGCCGCCCCATACCGCCATGCCCTCTTCGACCCAGCCGCCCGCCCCTGCCCCGGCCGCCCTTGCCGCCGGGCCGGCCGACGACACCCCTGCGCTGCAGGCCCTGCTGGCCGAGGCGGTGCGCCTGGCGCTGGCCCATGCGCCGGGCGATGGCCACCATGCCACCGCGGTGCCCGGCCTGCTGCTGGTCCGCGCCAGCGCACCGGCGCTGCCACTGCCCGCGGTGTACGAGCCCGGCCTGGTGGTGGTGCTGCAGGGCCGCAAGCAGGCGCTGCTGGGCCAGGAGCCGATCCGCTACGACCCGCTGCACTGCCTGGTGGTGTCGGTCAAGATGCTGCCCTGCGGGCAGATCACCGAGGCCTCGCCCGAGGCGCCCTACCTGTGCCTGCGCCTGAGCCTCGACGCCCAGCACCTGGCCGCGCTGATGCTGGAGGCCGGCGATGCCGCCGAGTCCGGCGCCGCCGCCGGCCCGCGCCGCGGCGCGGCCGTGGCGGCGACCCCGGCCTCACCCTCACCCTCACCCTCGCCGGCGCGTGGCCTGCACGTGAGCCGCGTGTCGCTGCCGCTGCTGGACGCCGTGCTGCGCCTGCTGCGCCTGCTCGACACGCCGCAGCACCTGCCGGTGCTGGCGCCGCTGGCCATGCGCGAGATCCTCTACCGCGTGCTGGTGGGCGAGCTGGGCGCGCCGCTGCGGGCCCTGGCCATGGCCGATGGCCAGACCCAGCGCATCGCCCGCGCCATCGATCTGCTGGAACGGCGCTTTGCCGAGCCGGTGCGCATCGAGGAGCTGGCCGCCGCCGCGCACATGAGCGTGTCCAGCCTGCACCAGCACTTCAAGCAGGTCACCTCGCTGTCGCCGCTGCAGTACCAGAAGCAGCTGCGCCTGCACCAGGCGCGCCGGCTGATGCTGGCCAGCGGGATTGATGCCGCCTCGGCCGCCCACCGCGTGGGCTACGAAAGCGCCTCGCAGTTCAGCCGCGAGTACCGGCGGCTGTTCGGCGCCCCGCCGCGCACCGAAATCGAGCAGATCAAGGGCGCCGCCACCCTCGAGACCTGATCCGGCGGCACGCCGCCTGCGGCCTGGGCCACAGGCCGCCGCCGCGGGCGCTCAAGCCGGCGCCGCAGCGGCCGATAAGCCGGCATGGCGTGTGCGCTCCTGCCGCGCCCTTCTTGCTGCCCATGAGCCCAGTACCTTCGCGGGAACCCATGACCGTGCTCGTCGTCGACGACGATGCCTCGGTGCGCGGCCATCTGGCCAGCCTGATCGATCACTTCGGCCACCGCGTGGTCGAGGCCTGCGGTGCCGACTGGGCGCTCACGCTGTTCGAGCGGCACCGGCCCGACCTGGTGCTCAGCGACATCGACATGCCCGGCCGCGACGGCCTGTGGCTGGTGCGCCAGATCCGCGAGCGCGAGGCCGGGCACTGGACGCCGGTGGTGTTTCTGTCGTCGCTGTCGCGCGCCGACCAGCTGGCCGAGGGCATCGACGCCGGCGCCGACGATTACCTGGTCAAGCCCGTGCACCCGCGGGTGCTCGAAGCCAAGCTGCGCGCGCTGCGGCGCCAGCGCGCCACGCAGCAGCAGCTGATCCGACTGTCCGAGGCCTTGCAGCAGGCCAATGCCCAGCTGCAGCACGAGGCCCAGAGCGACGGCCTGACCGGCCTGCTGAACCGCCGCGGCTTCGACCGCGCGCTGGCCGAGGCCCTGGCCGATGGCCGCCGCCGCCGCAGCCCGCTGACCCTGATGGTCTGCGATGTCGACCACTTCAAGGCCTACAACGACCAGCTGGGCCACGCCGCCGGTGACGATTGCCTGCGCCAGGTGGCCGGCCTGCTGCGTGACATCGCCCGCCGCCCGTCCGACCTGGCCGCGCGCCAGGGCGGCGAAGAATTTGCGCTGATCCTGCCCGACACCCCGCGCAGTGGCGCGCTGACGCTGGCGCGCGCCATCGGCCGCATGTTTGCGGTGCGCGCGCTGCCGCACCCGGCCTCGCCGATCGCCGCCCACCTCACGCTCTCGGGCGGCATCACCAGCTGCGTGCCCGACGAGCACACCACCGCCGAGGCGCTGATGCTGCGCGCCGACGAGGCGCTCTACGTGGCCAAGCGCCAGGGGCGCAACCGCTTCTTCAGCTTCGAGATGGTGGTTGGCGAGGCCGATGCCGCCAAGCCGCTGGCCGACGGCCTGCGGCCCGACACCCCCCGCGCCGCAGCGGCCTGATCAGGTGGCGGCCGCGGCCGCCGCGCGGGCTGCCAGCAGCGCCTGCGCCAGCTCGGCAAAGCCCGCCCCGCGCTCGCCGGCGCACAGCCAGGCCGGCGCCACCTGCAGCATCGGCACGAAGCGCGCGATGTTGGCCACGCCCACCGACAGCGCGATGCGCTCGAACATCACCTGGTCGTTGGTCGAGTCGCCCACATAGGCCCAGGCGGCCTCGGCCAGCGGCCGGCCCAGGCCCTGCTGCACCGCCCAGCAGGCGCCGCTCCACTTGTCGTGCGCGCCCAGCCAGCCGTTGACATGGATCGAGCTCACCGTGGCCGTCAGGCCGTGGCGGCGCATCACCGCCAGCACGGCCGCGATCTGCGCCGCGTCCAGCTGCGCAAACTCGCTGTGGTCCACCGCGATGTCGGTCAGCCGGCCGGCGCTGTCGGTGGCCAGGCGCGCCGCCGGCACCTCGGCCAGCACCGCCGCCGCGCAGGCCTGCAGACGCGCATGGCGCGCCGCGCGCTCGGCCTCGGGCACGGTGAACTGCTGCACCACGCCGCCAGCGGCCCGGGCATCGCGGCGCAGCAGCACGCCGCCGTTCTCGGCCACCAGCAGCGGCAGCAGGCCGCTGGCCACCAGCGGCGCGCTCCAGCCCGCCGGCCGCCCGGTGATGGCGATCACCGCCAGCCCGGCACGCTGCAGCGCCTGCAGCGCGGCGGCGGCCACCGGCTCGACTGCGCCGTCGCGCGTGAGCGTGTCGTCGATGTCGGTCAGCACGCCTTCCAGCGCCGCCAGCCGCGCCGGTGGCAGCTCGGCCAGCGGCCGCAGGCGGCCGGCATGCCGGGCCCTGGCCGCAGCGGCAGCGGCATCAGCGGCAACATCGATCGCGGCATCAACATCGGCCACCGCAACAGCGGGCGAATCACGGCTTTCAGCGGGCATGCGCCGCAGTCTCGCATGGCCAGGCCGCGGGCCGGCCGGGCTTGACGCGCATCAAAGACCGCCGCCACGGCCAGGCACACCATCGTCGTTTTCATCTGCCTGACACATCACCAGCGACGCCATGGCCAAGGACACCGCCCCCGCATCCCCCAGCACCGCCGCCAAGCGACCGGCAGGCCGTAAGGCTGCGGCCACCGACCCACTGGCCACCGCCACCACGGCTGCCACGGCTGCCCCGGCCGCACGGCCCGCGCGGGCCGCCGGCCGCCGCGTGACGGCGGGCGACACCCCGCCCTCGCTGCAACCCGCCGCGCTCGAGCGCCACCGCGTGGCCCGCGCCCTGACCCGCGCGCAAACGGTGCAAAGCCTGGCCATCGGCGATGTGCTGGCCGCCGAGGCCGCGGCCCAGCCCGGCAGCCACCAGCCGCCGCTGCTCGACAACGTGAGCCCGCTGCTGGCCGGCGCCTCGCCCGACGACCTGAAGGCCCTGCGCCAGCTGCTGGCCCGCCACACCGCCAGCACCGCGCCCACGCCCGATGCCGACACCGCGCTGGCCCCGCGCTGGCGCGACGGTGGCTACCCGTACAAGAACCTGCTCTCGCGCCGCACCTACGAGCGCCAGAAGTACCGCCTGCAGGTCGAGCTGCTCAAGCTGCAGGCCTGGGTGAAGGACACCGGCGCCCGCGTGGTGGTGCTGTTCGAGGGCCGCGACGCGGCCGGCAAGGGCGGCACCATCAAGCGCTTCATGGAGCACCTGAACCCGCGCGGCGCGCGCGTGGTGGCGCTCGAGAAGCCCAGCGAGGTCGAGCGCGGCCAGTGGTACTTCCAGCGCTACATCGAGCACCTGCCCACCGCCGGCGAGATCGTGATGTTCGACCGCAGCTGGTACAACCGCGCCGGCGTCGAGCGGGTGATGGGCTTTTGCAGCGAGCGCGAGTACGACGAGTTTCTGCGCCAGGCGCCCGAGTTCGAGCGCCAGCTGGTGCGCAGCGGCATCCACCTGTTCAAGTTCTGGTTCTCGGTCAGCCGCGACGAGCAGCGCCGCCGCTTCAAGGAGCGCAAGCTGCACCCGCTCAAGCAATGGAAGCTCAGCCCTGTGGACCTGGCCAGCCTGGACAAGTGGGACGACTACACCCGCGCCAAGGAGGCCATGTTCCTGCACTGCGACACCAGCGATGCGCCGTGGACCGTGATCAAGAGCGATTGCAAGAAGCGCGCACGCCTGAACGCCATGCGCTACGTGCTGCACCGCCTGACCTTTGCGCGGCGCGACCTGGCCACCATCGGCGCGGTCGATCCTCTGATCGTGGGACGGCCCTCGCTGGTGCCGGGCGCCGGCGAGGATCTGCTGTCGCAAGGCGGCGGCTGAGCCGATAGCATCGCGGCATGAAGTCCGATCGACGCCGCATGCTGTCTGGCGGTCTGGCCGGTGCCGCGGCACTGGCGCTGCCCTGGCCCACCCAGGCCGCACGCAGCGCGCCGTTTCGCCGCCTGGCGGTGGCCGACCCGCCCTTCGTCGAGGAGTACGAGGTGGTCATCGCGGTGGCGCCGCCGCTGGCGCGCGGCATCGTCGGCAAGGTGCTCACCCGCGCCGTCACCGGGGCCGACCAGCACCTCAAGAGCGAGAAGCTGACCGCCGCGCTCGACCCCGCCAAGACCCAGCTGCACGAGCATTTCGTGATGGCCCTGGCCGACGAGCTGGCCGAGGCCGAGGTCAAGGTTCTGCTGGTGCCGGTGGACGCTGCCGACAGCGAGGAGGCACTGCTGCAGCAGACGCGCCGCAAGGCCCCGCAGGCCGACGGCCTGCTGCTGGCCCATGTGATGGGCCGCTTCGTGGCCCTGCACGGCCTGGCGGCCTATGCGCCGGGGCTGATGATCGGCGTGAAGGTGCTGCACGCGCAGGCCGCGGCCGGCCGCGCCACGCCACCGCTGCTGGACGCGGTGTTCACCGCCGGCTTTCGCGGCCTCGACCCGCGCGCCCAGCACCTCGAGGTGGTCGACATGCCCGAGCGCTTTGACGACGTGCAGGCCCTGCTGAGCCACATCGACAGCGCCCGCCAGGCGCTGGTGAACGGCACCGAGGCCATTGCCGCCGAGGTGGCGCGCCGCCTCACCGCCAGCTGAGCCCGCCGCGCCGGCGCAGCCGCACCGGCCGGCGCGAAAAAGCCCACGTTTCGCACTCTGATTCCAGCCTGCTGGCCTGCACGGCCCGGCCGGGCTTTGCTTAGAATGCGGCCCAGTTCCGAGGAGCGTTGCGAGGCCGCCATCCGATGCGCAGGCCCCAGGCTCGGGACTCTTCCCCTTGCAACCGCGCTCACCCAGCAGTTCCTGCCGAGGGTGAGTGGTATGCCTCTTGCCCCCGGCGTGATCTTCACCAGCCCACTGGAGCGCTGAACGATGAACGCCCCCCTGAACGCCATTCACACCGCCCTGGCCGCCGACCAGTACGCCATTGCCGACCTGTCGCTCGCCGACTGGGGCCGCAAGGAACTCAACATCGCCGAGAGCGAGATGCCCGCGCTGATGGCCATCCGCAGCGAGTTTGCCGCCAGCCAGCCGCTGAAGGGTGCCCGCATCACCGGCAGCCTGCACATGACCATCCAGACCGCGGTGCTGGTGGAAACGCTGCAGGCGCTCGGCGCCGAAGTGCGCTGGGCCAGCTGCAACATCTTCTCCACGCAAGACCATGCCGCCGCCGCTCTGGTGGCCAAGGGCACGCCGGTGTTCGCCTACAAGGGCGAGACGCTCAAAGACTACTGGGACTACACCCACCGCATCTTCGAGTTCGGCGCCGCCGGCTCTGCCGGTGAAGGCCCGAACATGATCCTGGACGACGGCGGCGATGCCACGCTGCTGATGCACCTGGGCAAGAAGGCCGAGAAGGACGCCAGCCTGATCGCCAACCCCGGCAGCGAAGAAGAGCGCGAGCTGTACGCCTCGATCAAGGCCAAGCTGGCCGTCGACGGTACCTGGTACAGCCGCAAGAGCGCGCAGATCCTGGGCGTGACCGAAGAGACCACCACCGGCGTGCACCGCCTCAACGAGATGAGCGCCAAGGGACAGCTGATGTTCCGCGCCATCAACGTCAACGACAGCGTCACCAAGAGCAAGTTCGACAACCTCTACGGCTGCCGCGAGAGCCTGGTGGACGGCATCAAGCGCGCCACCGACGTGATGATCGCCGGCAAGATCGCCGTGGTGGCCGGCTATGGCGACGTGGGCAAGGGCTCGGCCCAGGCCCTGCGCGCACTCAGCGCCCAGGTGTGGGTGACCGAGATCGACCCGATCAACGCGCTGCAGGCCGCGATGGAAGGCTACCGCGTGGTGACCATGGACTGGGCCGCCGCCCAGGCCGACATCTTCGTCACCACCACCGGCAACCGCGACGTCATCACCTATGAGCACATGGCGGCGATGAAGAGCAACGCCATCGTCTGCAACATCGGCCACTTCGACAACGAGATCCAGGTCGCCAAGCTGGAAGAAAAGTGCCAGTGGGAAGAGATCAAGCCGCAGGTCGACCATGTGATCTTCCCCGACGGCAAGCGCATCATCCTGCTGGCCAAGGGCCGTCTGGTGAACCTGGGCTGCGGCACCGGCCACCCCAGCTACGTGATGAGCTCGAGCTTCGCCAACCAGACGCTGGCGCAGATCGAGCTGTACGCCCACAAGGACGCGTACGACGTGGGCAAGGTCTATGTGCTGCCCAAGCACCTCGATGAAAAGGTGGCCCGCCTGCAGCTGGTGACGCTGAACGCCCAGCTCACCACGCTGACCGAAGAGCAGGCCGCCTACATCGGCGTGCAGGTGGCTGGCCCGTACAAGCCCGATACCTACCGCTACTGAGATGGCGCTGCCGATCAGCATCGAGTTCTTTCCGCCCAACACCCCGGTGGGGGCGGAAAAGCTCAAGACCGTGGTGCAGGAGCTCTCGGGCCTGAAGCCCGAGTTCTTCAGCGTGACCTATGGCGCCGGCGGTGCCACGCGCGACAAGACCCTGGCCACGGTGCGCGACATCGCGGCGCTCGGCTACGAGGCCGCGCCGCACCTCAGCTGCGTGGGCTCCACGCGCGAAGGCATTGCCGAGATCCTGGCCACCTACCGGGCCCAGGGCATCCGCCGCATCGTGGCGCTGCGGGGCGATCTGCCCAGCGGCACCGCGGTGGCGGGCGAGTTCCGCTATGCGTCGGAACTGGTGAGCTTCATCCGCGAGACGCAGGGGCCCGACTGGAAGATCGAGGTGGCGGCCTACCCCGAGTACCACCCCGAGCAGCGTTACGCCCGGAAGGACCTGCAGCACTTCGCCCACAAGGTGAAAAGCGGCGCCGACGCGGCGATCACGCAGTTCTTCTTCAACCCCGACGCCTACTTCCACTTTGTGGACGAGGTGCGGGCGCTGGGCGTCACGGCGCCCATCGTGCCGGGCGTGATGCCGATCCACAGCTTCTCGCGCATCGTGCAGTTTGCGGCGCGTGACGGCATCGAGATCCCGCGCTGGGTGATGCTGAAGATGGAAGGCTACATGGACGACGCCGCCAGCATCCGCGCCTTCGGGCTGGATGTGGTGACGCGGCTGTGCGAGCGCCTGATCGCCGGCGGCGTGCCGGCCATCCACTTCTATGCGCTCAACCAGAGCGCGCTGACGCTCGAGATCTGCAGGCGCCTGGGCCTGGCCCGCTGAGCGCGACCCTGGCCGGGCCAGCCCCGGTCAGGGCACCGAGACGACGAAGGGCACCCGCACCGGCTGGCCCCTGGCGTCGATCTGCAGCGTGCCCATCAGCACCTGGCCCGGGGCGAAGGCCCCGGCCGTGCCCGCCTGGGCCGTGAAGCGCAGGCGATAGGTGGGCAGCGAGAGGCTCAGCAGCCGGCCCAGGCTGCCGTACAGCGGTATCAGCTGTTCGGCGGTCTCGGCATACAGCATGGCGCCGCCGGTCTGCACGGCCAGACTGCTGAGCGCCTCCACGTCCACGTTCTTCGACAACCCGATGGTGAACAGGCGCACCTGGCTGGCCTGTGCCGCGGCAATGGTGGCCTGGCGCATGGTGGCGCACTCGGTGCTGCTGCGGCATTGGGTGTCGGCACCGTCGGTGAAGGCGATGATCGACCGGGCCATGCCGGCCGGCACTGCCGTGTCCAGCAGCATCTGCGCGCGCAGCGCATCGATGGCGGCATACAGCGGCGTCTGCCCGCCCACCTGGGCCGACAGCCCGTCCAGCGTGGCATGCAGGGCCCGCGGCTCGGCCGCGGTCACCCTGCCGGGGTACACGGTGAGCGGCTGGGTGGGCAGCAGCGTGCCGCTGCCCGCCGCAAAGGCGGCCAGCCGCACCTGATCCTGGCCCCCCAGCGCGGCAAAGAAGCTCTTGGCCGAGTACAGGCGGGCACCCGTGGGATCGGAGCCGAGGATGCTGCTGCTCTGGTCCATCAGCAGTGCGGCGGCATGGGGCTGCGCGGCCTGGCCGGCCACGGTGCTCAGCGCGTCGGGGGCGGCTGCCGCGTAGGCCGTGTCGCTGCCCGCGCCACGCAGGCAATCCTGGCTGCCGGTGCTGGCATCGGGGGTGCAAGCCAACAGGCTGAAGCGCTCGGCCGTCAGGTCGGACAGGCTGTCGCCCTGTGCGTCCACCACCACCACCTCCACCTCGAAACTGAGGCTGCGGCCCGCATCACCCACCACCGCCGCCAGCCCGCTGCGGCTGGCCAGCACCCCGGCGGCAGGCTGGGTCAGGCGGGTCAGCGTGACCGCCAGGTCATTGATCTGCGAGGCCTTCCACGGCGTGGGCAGCACCTGGGTCTGCACCGCGCTGCCGCTGACCGTGACCGTGGCCGGGGTGTCGCGCCAGGGCACGGCAATCAGTGCCAGGCCCTGGCTGTCGGTGCTGCCGCTGACATCGGTGTAACCGCCGGCCGAGGCCTTGACCTGCACCCCCGGCACCGGCGTGCCCTGCGCATCGGTCACCCGCACCTGCAGCACGCCCGGCAGCGCCGCCATGCCACCGCTGCCCGTCTGGCTGGGGCTGTCGGGCGAACCGCCGCCACCACCACCGCAGGCCGTCAGTGCGGCCAGCACCCAGGCGGCCAGGCCCATCAGAAAGTCATGTGCGCGCCCGCGGCTTGCCCGCGCGCTCCCAAGCCTGCTTTGCATCCGTCCACCCCGGCCCGGACGATCCGGGCACCCTGCCTTCGGCGGATTCTGGGTGCCAGACCGTCTGCACGCTCACTTTCATTGTTACCGCAGGTAAACCCTGAAGGGCCTGTATCAGTCGACTCAACCCGGCGCCGGCAGCCAGCGCCGCAGGTGAGCGGCATTGGCGCCCCGCCGCTGCCTGGCCGCCGCAAGCCCGGCGCGTGCCACGATGCGCAGGTGCACCTCGTCGGGGCCATCGAGCAGGCGCAGCGCGCGACCCCAGGCCCACAGCCGGGCCAGCGGCGTGTCGGGCGTCAGGCCCATCGCGCCAAAGACCTGCATCGCGCGGTCGAGCACGGCCGTCTGCAGGCACGCGCTCACCCGCTTGATGGCTGCGGCGGCCACGCGCGCGGCGGCATTGCCCTGCTGATCCATCGTCCAGGCCGCATGCGTTGAAGATGGAAGGCCACACGGACGACGCCGCCAGCATCCGCGCCTTCGGGCTGGATGTGGTGACGCGGCTGTGCGAGCGCCTGGGCCTCTGCGGCCAGGGCGCTAGCTTTTCACGATCGGCCCCGGCTGGCCCTCGATGCGGGCGATGCTCGCATCGAGACAGGCCCAGCCTGGCGCACTGCCAGCCCAGATGTTGGCCACCGGCGCGATGGACGAGGGATCGTCCAGCGTGCCCACCCGCACCACCGTGAGCCCTGCGCGACCGGTGGAGTCGGCGAACAGGTGGCAACCGCACTGCGGGCAGAAGCGCCGCCGCACCTGGTTGCCGCTGTCTGCGGTGCTGATGTAGTCGCTCACTGTGCCAGATATCGCGATGTCGGCCGTCGGGAAGACGGCATTGGCCGTGCCATTGCCGGCAATGTGCTGGCAATCGCGGCACCAGCACAGCCGCGCGATCACCGGCTCGCCGCTCAGCTCGAACCTCACCTGCCCGCACAGGCAGCCGCCGGTGCGCGTGCGCGCGGCGGCCAGGGTCTTGCTGTCGTGGGTCATGAGGCATCGTCTCCGCTTCGCGCACCCTCGGTGCGGTGCTCGATTCTCACCGCCACCGCGCATGGCACACACGGCGTCGGCCCGGGTTTCACCGCCCCCAGGCCGACACGACCGTCGCAGCGGTCACTTGGTGTTGCGGAAACACTTGATGTAGGCGCCATCGGGCGTGACCACGCTGACGCACTTCATCGAGGGTGTGGCCGACACCGGCAGTTCACGGGCCTGGGCCTGGGTGAGCAGACCGACGGCGATGAGCAGGGCGCTGAGCTTGGCAAGGTTCTTCATGGTGGGTACTCCGGGTTTGGATGAATGGCTGCTTGGGCGAGCGGCTGGCCCTCGGCCAGGCCTCTCCCTCACTCAGACGCAAGCCACCCGGCAGACACGACATCAAGTGCCGGATTTCGGCGCCACCCTCCTCTGCGCGGTGGATGGCCCGACCTGGCGCATGCCCGGCAGGCGATCCAGCCTGAGCAGCGGCGCAAGGTAGTAGGCGCTGACCCCAGACTGCGCGGCAAAGCCGGCACGTGCGCGCTCGGCCGCCTGGCGGGCGACGCCACGCTCGCCCACGGCCCAGGCACACAGGCCCAGCAGGGCCTGGGTGCGCAGGCGCCACGGCGCCAGGGCGTGGTCGTCACCCGCATCGTCATCGGCCACCTGCTGCCGCAGCAGGCCCAGACCGGCCTGCGCCCGGCCCAGGGCGCACAAGGCCTCGCCACGCACCAGCCGGTCGAACGCCATGTCGAAGGGCGGTGCGCCCGGGCCAGGGCGGGCCTGGTCCAGCAGGGCCAGGGCCACGGCCGGTTCGTGCCGGGCCAGGTGCACGGCGGCACGGGCGCGCCGCAGCGCCTGGTTGTAGCGATCGGCGCCGCCGCCCTCGCCGCGCATGGGCTCGAAGTGGGGTGCCTGGTCCAGGAAGGCGATGGCGGCATCCGGCGCACCGCCCAACATGCGGTTGTGGGCGATGTGGATGTAGTCGAAGGCTGCGCGCGGATGCGTGCCGCCGCTCATCGCACGGCGCAGTGCCATGCGCTGCTGCAGCCAGGGCTCGGCCTGCACATGCTGACCGGCATTCATCAGCGCATAGCCCAGCGCATCGGCACGCTGGAAGCGCTCGCGCTGCGACGCCAGCGCCAGCGTCAGCGCCGGCAGGCTGCGCTCGAGCAGCGCCAGACCTTCGGTGATGTCGCCCGAGCGGCTGCGCACATCGCCGAGCCAGAACTCGATCTGCGGCAGGAACCAGCCAGGCAAGTGCAAGGCCGAGGCCGCCAGTGCACGCCGGCTGGCCTCGAGCTGCGCGATGGCCTCGGCCGCCGTGCCGTGGAAAAACACCGTGTAGCGCACCCAGGCAAAACGCGCGCGCTCGCGCTCGGCCCGCACCGCATGCGCGCCGCCCAGGGCCTGCAGCGTGGCCATGGCCGCATCGAACACCTGCTGCGCCGGCACCGCCTGCGTGGTCTTGACCAGCTCATGGGCATGGGCGATCTGGATCGTGGCGGCCACGGTGGAGCGCGGGCCTTGTGCGGCCTGGGCCTGCAGGGTGGCCGCACGGAACAGCGGCATGCCCTCGTCGAGCCGGTTGCGCGCGATCAGCAGCCGCGCGCGCGCCGCGGTGGCCCAGGCGCCGGCCAAGGTGGGCACGGCCTCGGCCTGCGGCCAGCGTGCCGCCAGATGATCCAGCGTGGCGGCGGCCTGCTCGGCCTGGCCCAGCGCCAGCTGCACGCGCACCAGCCAGGTGAGCGCATCGCGCTCGACCAGCGGCTCGCCGGCCGCCAGCGCCAGCGCCTGGCGCACCTGCACCTCGGCGTCGGCCAGGCGTTCGTCGTCGAACAGCCCCTGCGCCAGCAGCAGGCGGGCACGGCCGCGCAGCACGGGTGCGGCGGCGCGCGATTCCAACGCCGCCACCTGCCGCTCGGCATAGCCGATGGCCAGGCGCTGGGCGCCCATGTCGGCGTACACCTCGCCAACCAGTCCATACAGCTCGGCTTGCAGCTCGGGCTGGCCGGCAAAGCGCTGGCCGATCAGCTCGGCACCGTGGTCGACCAGGCCGTCCCCGTGCCGCGACGGATGGCTGGCGGCCGCTGCGGCCAGGTTGCCCGAGGCACGGAATATGTCGGCCACGAAGGCCTTGACCACCTGCTCGCGTTCGGCCGCCTGGGCGGCACGCCGGTCGAACTGCAGCGCCAGGCCACCACCGCCCACCAGCGTGGCCAGCACCACCGTAGCGGCCACCAGGCCAGTACAGTGGCGCGCGGCCCAGCGCTGCAGGCGATACAGCGGCGCATTGGCACGTGCTGACACCGGATGCGCTTGCAGGTGGCGCAGGATGTCGTCGCCCAGGGCCTGGGCACCGGCATAGCGCCGCGCCGGATCGACCTGCAGCGCGCAGGCCAGGATGGCATCGAGGTCACCGCGCAGCAGGCGGGCCTGCTGCGGGCTGTCGGCCCGGGTGCTGGCCAGGGGTGCCATGGCGCCTGGCGGCCGTGGCCGGGCGCCATGCGGCAGCTGCCCGGTCAGCAGCTCGAACAGCATCACACCCAGCGCGTACACGTCGGCGGCCACCCCGGCCGCCCTGCCCTGCAGCACCTCTGGCGCGGCATAGGCCGGCGTCAGCGTGCGTGGGCGCAAGGGCTCGGCGGCCTCGGCGGCCTCGGCGCCGGCAGGCTCCAGCAGCCGCGCGATGCCGAAATCCAGCAACTGCGCCCGGCCCTGGCTGTCGACCAGCACATTCGATGGTTTCAGATCGCGATGGACCACCTGCTGCGCGTGCGCATAGGCCACCGCCTGCACCACATCCAGGAACAGGCGCAGGCGGGCCGGCACATCCAGCGCATGCCGGCGGCAATGGGCATCGATGGGCAGGCCGTCGATGTGGGCCATGGCCAGGTAGGGCCGGCCGCGCGCGTCGATGCCGGCGTCGTACAGGCGCGCGATGTGCGGGTGCTCCAGGCGCGCAGCGATCTCGCGCTCGCCGGCCATGCGCTCGGCCAGGCCGGCGTCCAGCGCCAGGCGCGGCAGCTTCAGCGCCACGTCGCGCGTGAAGTGGCCATCGGCGCGCGCGGCCAGCCACACGCTGCCCATGCCACCGCGGCCGATCTCGCGCACCAGCCGGTAGGCTCCCACGCGCTCGCCGGCTTGCGCCGCCGTCTCAGTCTCGTCGGCACCCAGGCCGGGCAGCGTGGCCCAGCGGCGCTCGGCATCGAGGTGTGGCGCCTGGGCCAGCATGGCGCGCAACTGCGGCACATGGCGCTGTTGCGCGGTGGGCAAGGCCGCCAGCCAGGTCTCGCGCTCGGCGTCACCCAGGGCCAGACACTGATCCAGCAGGCGGCTGAGCACGCGCAGGTCGGCCGGTGCCAGGCTCACCGCGGCACCCATGCCACCGCCGGCGACAAGCGTGGCCCGGCCTGCGCCAGCGCGTCCGGCGCCGGGCGCTCATGGCTGGGTTCGCAGAGGTCTTGCTGCATGCCCTGGCTGGCCCCCGTAACGCGCTGCCGCGCCGCGAACCGGCGGCGCCTGCGCCCTGCCGATGCAAGGCGCACCGGACTCCGCGGCCATCATGCATGCACGGCGCACGCCCGGTCGGCGCGGCCATCCTTTACCTGAACGATGCGCCGGCGCCCGGCGCCTTCACCTCGGGTGGGGGCCGGTGCCGCGGCCTGTCAGGCGCCCAGCTCGTGCCCGTAGGCGATGAAACCCAGCTGCTGCGCCAGCTTGTCGTACAGCGCGCAACCGGCGGCCTTGGTGGTGTGGGTCTGCCTGTGCACGCGCGCGCTGCCGGCCCGCTGCGCCTGGGCGTACACCGCCTCGATCAACTGGCGGCCGATGCCCTGGCCGCACAGCGTCTCGGTGGTGCGATGTCCAGCGGCATCACCGGTCACTCACCGCCAGGCGCGCACCCAAGCCCGCAAACGCAGCCGAGAAGCTGCAGCGCAGCCAGCGCTGCACCCTGGCCGACTCAACGACCTGGTGGCGAAAGGCATGCGCCACCAGCCCATACAGCACGAACACGGCCAGGGTCATGGCCATGAACACACCGCTCAGCAGCAGCAGTTGCAGCAGCGGGCGAGCGGCCTGCGGCGCGATGAACTGCGGCAGAAAGGCAAGGAAGAAGATCGTGAGCTTGGGGTTCAGGGTGTTGAGCAGCACGCCCTTCAGCACGATGCTGCCCGCACTGCGCGCCGGTGCGCCGCCGTCCACGGCAAAGGCCGAGGTGTCGCGCCAGGTGGCATAGGCCACGTAGAACAGGTACAGCACACCGGCCAGCTTGAGCGCCCGGAAGGCCAGCGCGCTGGTGTGCATCACTGCGGCCAGGCCCAGCACAGTGGCGGCCAGGTGCGGCACGATGCCGGCGGTGCAGCCCAGGCTGGCAAAGAAGCTGGCGCGCCGGCCCTGCACCAGGCCGGTGGACACGGTGTAGATCACGCCGGTGCCCGGGATGAGCACCACGACCAGTGAGGTGAGCAGGAACTCGATGCTGACCATGGGCACTCCGGGCTGGCCGACCGCACGGCTGGTTGAATGTGCCCGCAGCTTAGGTCATCGGCGCGGGCTGATGTTCATGGCGCCACAGGCAGCCACCGCCTGAGGTGAGCGGCATTGGCACGCCGCCGCTGCTTGGCCGCCGCTCACACCTGCACCCGCGTGCCCAGCTCCACCACCGCGTTGTCGGGCAGGCGGAAGTAGGCCGCCGCGCTGCCGGCATTGCGGCTCATGGCGGCAAACAGGCGGCCGCGCCAGCGCTGCAGCGGCCCGCACGGGGCCTCGGCCGGCACCAGGGTTTCGCGGCTGAGAAACCAGCTGGTCTCGAACGGCGGCACCACCAACCCCATGGCAGCGCACTGCGCCAGCGCGCGCGGCAGATCAGGCTGCTGCATGAAGCCATGGCGCAGCTGCACGCGCCAGAAGCCCTGGCCCAGCGGCTCGAGCTGCACGCGCTGCGCGTCGTCCACCCACGGCGTCTCGGCAAACTGCACCGTGACCACCACGTTGGTGGCGTGCAGCACCTGGTTGTGCTTGAGGTTGTGCAGCAGGGCCTGCGGCACCAGCGTGGGATCGGCCACCGGGTACACCGCCACGCGCTGGCAGCGCGGCAGGCTGCGGGCATCGAGCGTGGCCACAAAGGCCTGCAGGTCCAGCCCGTCGCGGCGGATGGCCGCCAGCACGCCGGCCCGCCCGGCCTGCCAGGTGTGCATCAGGCCGAACAGCAGCGCGCCGATGGCCAGTGCAAACCAGCCGCCATCGAAGAACTTGACCGCGCAGCCGGCCACCAGCAGCGCATCGATGGCCAGAAAAAAGGCCGTGGCCCCCCAGGCCAGCGGCGCCGGCAGGCGCCAGCCCAGGCGCACCACAAAGAAGGTGAGCACGGTGGTGATCGTCATCGTGAGCGTGACCGCCATGCCATAGGCGCCGGCCAGCGCGCTGCTGCTGCCAAAGCCCAGCACCGCGGCCACCACGCCGGCGGCCAGCAGCCAGTTCACGGCCGGCAGGTAGATCTGGCCCGACGCGCGCGCCGAGGTGTGGCGCACCGCCATGCGCGGCAGAAAGCCCAGCTGGATGGCCTGGCGCGTCATCGAGTATGCGCCCGAGATCACCGCCTGCGAGGCGATCACCGCGGCCGCCGTGGCCAGCGCCAGCACCGGCCAGATCAGCGCGGGCGGAAACATGCGGAAGAACGGGTTGTCGATGGCCGCCGGCTGGGCCATCAGCAGCGCACCCTGGCCCAGGTAGTTGAGCGCCAGCGCCGGCAGCACGAGGCCGCACCAGGCCCACTGGATGGGCCGGCGGCCGAAGTGGCCCATGTCGGCATACAGCGCCTCGGCGCCGGTGAGCGCCAGCACGATGGCCCCCACCGCCAGCAGCACGCCCGGCCCGCGATCCACCAGAAACCGCAGCCCGTGCAGCGGGTTCAACGCCGCCAGGATGCCGGGCTGCGCCGCGATGTGGGCCACCCCGGCCGCCGCCAGCACCAGAAACCACAGCACGATGACCGGCCCGAACAGCCGCCCCACCACCGCCGTGCCCAGGCGCTGCACCGCAAACAGGCCCAGCAGGATGGCCAGCGCCACCGGCAGCACAAAGGGCGCCAGCTCGGGCGCCACCACCTGCAGCCCTTCCACCGCGCCCAGCACCGAGATGGCCGGCGTGATGATGCTGTCGCCATAAAACAGCGTGGCCCCGGCCACCCCCAGCAACAGCAGCGCGCGGCGCAGGCGCGGCCGATCACCCACCGACTGCGCCGCCAGCGCGGCCAGCGCCAGGCCGCCGCCCTCGCCGCGGTTGCCGGCGCGCAGGATCAGGATCACGTACTTGAGCGTGACCACCAGCATCAGCGCCCAGACGATGCACGACACCGCGCCAATGAGGTGCGGCGCATCCAGCGGCACCCCGGTGGCCGGCGCGAACACCTCCTTCATCGTGTAGAGCGGGCTGGTGCCGATGTCGCCGTAAACCACGCCGATGGCGCCCAGCGTCAGGGCGGCCAGCGCGCTGCGCGGCGGGG